>JBMNNY010000114.1:0-7067 GCA_050942765.1 Bacillota bacterium | reverse complement strand
GTCTGGTGCATCCGATCTTTGTGTGCTATAATTGTTAAAAAAACTGTAACAATTTGGGGAAATTCATTAATCCTGTTGTCATAACCATAAGGTAGAATCAGAGTAAAGAGATTCAGGGCGGACGGCACAACCGGTCTGAGAAACAGATTTCGAAAGCGAGGTTACTTTAATGAAACGCAAATTAACATGGGTGGGTTTATTTATAGGCTTGCTGATGGTCTGCCTTATGGCTTCCCCGACGTTGGCGAGCAGCACCAATCAGATGGGGTCATGGTCGCTTTTTAGCGATTATCATTTTGCCATTCCTGATTGGGGCTGGGACTTAAATCTTGACTGCAATTATGAAGGCTGGATTTGGAGCACATCAGTTGATAGGGGTAAAGTGACCTGGTATGGCCACATTGCGGTGGCGGAGATAAACACCTGGAGTTGGGATGATGTTGCCACAGAAGCCGATGTGGACTTGTTCGATGTAGGTGCCGGATTCCAGCACAAAATTATTGGTCCGCTGGGAGTCGCAATTGAGGCGGATTTTCACTCACTCTCGGGCGTCGATGCGGCTTCCTTTAACCTCTATTCCGGCAACTTGCTTTTGGGGCCGGTTGTTAGCAAAGAAGTCGACATGTTACTGGGTACATGGATGCTGAACGCTCATGCGTTGGTAGGGCCCGGCCTGCAGGTGGTTTCCGCCACGCATCATGGTTCCGAGACTTTTTGCGGAGTAGCAGTGGATCTGGGTGCAGAACTGGGTTACCTTCTTTTTGATACACTAGGCCTCTCAGTGTCTGTCAATCAGAAATATGAAATGTCTCCCTGGAGCGATGGAACAAGCAATCTGTATTCCAGTGATCAATTCGCCTATTCATTTAGCGGGGTATTACGGTTCTAAGCGCATAAGCATATTATGCGTCCAGACTTATCGGCATCCAGACCTATCAGGCCAGGTTTCTAGTTTGCTATTAAACATTGCCATAACTGGCTACGGGCGCTCTCGGAAGAGAGCGCTTTTTTTGCCAGAAAAGGTATCTTAGAGGTATTTTCGACTTTCAAATATTTTGCTTGCAGGAAATTATCACTGGCTGGGGAATTATCTCCTAAAGACCGATCAACTAAAGG
The DNA here is from genome assembly GCA_050942765.1 of Bacillota bacterium. Lineage (GTDB taxonomy): Bacteria > Bacillota > UBA4882 > UBA4882 > UBA4882 > UBA4882. The sequence goes on along the minus strand of JBMNNY010000114.1, from coordinate 5,951 downwards.
GGGATGAAATATGATTAAGAAACTATCGATTTTCTCCGCTTTTGTTCTGGTCATTGCCCTGGCTCTGGGTATCTCTGGATGCAAAAAAGAGGAGAGAACCACTCTTATCATGGGCACCGAGGCATCATTTCCACCGTTCGAAATGACCGATGACAACAACGAAGTGATTGGTTTTGACGCTGACCTTGCTTATGCCATTGCTGAAGAACTTGGCTTGGAACTGGATATTCGCAATCAGCCTTTTGATGGCTTGATTGGCGCGCTGCAAGCCAAGCAGATCGACATGGTTGTATCCGGTATGACAATTACCGAAGAGCGCAAACAGTCAGTATCATTTTCAAATCCGTATTACAATGCCAAACAGGCAGTAGTCGTGCGTGAAGGCGAAACCCGGGTTACCTCTATGGAGGATCTTGCCAACCTGATTATCGCCGTGCAAATGGGCACTACCGGTGCTATCAAGGCTGAAGAAATTAAGGGGACAGCCGATGATCCCAATCTGAAGCAGTACGAAAAGGTTAACGAAGCCTTTATGGAGCTCACCAATGGCAGAGTGGATGCCATTATTATTGATGCTCCGGTCGCTGCCAGCTACTTGAAGCAGTTTGAAGGACTCGTGACCGTTGATTCAATCGTCTTTGAGGATGAGCAATTTGGAATTGCCGTCAATAAAGAGGACGAGGAATTACTGAACGATATTAATACTGCCCTTGATAACATTATGAGCTCTGGTAAATATGATGAATTGATCCAGAAATGGTTTGGCGAATAGGCTTTCCAAAATACGAACATGCCGGTCCGATAATGCTTCGGACCGGCTTTATTCTATCTATCATCTAAAAATGGTATAGATATACAACGGAGAGTTGGTGAACTGTTGTTTGATTTTCAACTGCTGTGGAAAAACATGCCCTACTTGGTTGATGGGGCAGTTATTTCACTTAAGGTAACCGTATTTGCCATTGCATTTGGTATTGTACTGGGACTTATTGTAGCTCTTGGGCGTCTTTCCGGTTCACGTGTTCTCAGGTTTATATGCACTGCATTTGTTGAGTTTATTCGGGGAACGCCACTCCTGGTTCAAATCTATATTGTTTATTTTGCTTTGCCGCAGCTAGGTATTCAGCTGGGGCCTATTCCTGCAGGAGTTCTGGCGATTGGCGTTAACAGCGGAGCTTATAACTCCGAAATCTTCCGTGCTGGAATTCAATCGATTGATAAGGGCCAGACTGAAGCAGCTAAATCTCAGGGCTTGACCTACTGGCAGACGATGCGTTACATCATTTTGCCACAGGCACTGCGCAGGATTATCCCGCCTCTCGGCAATGAATTCGTAACGTTGATTAAAGACTCCTCATTGGTGTCGATTATGTCAGTACATGAGCTGACCTTCCGGGCTAAGCTCGTTGCTGCCCGCTCATTCAACTACTTTACCATGTATATCGGAACGGCCATTGTTTATTTTGCGATGACGTTCATTACTTCCAAACTGCTGGGCTTGCTCGAGAGGAGGCTGCGCGTCAGTGATTAAGATTGACAACCTGCATAAATACTTCGGAAAGCTGGAAGTCCTGAAAGGCGTCTCCACAGAGATTAAAGCTGGCGAGGTAGTTGTTATTCTGGGGCCATCCGGCTCAGGAAAGAGTACGATGCTAAGGTGCCTGAACCTCTTGGAAAAGCCAACCTCGGGCAAAATATGGGTGGACGGTCATGAAGTTACCGATCCGAAAGTTAACATGTATAAAGTCCGCGAAGAAATCGGAATGGTCTTTCAGCAATTCAACCTTTATCCGCATCTGAACGTAATGAGGAATATTACGCTGGCACCGATCAAGGTGCGCAAAAAAAGTAAAGAAGAAGCTGAAAGTATTGCGATGAAGCTGCTGGAGAAAGTGGGACTGGCCGAGAAAGCACTGAGTTATCCGCGGCAACTTTCCGGCGGACAGCAGCAGAGGGTGGCAATTGCCCGTGCCATGGCAATGCAGCCGAAAGTGATGCTTTTCGATGAACCGACTTCAGCCCTTGATCCTGAGATGATCAGCGAAGTGCTGAATGTCATGAAAGACCTGGCTAGAGAGGGCATCACGATGGTTTGCGTGACGCATGAAATGGGTTTTGCGCGTGAAGTGGCCGACCGGGTGTTGTTCATCGACGGCGGAGTCATCGTCGAAGAAGGGCCGCCCAATGAAATCTTCAGTAATCCTAAGAGCGAACGCACGCAGCTGTTCTTGAGCAAGATTCTATAGGCGGCAGGCGGCGCGGCGGATGCCGTAGCCGCAAAAACTGCATATGGGCGCGAAATGGAAGCGCGACTTGTATTTTAACTTTTAAGCACTCAGGAGTGAATCACTGAGTGCTTTAAGTTTTTTATACAGGTCCAGCATCTCAGAGTAGGGCATGCGTACCAGGCCGCTTGGCGAAGGCAATACGAAATCAATCACTCCGGGAATTACCGGGTTTTCCTGCACGCCGGCGACGACGTTGCGGCGCTTGGCATACTGGCTGTATACACCGATGCCATTGAAAGCCGCAATTCTGGGCTTGTAGAGATTTATTAAAGCTTTTAGGCGGTGGCGGCCAGCTTCATATTCTTCGGGGGAGATTTCCGCAGCTGTCTTGGTGACCCGTGCAACAATGTTGGTCAAGCCATAGCCTAACCTTGCCAGCTCGGAGTCTTCTTCCGGACGATAGCGTCTGGGAGTTAGCTGTGCGTCAGCCAGCAGCTTCCAGAAACGATTGCTATGTCCGGCGTAATGATGACCTATTTCTCCGGAACGCAGTCCGGGATTAAATCCCACAAAGAGAATCTTCATATTCTTAATAAGGATATCCGGCAATTCTCCCATGGATCATTACTCCTTTCTATTGAATAATGGTGCAGATCATTATAGAATAGGGAATTGCAGAGTAAAGCATACCAGAGCAAAACTGAAAATGGTGTCTATACAAGGATAGAGCTCTGTCATTCAAAGTGACTTTCTGCAAGAGCAGGGCTTTATCCTTTTGGGGTTCAACGATAAGGCCATACCTTGGCGAAAGGGATGATGAATTAAGTGAAAAGACTGTTTTTTCATTTATTGGCTATTTTAATGATATGTGCGGCATTTTGCACCATTTTTTTGGGCGCTTCTGTCAAGGCTCATGCGGCATTCCCCGGACTATCTGTCCATGAACAGGACGGAGTGCGCTGGGCAGGCGCAGGTTGGGTAAAGAAGTACAATGGACTGAAGGTTGCCTATTTTGCCGGAACTCCCGAAGAAATCGGGGCTCAGATGTATCATTTGACAGTCGAACCTCGCGAACAGGAAATGACTGCCATTTTCAAATCTCTCCAAAGTATGAATAATACCGGGAATGGCCTGCTGGATGCTTTTAGGAACGTTTATGCAAAGCTCAAATTCTTACCGGCATTTAAACGGTTTATTCCCCGGGAATACCTTGATGAGCTAAAAGGATTCATAAATGAAGCATCCAAAGGCACTGAAAATTCCATTGACGAGCTGCTTCTGGGCAATGCTTTCCAGGATCTCATGCTGGTATATGGATGTTCATTTTTCTCGGCATGGGGCGAAGCTTCGCGGAATGGTAACCTGATTGTCGGTAGAAATTTGGATTTTGCCAATCTCGATCAAATAGCTCGCGCTCAGTTGCTGGCCTTTTATGCGCCACAACAAGGTTACGATTTTGTCACACTGACGTATCCGTCCAATGTTGGCATCATGCATGGTATGAATGAGAAGGGGCTCGTTATTGCAATGGCCTATTCAATGGCGGTACCCTCTGAAATGACGATCGATGGCGTTCCCTATACCATCATGCTGCGGCATTTGCTGCAATATGCCGCCAATGTCGATGAAGCCATAGGAATCATTAAAGAAATGCCCCGAACAGTCGGATTGAATATTCTTGTCGCTGATGGCAGCGCCCGCGAGGCGGTGATTGTTGAGGTATCCGCACACCGCATGGCAGTCAGGGAGGCTGGCGCGGAGCCTTTCATTTACGCGGCTAACCGCTATCAGATGCCATACATGAAACAGTATCAAGCCAGCGGATGGCTGAGTTCTGCGTCACGCGAAAAGCGGTTCGAGCAGCTCAAGGAGTTTTGGTGGGGCCGCTTTGATGTTAATAGCGCCATTGAAGTTATGAGAGACAAAAACGATCCGGCAGTGGCAGGCGGCGCTGGATTGCATCCAAGCATTCAAAATGAGGGCACAATCGCCAGTATGGTATTTGATGCTTCTGCCAGGGAAATCTGGCTCAGCACTAGTGGCGGAGTTTTGTCCGGTGAACATTCTTTTATTGGTTTTTCGGCTCCGGACATCTGGAACAGCGGGCAGCCGCCTGCAGATGTGTTGGGAGTAGTGCCGGCACCGGAAGAAACCCAATTTGTTCTAGATTGGCGCCAGGCGATGCACATCACCAATCTAATTTATATCAATGGTGACTATCAAAACGCTTTGGAGCTTCTGAGTCCCATTCAGGAACGCCACCCGGACGACGAACATATTTTATCTCTCTTAGGAAAGTGCCATATTGAACTATATAACCTTGAAGAAGCCAGACAAGTATTTGAGAGACTGGTATCGCTTCCGGCGATTTATGAACCCTGCAATCTGCTGAAGGCACATTTCTGGCTGGGCGTGATCTATGATCAATTCGGGAATAGAGAACGTGCAGTAGAACACTATCGGGCTGCGCTGGCGGTGGAAGTACCTGATGTGCAGGACGACTTTGATCAAGTACGCAGTTTTTGCAGGGCTGGACTGGAACGTCCTCTGACTATGAAAAAGAAGGAGGATCGGTAATGGAAAAGCGTGGAGAGCGTGGCACCAGACTTTTCAGCGCGGTTCTGGTTTTAATACTGTCAATGGCTGTGCTTCCTTTGTGGCAGGCATCCGCCGTTGCCGCAGCTGAAACTGTTGAAACTTATGAAGGGCTAATTATAGCCGAAATCGTTATTGTTGGAAATACCAGAACCGATGATTCAATAATCCTGAGGCAGCTGCCATTCAAGGTGGGAGACCAATGGACCGATGCCTATACCGTTACAACCATGAAACGTTTATTGGGGACAGAGCTCTTTGACCCGATGAACCTGAAAATAACTCTGGAGCCAATGGGCGTTGGCGCAGTCCGGGTGGTAATCAGAGTCAGCGATCCACACGTTCTATATAATGATCCGATTGAGTTTGCTGCTATGCACGTTCAGGAGCTAATCTTCTCCAGCTTCTATCAGACACTACATAACCCGTTTGGCACGGGCACGGATCTGACAGTTGGCGGGAGATGGGGCACAAATCCGCGTGCGAGCGTTACGCTAAGTCAATCATTGGCGGCAGGTTGGGTCATGGGAAGTGGTTTGACCTGGTCGAAGGTGGAGGCGTCTTTTTATAGAAGGGATCCGCTGACACCGGCGCCTGCCTATAATGTAAACGGTATTCAGGCGCAGCTTTCCTTTGATAATTATGCAACTGACTCAATGCAATATATGCTGGGGGCCAGTTACCGCTATGCAAATACCAGTATAGGTGGTACTCCTGCGTTGGCGCAGCACTATTTGTTAGTGGGCTCAGGGGCTCAATGGACAAACTCCCATTGGACGAATGGTTGGCCTGCCTTTACAACCACGGGCCGTAGCATAGGCGCTTTTGATTTGAGTGGAACAGGCAGCCATTATTTCTCGGTTAGTGGATCAGCCAGCGGGGAGTTCGAAATAGGTTCCACGGTTCTGTCGTTGACAGCAGCAGGAGGCTTCATGTCGGAGAAAGCACCACTCAATCACCAGTATGTCATGGGTGGTTTCGGCTCCCTGCCGCTACGCGGGCATGCGGCAGGATTCATCGGAAATGCGTATTTCAGTGGCATTCTGGAATACCACGTCCCTGTTTTCAAGACACCCCTCTGGTTGATCGGGTTCCTCGATTCCGGGCGCATGTGGTATTACACGGGGG
>JBMNNY010000113.1:0-7130 GCA_050942765.1 Bacillota bacterium | reverse complement strand
AACCCATGGCAACGCGCTTTCTTGCCCATGATTTGGCAACGCATCCGACAGAACGAAATCCGTGGTGCGGAGTTTTGGAACCGCCAGCGCATCTTCAAAATGGAACCCAATGTTACCTCAAATCAGCACGGCGGAGTATTCATACCGGACGCTGGTATTGTCTCGCCTTATCAGGTGACAATCGCTTTCGGGGAAAATGCCGTGCAAAACGGCGCAACAGTATTACTTAATACGATTGTCACCGGATTTCAAATGGAGCATAACCGCATTACGCATGTCTGTACCAATCGCGGACTGATTCGGGCAGGCATGGTAATCAATGCGGCAGGTGTCTGGTCCGATGTGATTGCCGGCTATGCCAATGATCGCTTTTTCACCATCCATGGCCGCAAAGGGACAGCCGCCATCTTGGATCGCAAAGTCGGCCATACGCAGCGTACAATTTTGTCACAGCCCCGCTTTACAAGTCATTCGCATACCAAAGGCGGTGGCCTGGTGCCAACCATTGACGGTAATCTGCTATTGGGTCCGACAGCTGTTGAAGTTCCAGATCGGGAGGATTATTCAACCGACGCATCAGCGCTGGAGTTTGTCATAGATCATCATCTAAAGCTTAACAAGAGCCTGAAACGCTCCGATATTATCACCTACTTTTCGGGAGTGCGCGCCTGCACTTTTGAAGAAGATTTCGTTATCAAAACCTCTGATTATGTAGCAAATCTAGTCCATGCCGCCGGTATTCAATCGCCAGGGCTGGCTTCATCACCGGCGATCGCTCAGGATGTAGCGCTTATGGCTGTCAAAGCACTGAGCGAGGTAAGAGCATCGGCCGGGCGCGGTGCGGTGATGCCAAATCCAGCGTTTGACCCCTGCCGCAAAGCTCCGCCTGATTTGCGGAGCATGTCTCTTGAGGAGCGCGCCGCACTAATCCGCCGCAATCCTTCATATGGGCGCATCATCTGTCGTTGTGAATGCGTCTCAGAAGGCGAAATTCTCGATGCTATCCATTCACTGGTACCGGTAGAGTCGCTGGATGGTATCAAGCGGAGGGCACGCGCCGGTATGGGCAGGTGTCAAGGCGGCTTTTGCACGCCATTGCTGTTAGAAATCATGGCCCGCGAGCGGCATACCAGTATTGACGAGATCTGTAAAAACGGAGGAAATTCCGAAATAGCGCTGCGCCCAACCAAAAATGCAGTTGCTGGCGCTGAAGCGGCCTCCAATACCACGCAAAGGCAGGAAGATTACAATGCCGGTTAAGAAGCAATGGGATGTCGTGGTCATCGGCGCTGGCCCGGCCGGTTTGGCGGCTGCAATTGCAGCTCGCGATGCCGGAGCAGACACGTGCATAATTGAGCGTGAAAGAAAACCGGGCGGCGTGCTGAAGCAATGCATTCACGATGGTTTCGGACTGATTCGTTTTGGCGAACGTCTGTCAGGACCGGAGTATGCCTACCGCTACCATCAGATGGCTTCCGAGCGCGGTATTCCGGTGATTAGCGAAACCTATTTGCTCAACATTGCGAAAAACCAAAATGACGGCCGGTTTTTGCTGCAGATGCAAAACAGCACGGACAGCATTTTCACATTAGAGGCCCGCGCAGTCATCGCTGCCACCGGATGCCGCGAGCGAACCGCCCGGCAGGTCTTTATTCATGGGAATCGCCCTGCTGGCATTCTCACAGCCGGAACAGCGCAATATATCGTCAACATTCAGGGGTTTTTGCCAACCCGCCGCTGCGTCATCCTCGGTTCAGGAGACATTGGCCTGATTATGGCCAGACGCCTGACTCTGGAAGGGGCGGAAGTTGAAGGAGTCTATGAAATCAAACCGGAACCTTCGGGGCTTTCGCGTAATATACAACAATGCCTGACTGATTTTGGAATACCGTTGCATTTGTCATCGACAGTCCTTACCGTAGAAGGGCGGCACCGGGTAGAAGCGGTCGTGATTGGCAAAGTTGATCAGTCCGGTCGGCCTATACCGGGAACCGAGCGCACGGTGCCCTGTGATGCTCTGATTTTGTCAGTAGGTTTGATTCCGGAAAATGAAATCCTCGAACCGTTGGGAATTGCGATGGATCGCAGAACGAATGGCCCGGTTGTTGATCAGAACATGATGACTTCTGTGGATGGCGTATTTGCTTGTGGTAATGCTGTACATGTCAATGATCTTGTCGACTATGTCAGTGAAAGTGGCCAGATTGCCGGGAAGGCGGCGGCAGCCTATGCCACCGGACAATACGATGGGGACGATGGGGTGGATTCGAAACGGCATGCAGCTGAAACCCGTCATCTCATCAGCGTTCAGGCAGCCGGAAGCATGCAATATATTGTTCCGCAGCGCATCGATCTGGCGCACCACTTCGGCACTAGTGATGAAACCGTCTTTTATTTCCGCAGCCGGACCAGGCTGAATTCGGCCCGTCTGCAGATTAGTGCAGATAAGACGATTTTGGAGGAACGGCATTATGCAGTAGTGCGGCCTCCTGAAATGGAGCGCCTTACACTGAAATTTTCGGACTTGAGCCGCTTGCCGATTTTGGGCGACCACCAGACCGCCCGCCAGACCGTCCAACAAGCCGGCCGCCTGCAGGAGCAAAGCGTACTCATTAAGGCTGAACTGAAGTTGGAGGGAGGTGACTCCGCCAATGAAAATGACTGATTCCCGAGAAATCACTTGCATTCAATGTCCGCAGGGTTGTACATTGCATGCGGAAAAACAGAGCGCCAGTAGTGCAAATGGCACCAGTAGCGCAACTGGCGCTATTAATGCAAATGGCGCAAATCAAGTGAGCAACGCCTACAGCAGCTTCTGCCAATGCGGGGACGCGGTCTATAAGATTACCGGCAACAAATGCCCGCGTGGCCGAGCGTATGCCATCAAAGAGCTGACTAATCCTTCCCGGACCCTGACCACCACTGTGGCTACGATCTTTGATGATTGTCCGCTGGTGTCAGTGCGTACGGACGGCGATATTCCGCTGCGGGATGTCTTCCGGGTAATGCAGGAGCTCAATAATTATCGAGCCTGCAAAAGGTTACATCCAGGAGAAGTACTGATTGAAGATCTTGCCGGGACGGGAGTTGCCTTGCTGGCAACTGGCGATATGACCGCGCCAAATACCACGAATCATCCTACGACCTGATCAAAGGAAAGGGGGAGGCCGATGGCTAAAAGCAAATGGTTCCAACCGGATTGGTATGAAAACATTCCACATGAAAAATCCTATCGCGCCATTTTAAAATGGGGGGCTCTGGATCGGTTTAAGCATCCCAATAAGCGCCTGGTACGCCTGATGATGGATACTTTCCACATGAGTGAAGCCGATTTCGCTCAGAAAAAAGATGTAGGCGAAGAGATAGTCGATATCGAGGTCCCCTCACGGCTTACGCCGCAGCAGATTGAGGCCTTGCGAAAGATTGTCGGTGACGAAAATGTCAAGATCGACGGTTTTTCACGGCTAGAGGTTGCCTATGGCAAGACCATGGTGGACTTGATCCGTCTGCGCAAAAAGATCATCGAGAATTTGCCGGACGCAGTAGTATTGCCCAGAGATAAGCAGGATGTCCAGGCGCTGGTGAAGTACTGCAGCGCCAAGAAAATACCCATCACCGTATACGGCGGCGGTTCAACCGTAATGCGCGGAGTCGAATGTACGCGCGGTGGAATATCGTTGGATGTGCGGGCGCACATGAACCGTATCCTGAAGCTGAATCCGGTTAACCAGACCGTGACTGTTGAACCGGGCATCTTTGGACCAGATCTCGAAAAGGCTCTAAATGAGGCGCCCGAGCGTTTTGGAACCAAACTGCGCTACACGAGTGGCTATTTCCCGCAGTCGATGGTTTCTTCCACAGTGGGCGGGTGGGTGGTCACGCGCGGTTGCGGACAGAACTCCACCTATTATGGGAAAATCGAACATATCGTGGTCTGTCAGGAATATGTCACTCCGGTCGGAGATATTGTTACACGGGAATACCCTGCCAAAGCCATTGGTCCGGATATTGATCAGATTATGATCGGCTCGGAAGGGGCTTTCGGAATTCTGGTGTCAGCCACACTGCGCATCTGCCGGTATATGCCGCAAAACACCACGAGATTTAGCTTCATTTTTAAAGATTGGCACAGCGCCATTGAAGCGACCCGCGAAATGATGCAGCTCGAGTTTGGCAAACCGTCCGTATTTCGCCTTTCCGACCCGGAGGAGACCGATGTAGCGCTTAAGCTCTATGGCGTGGAAGGCACCGTTATCGATACAATGATGCGCTTGCGCGGTTATAAGGCTGGCGAGCGCTGTCTGCTCCTCGGTACAGCGGATGGCGAGCGCGGCTATACCAGACATGTCAAGCACATGATCAAAAAAGTGGCCCGCAAGTATGGTGCGATGTATACCACGGGCTATGTGACCAAGTCATGGGAGCATGGGCGTTTTGAAGATCCGTATATGAGAGAGGATTTGCAGGATTACGGCATCCTGATCGATACACTCGAATGCGCGGTGGCGTGGGATCAGATTGAGGAAACGTGGCGCTTTGTCAAGGAGTATTGCCATCAGCGCCCTGATACCATCATAATGTCGCATTCTTCGCATTTCTACCCGCAAGGCACTAACTTGTACTTTATCTTCATTGCCAAGATGGATTCCATTGAGGAGTTTGTGGAATACCAGAGCGGAATCATCGAACATATCTACAAATCCGGAGCCGCCCTCAGCCACCATCATGGCATTGGCAAAATGCTGGCGCCCTGGTATGAAAACTCAATCGGGTCAAATCAGCTCGCTATCCTGAGAGCGCTGAAGAAGCATTTTGATCCGGATAACATCATGAATCCGGGTGGGACCCTGGCGTTGGATGAAATTGTTGCGCCAGCCGGGTCCGGAGCATCAGAGGCAGAGGCTCATTAGTTAGGTATCCTAACCAGGAGATTATTCTGCGCCATTTTCTAGCAATTTGGCAGATCCATATTGGTTTTGATGGAATACACATCGCCGCGATATTGGAAAATCATATAGAAGAAGGGCCGCCCATCCGTAGTGTACATCAGCCTGAAAAGCTGCAGCACCGGGTGGCCTTTTTTTATGCCAAGCAAGGAGGCAGTCTCTTCATCGGCAAGGGCGGAACGAATTTCCTGGACAATGCGTCCTGGCCTTAAACCCTTTTCATAAACAAGATACTGATAAAAAGAACCGCCGAGTTTTTCCGGTTCAACCGGGGCAATTACATCCAAAAGCAAATAGGAGGTTTCAACAGCCACAGGCAACTCGTCCGCGGTACGCAAGCGCTTGAAATAAAAAAGCGGAGTATCATCGGAGATACGCAGTTCAGTGCGGGCGACTTCCGGTGCGCTACATGTACCATGCTCCAAAACAATAGCGCCAGGTTTATAGCCCCGGGCAACCATCTCAGACGTAAATGAGACGAGCTGTTCCATACCGTCTTGCGGTCGCTGGCGGCAAACAAAGGTGCCTTTGCCGCGTCGCCGATACAGATAACCTTCGTTTACAAGCCTAATTACCGCGCGACGGACAGTCTCACGACCAACGTCAAACTGTTCCATCAGGTCTTTTTCTGGCGGAATTGCTTCATTCTCCGGCCACTCGCCGGACTTCACCTTTTCCTTGAGTATTTTATATAACTGCAGATATAAGGGTACGCCGCTGTTATCAAACATTATCCAAACCTCCGCTGGCCTTCGCTAAAGCTGTATATGAACACGAAGTGATAAATCCTTGTTCTTTTATACCCTAATTGAACAGGGAAATTCGTTTTCCTGCAGCAAACTTGAAGGCTTACGGAATTTTATGTAGAAATTTGCAAGAATCCTGTATAGTAGACATAGTAGAGTAGGCAAGCAGACTACAGTGCAGCACAGTAGATCGCAGAGGGGGACGAAAGTTGGTTCATGATCGCAGTTCAGAGCCAGGTTTGCTCCTGAAATCCGGGTTAATACATATGCGCATTGCCCGGCCAGAGGATATTGACTATATTGTTGCTTTGGAGCAAGATATTGAAAATGCGCCATTTATTAATCACTGGTCTTCTGAAAAGCATCTGGCAGCTCTGCAGGATACTGATCAGCTGCATTTGATTATCGAGAATACCGCCGGCAAGCCAGTTGGGTTTGTGATGATGGCTGGATTGGAGAACAAAAGCAGGTGCATCGAGCTGCGCAGAATTGCCATTGCAGATAAAGGACAGGGCTATGGCAGAGAGGCCTTAAGGATGCTGAAACGCTATGCGTTCTTGGAGCGGCGCTGTCATCGGCTGTGGCTGGATGTCAAAGAGGGTAATATGCGTGCCCGTAAGCTTTACCAAAGCGAAGGCTTCGTCGAAGAAGGAATGCTGCGGGAATGCGACTTATATGAAGGGGTTTATCATTCAATGATAATCATGTCGATCCTCGAAAATGAGTATCAAGAGCAAATTAACTCTGGTGGGGTGGACTGAGTGCAGCTCAGATATAAGTGTCTGATCCTTGATCATGATGATACGGCGGTAAAAAGTACTCCGGAGATTCATTACCCTGCTTTTGTCAAGGCAATGCAAGTTCTAAGGCCCAAAGAGAAACCGTTTTCGCTGGAGCAATTCGTGACCTATTCATATGAACCCGGGTTTGCTGAGATGTTGCGCGATATAATCAAGTTAACTCCGGAAGAGCGCAGTTATCAGTATCAGGTTTGGCGAGAGGCTGTTGACGAAGCAGTGCCGGATTTTTATGAAGGATTTCCGGAGCTGCTCGAGCGCTTTAAGGATGCGGGCGGCATTATTACGGTGGTTTCACATTCCGAGTGTGATGACATCCGAAAACATTATGAGCAAAAGTGCAATGTATCGCCAGATCTGATTTTCGGTTGGGTGGAGGAAGCGGACAAGCGCAAACCAAGCCCCTATCCGGTCAGAGAGATTTTGAAAGCATTCTCCTTGAAAGAAAAGGATGCCTTATTACTGGACGATCTAAAGCCTGGCATAGTAATGGCTAAGAGCTGCTGTGTACCGTGTGCCGCCGCCGGCTGGGCTCATCAGATTCCGGTAATCACCGAGTACATGAAGACAAACGCCGATTACTATTTCTCGAAAGTCAAAGAATTCGCTGATTTTATGTTTGCGTAAATGTGAATGCAAAT
>JBMNNY010000112.1:0-7132 GCA_050942765.1 Bacillota bacterium | reverse complement strand
CCAGATGAACAGGCATCACAAAAATACTGGCGGCATAATCTTCGGCCAGATCTGTAATCAGCTGCACGGTGGTGTCTGGAAGTTCCGCGGCCAGTTCTGCATGGGTTAAGGCGGCAGTTGCGACAGTCTTCGTCAGGACAGCGACTGTTTTGCAGCCGTTTTTTTTCAGTTTCAGAATCTGGTCTGCCAGGACCCGGGGCAGTTCCTTGGGCTTAAGATTCTCCAATACGACCGGCTTGGCGGTGCTGCGCAGGACAGGTTCCGCCGGAATAAAGCGGCCGTGCGGAGCTGCCGCGATTATTTCATTGGCAAAATGCATTATTTCGATTGCCGAACGATAACTTTGGGTCAGTTGCTGCATCTGCTTTGGTTCTTTGGCGAAAATAACGTCTGTTAGCTCCGCCCAGCTGCGAATGCTGCGGTAAGCATAGATTCCCTGCGCCATATCGCCGACAATGGTGAAGGACTTCTCAGCCGCTAGCAGTTTTAGAATCTGATATTGAAAAACACTGTAATCCTGTGCTTCATCTACGACAATATGTAGCGGACGCACGTAGTCTTTAATCCCGAATACTTTACTGGCAAGGTAAATCAGGGGTGCCAGATCTTCCATAGCCGGCTCCCAGTGCCCCTGAAACTGCTTTTGGAAGACAGCAGCATATTCGGTCGCGCGCTCCGCTGTCAGTGAACCTTCACTCCATTCAGCTGCTTGCTCCGGGAAACTAAATACCTCCTGATATAATGCGGCCAACTGCCACTTAGGCCAGTTTTTCAGGTAGCTCTTTACCGCCGCTGCCGGGGTTTTTTTGAGTCTGGCTACTGCCTGATCCCGGAAATCATATGCCCGCCCAATTTTCCATTGCCGCTCGCCACCCTCAGGCAATGATGCTCTCAGCCGCATCACTTCTTGTTCACAGCGTGCTTTGGCACGAACTGTCATTTCTTCGGCTTTTTGCTTGACCCTTCTCAGGCAGAACTGTCGTACCATGTTAAAGCGGGCCATTAGCGGCAAGTAGTAGCATTCTTTCTTCTGATAAGCATCAATCTCGCTGCGTAACACTGCCGGCTCGCCCTCAAGCAGCAAGTCGCCTTCCGGAATCAAGCGATCCTCCAGGTATCTGACGTATCCGTCAAGCAGCCGTTGCATACCCAGAGAGCATTTAAACCCGATCAGTCTGGTCTCCGGATCAGACTCAGTCAGTATCGCGGCGGGAGCCAGTTTTGGCTGAATCGGGATTTCGGGTGGAAGCAAAAGACGCGCCAGTTCGGGGAATGTGGTTTGATTTACTTCGGTCACGCCGAGCTCTGGAAGTACTTCCGAGATATAGTTCAGAAAAAGCTTATTTGGTCCGACAATCAGAATGCGCTCCGCAGGTAAGACATCCTGATAAGTGTAAATCAGATAGGCCAGCCTATGCAGCGCAACAGTTGTCTTTCCGCTGCCAGCCACGCCCTGCACAATCAGCACTTGATCCTTGGCGGCACGAATAATCTCATTCTGCTCAGCCTGAATGGTGGCGACCACTTCCTTGAGTCGCTGGTCTGCACCAGACTCAAGAACAGCCTGTAGTAGCTCGTCCTGTACTGAAAGAGTGCGATCAAAAATATGCTGTAGTACAGAGTGATCGATGACAAACTGCCGCTTAAGCAGCAATTCGCCATGCACGTCACGCCAGGCGCGCGATAACCGGTCAGGCGCTTTGAAAGAGGCTCTGCCGACCTGGGCATTATAATAAAGATTGGCGATCGGTGCGCGCCAGTCGACGATTAGTTCCTGCCCGTCATGAACGGTTCCCAGGCGTCCCAAATAAAGATCATCCACCTCGTCGCGACGATCTTCCCGAAACTGCATTCTGGCAAAGTAAGGTTTTTCAATAGCGTATGGAAGCGCCAGCAGTTTGCGCCGGACTCCCTGGAGCAGTGCGCCCTGACTAACCAGGTCAGGATTGTATTCGCCCCCGGAAGTACGCAGTAATGTATCAACTATTTCTTTCAGTTCAGTATACTGGACTTTAGTTACGTCCAAATCAGCCGCTAGTATTGCCACGGTTCTTTCAAGCCGCTGGCGTTCTTCATCAAATTCATGATGCAGTCTGGCTTCCACGATGCAAGGCACCTCCAGGCGTTTCGAATCATATCGAATCATATATCGTATAATATGGTCGCTGCATATAATCATAGCAAATTCCATGCCTCGGTTCCGCCAAGGCACTTTGGTATCCGCACGCCGCGGCTACAATAAATAAATTTTCTCATTTGGCGCTGCAAAAGAAGGAAACTGAGCATCAATAGAAAAATTCAAAGAATAGTATTTTCGGAAGGGGGCACTATTCGTGGCGAAAGATAAATCACCGAAAAAAGAAGAGAAAAAGAAGCCCAAGAAGGATAAGAAGTAATTCTCATCTTGATTGCTTTTCCGAAATCCTGGCAGCTAAGTTGCCGCGTCCGAAAAAGAAATTAGAAAGCCCGGTATGATTGCATGTGCGTCATCTTACCGGGCTTTTCATTATTATCATAGCCTATACCGGCCTATATGCCCCGGGCTGGCCGGCCCGGCCTTTATACGGGCTGACTTGCCGGACAGCTGGCCTGTGGATTGCCAAATTTGGCGTTTTCGGTGCGGTAGTGAGTGTTTATGGCGCGGCAACGTCGGCAAACGGCAACGAGAATGAAAATGTGCTGCCAGCACCTTCCTGGCTTTCCGCCCAAATGCGGCCGCCATGTGCTTCTACAAGCTTTTTGGCGATGAAAAGTCCCATACCAAGCCCTTCTTCACGCTGCGGGGAGGCATCGGTGCGGTAGTAGCGGTCAAAAATAACTGGGATCTTGGCTGGCGGTATGCCAGTGCCATGATCTGTCACCGAAATGGTGATTAACTCTTTTGAACGGCCGCATGTTACGGTTACTTCAGAATTGGAATCTGAATAATTCAGGGCATTCGTCAAGAGATTCTTCATGATCCGCTCCAGAAGTTCCGGATCAGCATTGGCAATGAGCGCATGATCATCTTTTTCAGAAACCAGGTGAATTCGGCGTAATTGCTCATCGTTTTTGGCCTCGCGCAGCATGTTAGCCAGAAAAGTCTCAATATTAACAGGTTGTTTCTCTACATTCAGGCTTTCCAGTTCCAGCCTGATGGAATCAATTAAGTCCTGAATCATCACATTGGTTTTCTGTACGGATTTTATGATATGACTGACGCAGTTAGCGATTTTTTCCGGATTGCCGCTATGATGCTCAGCCAGTTGAGCCCAGCACTGTATGGCAGCCAAAGGCGAACGCAAATCATGAGAAAGCATTCTGGAGCAGTCCTGGTTTACCTTTTCCAGTGCCCTGAGATGTGTCATATCGGACAAGCTTAAAATTGCAAGCCAATTTTGATTATCGTCTGCTCCAATTATGGAGCCGCTACATGTAACAATGTTCTTGCTGCCATCTTCCTGCCAAATGGCGAATTCCACATTAGAAAGCCGCTCGCCATTGAGGATCTTGTAGTGGGGGTAATCTTCACTGGGGATACTTTGCCCGTCGGGTAATTTCAGTTTGTGGCACATCGAGGAGAACGAGCAATTCGGCTTAGTGATGTCAATGCCAGTCAGATTTCTGGCGGTTTCGTTGATATAGAGGATCTCGTCGTGATTGTTAAACAAAATGATGCCTTCTTGAAGATTCTCTAATACCAAGGTAGCGTGATTAGGCAGAAAACCCGGAACTTCTTTCAAGCATGGTCACCATCCGTAATCATAGTGCTTCTCAGGTGTACACAAACAAAGCTATTATTCTCTCAGTCAAAGATAAATCCTTCAGTAAAAGAGGCAGATAAAGCACGGTTTATGGGCATTTATCGCGGAAAATAACGGATTTTAACAGCTTTGATCTCCTGATGCAGCTAGCGGCATCGTGAATGAAAATTTACTGCCAACACCAGGTGTGCTCTCTACCCAGATTCTGCCACCATGGGCTTGTACCAGCTCTTTGGTGATATACAGACCCAGGCCAACACTATTGGGATTTTTGCGACCTGATTCTGTGCGGTAATAGCGCTGAAAAAGCTTGCCGATTTCACTTGGCTCAATTCCGGTACCATGATCAATTACCGATATTACCGCCTGATCATCCTGGCAGTAGGCCTCGACTGTCACTATGGTGTGATCCGGAGAATATTTCAGCGCATTGTTCAGCAAATTGATCATGATACGGCTCAGCCTTTTGGTGTCAGCCATTATGCACAAGTCTTCAGGAATAGATAGTCTGATGCGGGAAGTCTCTATAGCACCGCGGAATTCTTCAATCATGGTTGCCATAAACGAAAGCAGTGAAGTTCTGGACGGTATTAGCTGCAACTGACCGGATTCAATGCGAGCCGAGTCCACAATGTCCTGAATCAGGTAATTCATCTTCCAGACGGCCGAGCTAATCTTGCTCATGCTTTCTTTGACGCGTTCTGGCCGCTTGACACTTCGTTCTGTGAATTGAGCCCAGGCGGAGATGACTGACAGCGGTGTCCGCAAATCATGAGAAATGGCATAAAGGTAATTTTCTCGCGATTGCTCCATTTTGCGTATGGCGGTAATATCATTTAAGATCAACATGGCCATTTGAACCTTTCCAGAAGGATCCTTGACTGTGCTTCCGCTAACCCAATAGTGCTCAGGATCAAGATTATCTTTGACGAGCAGATACTCTTGCGAATGAAATGCTTCTCCGCGCAGCAGGCGCCTATGGGGGTATTGCTCAAATGGTACAACAGTTTTGTCCGGATAAAGCAATTGGCTGCCAAAGTTTTCCGCCTCAGCAATGGTGCCTCCGTATTCCTTGATAATGTGAAAGACTTTGCTGTTTTGCAGCAGGATATTGGCGTTGGCATCAAAAATGATCACACCCTCCTCCATGGTCTGCAGCAAAACATTTAGCTGGGTGTTTTTTTCTTCATTTTCAATGCGCGCCTGACGCTCACTTTCGAGCAGCTGGGCGTTTTTTTGATAGGCAATGGCCCGATCAATCGCAAAGGTACATTGCGCAGCGATCAGTTTCATAAAGCTAATCGTGTCCGCACAGGGAGGTTGGAGGGCTTTGGCAAAATTCAAAGAAATCAAGCCGATAGCCTGACCACTGTTGATCAAGGGCACAGCAAAGGCTGCCTTCATCTTCAGCTTTTTCAGCAGGTCGGCTTCGGCAGGGGCAGCTTCAGAATCCATATAATAGATCGGCCTTAATGAATAGAGTGCTTCTTTTTCATGTGGATGATCATCTATACTTATTACCTGCCCAATCCGGCCTTTGGGCAATAGTTCTGAGACCACGCGCAAATGCCTTTGATCAGGCTCGTATAGATAAATCGAGCCATCGGAAGCGCCTAGCGATTCGACTGCCAAAGATAATACTGTCTGCATAATCGGTGTGTATTCGCGTCTGGCATTAAGCTCCGCCACAATCGAAGCGAATACTTCACTGCGCTGTATGTTTAGCAACCGATTAGTGACATTCCGTGCGATGATTATGAGTTTTGTAAGACTGTCATCGTAATTGCGCATCGGCACAAAGCTTAAATTCCAGTAACTGAAGGCTGCTTTGGAAGAGACGGGTATCTTATATTCATTAATATCGACCTGTGTTTCCAACTGATAGGCTTCTTTAATGGCAGGCGCAAAAGCCTCATATTGTTCTTTTGTCAATAAATCCTCCAACTTACGGCCTTCGACCGGCGCATTCAGGCTTTTGCATCCATGCAGCATTTTCAGGAAAATCGGATTGGCAACTTCCACAATATGATTCTCGCCACCGATGACAGCCATGCCAACGGGAGCTTCGAAGATCAGCTTCTCAAAGAAATGTATCTTGTTGCGGTATTCGTACAAAAGTCGTTCCAGAGTCTTTTGGACGTATTTCGAGGCCGTGTTGGAATACATACAGACTAAGGCACAAAGGAGTTGGCCAGTCCGGCTGAAGAATGGTATTCCGGCCAGTTTTACCTCACAAGGGCGCGTCAGAGTTTTAGTCTTGACCAGCAGTTCGTAATTGAGAAGTGCCTCGCCACGCAAGGCACGCAGAAAAGGCCATTCGGAAAGCGGCAGGTCATTATTTGCAGCGGATTTAAACTCCAGATACTGTGGCAATTGCGAAACATAATCTAGGTTGGCCTCTGCCGGCAAATTGAGCATCACCTTCATAGCCAGATTGCAAAGCAGAATCTTTCCGGACGGATCTGCAATGATAATCGCCTCCGGAATACTGTTAAAGATCTGATCCATCGTAGTCATGAGTTGTAGTATGCCAGGTCCCTGAAAAGAAGCCTTTTTGGAGGGCATATCTCGTGGGATCTGGGACGTGCGATCAGTATCTGGCATAGAGGAAGAGAAGCCTGGATCAGACTCTAATGCAGAAACCAAATCGGAAATCGCTGCTTCCCGGAAAGAAAGACCCTGAGGGGCTGAATCCGTGTCGCCTGCGCCCGGCGCGGCAGTCGCAGCATTTGCTATGGTAGCATTTGTCAGGTTTATTTCAGGCGGTTCAATGCGAAGCAGATAGCCTGCGATTTTGGGCTGATCGGAGCGCTTTCCAATGCCAAAGCCAATGCGCCTGAGCTTCAGAGGAGACAGTTCCACAATGCATTTATAACTGGCAACTCCAGAAGGAACTCCATTAGTAAGTGTCAAAGGAAAGCGCTCAATGGTGGCAGCGTTTTCGATTTGCCCGGCAAGACTTCTCAACTGCTGCTGCATATCTGAATAGCTAAACAGCAGTTGACCAAAAGCCCTGGTGTGAATCTTAATCTGCAAATCTTTATCTGCCAATGCCAGAGCTTCGTTGGCATTTTCGAAGAGCCAATCCAATAAAACGTCTTTATGATGGGATAAAGAAACCACGTTTTTTCCAGATCCGAAAACGCTCAATAAAATCACCTGCAAACTTGGCTATCAATTGAGATCATCCGGGAACATCGCTGGAAAGACTGCCCGATATTGAACACATGTTTTTCACAGGGCTTGGATGCGGATGAATAGCGGAGTACTTTGCATGCAGCCTTATAGCAAAGGTGGAAGTTCTTAGATGCTGCAATGTAAGAAACACTTTTTTCGGTACATAATGATGTAGTACGCTAGAACAAAGTCAAAACCTGTTAATATGGTCC
>JBMNNY010000111.1:0-7248 GCA_050942765.1 Bacillota bacterium | reverse complement strand
CATGCGGCAGGATTCATCGGAAATGCGTATTTCAGTGGCATTCTGGAATACCACGTCCCTGTTTTCAAGACACCCCTCTGGTTGATCGGGTTCCTCGATTCCGGGCGCATGTGGTATTACACGGGGGCGGGGGAGGGCTCTGAATGGGGCAGCTACAACTGGCAGGTCGATTTCGGTTTCGGATTGGCCTTCTATACACCAATAGGAATACCTCTGCGATTTGATATTGCACGCAGTATTACGGATTACCAGGGCTGGAAATGGGCGATTTACTTCGGAAATTAAGAGATGTGCGATTGGGGACAGCGACCCGATTGGGGACAGGTTTATTTGGATCGAAATGATCCGATTGGGGACAGGTTTAAATGGATCGTTTTGACCCATTCGGGGACTGTCCCCATTTGGTTCAAAATGAGCGATTGGGGACTGTCCCCAATCGGCTAAAGGCGGGCGACGCCTGTTTCTTTGGCCGCCTGTGCCACTGCGGCCGCCACCGCCGGGACGACTCGCGGATCGAATGGCTTGGGAATGATGAGATCGTCGCGCAGTTCATCATCGCTTAGCACTTGTGCCAGTGCGCGGGCAGCAGCTTTTTTCATCTGGATGTTTATTTGGTTGGCCCGCACATCGAGTGCACCCCGGAACAGTCCCGGAAATACCAGTACATTATTAACCTGGTTGGGGGTATCAGAACGTCCTGTTCCCGCAATGCGTGCGCCGGCCGCTTTGGCATCGGCGTAACTGATTTCGGGTTCAGGATTCGCCAAAGCAAAGACGATCGCATCCTTGTTCATATTCCTGATTAGGTCCGCGCTAAATGCACCTGCCGCAGAAGCTCCGATCAGTACATCCGCTCCGGCAACCGCATCAGCGAGGCTGCCACTACGGCCCGCCGGGTTGGTGGCGGCAGCCAATGCCGCTTGCCGTTCATTTAAGCCGCTCATGCCATTATTCAGGATTCCGGCGCGATCCACCATCGTAATTTCCCCGGTACCCATTTCATAAAAAAGACTGGTGATGGCTGTTCCGGCTGCTCCGGCTCCATTTATGACTACTTTGGCCGATTTCAGGTCTTTGCCCAGCAGGCGCATGGCCCCCAAAACCGCAGCCACAGCAACAATGGCGGTCCCGTGCTGGTCGTCGTGAAAGACCGGGATGTCAAGCTCTTTGATAAGCCGATCTTCAATTTCATAACATTTCGGCGTGGCGATATCTTCGAGATTAATTCCGCCAAAGATCGGGCTCAGCGCCTTTACAATTGCGATAATCTGTTCCGGGTCTTGTGTGTCCAGACAGATCGGAAACGCATCGATGCCGCTGAAACCCTTGAAAAGCGCTGCCTTGCCTTCCATTACCGGAATGGCAGCTTTAGGTCCGATGTTTCCCAACCCGAGTACACGCGAACCATCAGAGACAATCGCCACCGTGTTACCCTTGCAGGTATAATCGTATACTGTCTCCGGATGAGCATGGATTGCGCGGCAGGGTTCAGCCACTCCTGGAGTATAGGCCAGGGCTAGTGCATAATCGCTGTCTACCGGTACTTTCAACGCCACACTGATTTTACCGGCGTTTTTTTGGTGTAGTTCCAACGCTGCCTTGTTGATATCTTTGATATCCACGGGAGTTCCCTCCTGAATAGGATTCTGAGATATGATTCTGACCAAATAATCATATCAGAAAACGGCATTGCCTGCCACGGTATGGCAGGAAATCCGTTAAAACAAGACGAAATTATGACAAAACCGGTACGAGTACCCTGAATTGACAGAATACAGCGCTCCAGTTCCAGCGCCATTGCCCAAATACCCGGCACCAGCAAATAGCAAATGGAGGAAGAAAGCAAAATGCAAGGAAATCGACGAATTTTGGGGATAGCTTTCATAGTCTTGTCCCTTACAGCCGTGATATGGATTGGCGGAGTCGGTGGCCAGCACACCCTTAGCCGGGTCTTTGCAGCCGGCGTGACTGCCAATGCCAGTGTAGCGGTCAGCACGAGCCTTTCCTCCATGACTACGTATATCGCTCCGGATCGCACGGCCACAGCGGTTTTTCCGTCTACCTGGAAAGCTTTCGGTTCTGACGGGAGTATTATCGGCCGCGGACCGGAAGGAATTGCGGCTTTGGGCTTAGTCAGCAATTTCACCGATTCCACCGAATGGACGAGCACCGAATTTGAGGCAAGCCAATGCCGTTATTATACCCCGGAAGAGTTTATATCAGAAAGACTGGCCGTGCTCCTGACAGATAGCGCGGGAGTAGTTGCTAATAAGGTTACCACTGCTTATTCTACGGAAGTTGAAGGGTTTACCTTCCCAGCAATTGTAGCGGAACTGGAACTAGAATTAGCCGGTGGCAACTGGCGTGGTATATTTTTCGTTACTACCTGGAGAGTCTATGGGTGCGCACGTTGGGGAGCATATGTTTCAGGGGTGGCGACTTCTCAGGAACGGTTTGATGATTCTTTGGCCGTGCTGCTCGCTGTATTCAGTTCCTTTCGTCCCGAGCCGCAGTATGGGGTAGGCGATGAACAATCCGTAACAGACGCATTTTGGTCGATCTGTAACCAGCGGCAGCAAAAATAATCTCCGGGAGTGTTGATATTGCCCACAGTTGCGTTTCATACGCTGGGGTGCAAAGTAAACCAGTATGAATCAGAAGCGTTAGCAGAACAATTTCGTCAGCATGGCTATCAGGTGGTTTCATTTGATGAGCCTGCTGACGTTTATGTGATCAACACCTGCACCGTCACGAATGTCAGTGATCGCAAATCGCGCAATCTGATTCGCAGAGCAGCCGAACATGATGATGCCATTGTCGTGGTAACCGGATGCTATGCGCAAACCGAACCCCAGGAAGTGGCGGCCATTCCAGGCGTTGATCTGGTTATTGGAACACAAGGTCGCAGCCGGTTGGCAGACCTGATTGAAGAGTATCGCAGTAAGCGCGCTGGTGCCGGTACTGATGCCAGCACTGGCACCGGCGCCGACGCTGGCACTAGCGCCGACGCGGCTTCTGCCGCGGCCCCTACCGTTGACGCTACTACTGTCGGTGTCGCCAAATCCGAGCAGCAACTGCAAAACGATCAGTCACGGCAACAGCAAAAACCATCGCAACCGATCATTGCAGTCAGCGAGCTCAGCGACCATTTTGAAGACTTGGAGGCAGCTGGCTATGCCGGCCGGTTTGCAGGACGAACCAGGGCAACCCTCAAAATTCAGGAAGGATGCCGCCAGTTTTGCAGTTACTGCAAAGTGCCATATGCCAGAGGGCCGCTGCGCAGTATGGCTAAGGAGCAAGTCATTGAGCGGGTCAACGCCTTGGTGCAGGCGGGGTTCAAAGAAATAGTACTGGCTGGGATTCACCTTGGCTTGTACGGTTGCGGTTCAGAGGCAACATCTACCGGGTCGCCGATTGCATCGCCTTCTACACCGTCTGCGCCGCCAATGTCGCCCGCACCGTCAGTTTCTTACGCGCCGTCTACGTCTTTATCCGAACTGGTACGCGCCATCATTAACATACCGGGCTTGGTACGCCTAAGGTTGAGTTCCTTAGAGCCAATGGATGTTGATGAACAATTAATCGAGATGTTTGCCCTGCCAAAATCACCGCTATGCCCACATGTTCATTTGCCGCTCCAAAGCGGGGATGACGCAACCCTAAAAATGATGCGCAGACCATATGATACTGATTCTTTCCGCACTTTGATTGCCAGGCTGCGGACAGCAAATCCTGAAATTGCCATTAGTACCGACTTGATTGTCGGCTTTCCCGGTGAAACCGAGGCAATGTTCCAGCGATCACTGGCATTTTGTGAGGAAATCGGTTTTAGCAGAATGCATGTCTTCCCATATTCGCCCCGCCGTGGCACACCGGCTGCCACAATGGAAGGACAAGTTCCCGCACCGATTAAGGCCGAGCGCAGCAAGGCGGTACGTGAACTGGCGGCTGCCATGGCGGCCAAATATCATCAACGCTTCATCGCCCGGACAGTGGAAGTTCTTACTGAAGAGCAAACCGGCAACGTCTGGAGCGGGTTAACACCACATTATGTGTCTGCCCGTTTTAAATGGAGCAGCGGAGCACCTAACGAGTTAAAGAAAATAGTTGTGTCAAAGGCTGATGAAAAAGGAATTACCGGTACTTTGGCTGAAAATCGCAATGACTAAAAATCTGTTTTTAAATGGAGGGACAGAGCTATGACTGATAACGATTGCCTGTTTTGTAAAATAGTACGCGGCGAAATTCCATCCAAGACTATCTATCAAGATGACGCTGTCATGGCGTTTGAGGATATCCATCCGGTGGCACCGGTGCATATTCTGATCATTCCCAAAGTACATATCACTTCAGCAGCAGATCTCAGTCTGGAACACGCCGATCTGCTCGGAAGGATTTTCGCAGCGGCCTCCCAGATTGCCAAAGAAAAAGGAATCGCTGAACAGGGTTTCCGAATCGTGACCAACTCCGGTCCATTCGGAGGGCAGGTAGTTCCGCATCTGCATTTCCACTTGCTGGGCGGACGCCAACTGGAGGCTCTGGGCTAATTTAACAGCCAGCGCTGATGTCTTTATTTAACGCTCTATAGCCTGCAATCGCAAAAGGAAGTTTCATAGATCGCGGCGAAATATTACCATGTCTAAAACTCAATTGAATTGGAAAACATACCAAACTTACGCCTTAGTGTTACATAAAAACAGACCGGTAATCTTGACATAGGACCTTGGCACATTGTATAATAATGTTCAGATTGCCTGACTCGAGGGCTAGACCCTCGACGCTTTAATCGGAGGGAGGGATATCAAGAGTGGCAACTGAAGTTCGGGTTGGAAAAACCGAGTCACTGGATAGCGCCCTACGCCGGTTCAAGCGGCAATGCCAAAAATCAGGTGTACTTGCGGAAGCACGCAAGCACGAGCATTATGAGAAGCCAAGCGTGCGTCGGAAAAAGAAGTCCGAGGCGGCAAGAAGGCGCAAGTTTAAGTAAGAGCAAAAATATCAGTACTAATCGAAGTTAAAACCCCTGAAAGCAGGAACAAGCGACCCGATCAAGAAATAGATCGGGTCCTTTTTTTGCTTGTTTTCGTTTTTTTGAAACTTAATCTTCATACCGTCCGTTTATACGGTTGAAGACACCGGGAGGGCGAAGCCTTTGCAGACTAGTGATTGGGAGTTGGTATCGCGGGCCCAAAAAGGCGACCTCGACGCATTTACACTCATTGTCAATCAATATAAGGTGCGTCTTTTAGGCTATATTTTTAGAATGATTAACTCCCGAGAAGATGCTGAAGATGTGCTCCAGGAAGTTTTCCTGAGAGTCTATAACTCGCTTTCCCGTTATTCCCCGCAATATCAGTTTTCAACTTGGATTTATCGCATCACCCAGAATCTCTGCATCGATTATTTGCGGCGTCGTAAGCTCGCCACGTTTTCGGTAGATGAGAAATTCGGGGCAGAAGAAGACTTATCCCTGGAGCTTCCGGATGAATCGATGTGTCCGGAAAAGATTTTTGAATCACAGGAAATTAAACGGCAAATTGAGGAAGCCATTTATGGGCTGCCTGTGAAGTACCGGGCTGTGATTATCTTGAGACATGTTCAGGATCTCAGCTATGAAGAGATTAGCGAGATCATGGATATGCCGGTTAACACCGTGAAAACGCATATCTTCCGGGCGCGGCGTATATTGCGCCGTCAGCTGCAGGATGCCATATAGCATTTAATATATAAGCATTTGACAGACAACATTTAAATGGATGCCATATAAAACATGGTACTCCAGACGGGAGGCGTACTCCGTGACTACCCAAAAAACAGTTACTTGTAAAGAAGTCGAGCGATTGCTTGATAAATATATTGACGGTGAGATCACCGTCAGCGAATACCAGATGTTCCGGACGCATCTGCGGGAATGCGAGCGTTGCCGGGAATCCTGGATGGCGCTGGAGCGAACGGTCCGGCAGTTGAAAACGCTTGACGATGTCAAACCCAGCGACAGCTTTATGCCAAAACTGATGGCCGCTTTGCCTGCGTCCAGTCGGCGCGTCCTGCCCCGTAAATGGAAGGGGTGGGTGCTCAAGGCTGCAGCGGCAATTATCATTATTACGCTGATCGGACTTGGCTCTTCCTATAGCGGCTACACTGCCATGGTGACCGTTGATTCAAAGCGCGGCGAAGAGAAAACCGTTCCTGCCCGGGAAGTTACCGTGCTTCCTGAAAACTCTGTAGTGGAAGGCGATCTTACTGTAGTGAACGGTGACGTCTATATTGCCGGAAAGGTAATGGGGGATGTTCTTGCTGTCGATGGGCATGCTGAGCAGGTTGCGTCAATTGAAGTGAAGGAACAGAATTGGCTACAGAGGTTTATCGAATATTTCATTAATATCGGCAAGAGCTTCTTTAACGGTCTCAACTTAGTCTTTTAGTCTTTTAAGGCTGAACTCATTAAGTGCTTGAACCTGCAATAAAATGGAGGGCTGATGTATGAACTGGTTAAAGCGTCACTGGTTTGATATACTGCTGGCGATCGCCATTATTGTCGTAACCTTTTTCGGTTTTCGCAGCGGCGGGCCGGCGGTCGAGAATGTTCCCGATGTTTACGTGATCCGTTTGGATGGGGATGTGGAATATGCCCTTTATGATTTCATCAGTGACGGTATTAAAGAAGCTGAGCAGCGCAAAGCTGAAGCAGTGCTGATCGAGATCGCCACTTTTGGCGGCCGGGTCGATGCCATGACCGACATTGGCGAAGTTATCGCCACCTCTAAAGTGCCTGTTTATACTTTTGTCCGTGGCAAAGCATTATCTGCCGGAGCATATATCGCACTATCCGGAAAGAAAATCGTCATGACGCCGGAAGCGGTCATGGGAGCTTCAGAACCCCGTGATGCAAGTAATCAGCCTGTTACTGATGAAAAGGTGATGTCTGCCATGCGCGGCCTTTTCAGGGCGGCCGCCAATGCCAGAAAAGAACGCGGTGCTGATCTGGATCCAACGATCGCAGAAGCCATGGTTGACTCTTCGATTGAAGTACGTACTGAAGGAGTGCGGCGTCCGGGGGAATTGGTGGTTTTGACCGGAACGGAAGCGCTGGCTTTGAATTATTGCGATTACCTGGCATCCACCCGGGATGAAGCTCTGGCGGTGCTCGGTTTTGAAGAAGAAACCATCGTACATTTTATTACACCAAGTCCGGCGCAGCGTCTGGCGCGTGTGCTCTCAAATTCATATGTTTCGATGATTTTGCTG
>JBMNNY010000130.1:0-6342 GCA_050942765.1 Bacillota bacterium | reverse complement strand
TGGTATGATGCCATCTATTCCGGTATCGAAGCTGCGATTAAAGAGTATGCAGATCAGGGCGTCACAATTAAAGTTGATTGGGAAGCTCCGATCGAACCTGACGCTATTGACCAGGTGAACCGCATTGAAGCTGCAGTGGGTAAAAACCCGGACGTTATCGTTGTTGACTTCACGCAGAACGAAACAACTGTTCCCGCAATCAATGCCGCTGTGGAAGCCGGTATTCCGGTTATGACATTTGCTGGCAGCGACGTAACACCTGCGGAAGGCTGCAACAGGACGGCTTTCGTTGGTAATGTTGACAACTACGGCGACGGCGAGGCTTTGGCCGAAGCTCTCTGCAAAGCGCTCGACTATAAAGGTCAGGTTGCAATACTGAGCGGCACGATCGGTGCTCCGTCTCACGAGCAGCGCCTCCAGGCGTTCTATGACGTATTTGGGAAATATCCTGACATCGAAGTAGTTGACGAGCAGAGAGACAATGACTTTGTTGAGAACGCGGTTCAGATTACAGAAACGTTCCTGCAGAAGTACCCGGATCTCAAAGGTATAATCTGCAACAACATGTCTAACCCGATAGGCGCTTGCCAGGCGGTTAAAGACGCTGGCCTTTCCGGCAAGGTTCTCGTAGCAGGTATGGACCATGACTTAAGGACGCTGAACTACCTGAAAGAGGGTACACTCCTTTGTGCACAGGTTCAGAACTGCTATGACATGGGTTTCTTCATGATAAAGACGGCTGTGAAGATTGCTGACGGTCTGAAGCCTGGCGACGATACGTATCCGGAAGTATACGGTGTTGGTTCTACCACGGTCTTCAAAGAAGATGCTCAGAAGTATATCGATCTTCTCGAATGCCGAATAAAATGCTGACTGATTCTGAAAAATCGTGTTTCAAAAACGCGTAACACATACCCGCAGGGTGAAGAAGTGAATGTGATTGCAGTCTGCGGCTTATACCGCAGACTGCAACTGCATCACATTAAGTTATACCGACAATTCGGATCTGATAGCAGATCTGTTCAAAATCAAAAAGAAATGATGTGATCGAATATGAGTGAATGGATCATAGAAATGTGCGGCATAAGCAAACAGTTCCCCGGTACAAAAGCGCTAGATAATGTAGATCTCAAAGTAAAATATGGAGAGATCCATGCGCTTCTTGGAGAAAACGGCGCCGGAAAAAGTACGCTTATGAATGTCCTTATCGGCATACATAAGATGGACGAAGGCGAAATTTTATACAAAGGGGAACCGTATAGAATTAACGCGACTTCTGAAGCTCTTGGAAAAGGAATCGCATTGGTTCCGCAGGAACTGAATTTAATACCGGAAGCATCCGTTGCAGAAAATATCTTTTTAGGAAATGAAAGACTATATAAGAAATTCAAAGGCTTTATAGACTGGAAACAAGCAAACAGAGAAGCGAAGCTGCTTTTAAAAGAAGTAGGGCTCGACATAGACGTGACAAAGAAGGTTAAGCATTTAAGCGCCGCTTATCAGCAGCTTGTATCCATTGCGCGTTCGCTCTCGTATAATCCCTCGGTTCTGATACTCGACGAGCCCACATCGGCGATGACAAGCAAAGAAGCCGATACGCTCTTCGAGACGATGCAAAGGCTGAAAGCAAAAGGAACATCCATAATATTCATAACTCACCATCTTGATGAGGTAATGAGCCAGGCTGACCGTATGACAATCATGCGCGACGGGCGCGTTGTTCATGTCTGTGATAAAAAAGACATTACCGTGGATGGAATTATCACATATATGGCGAACAGAGAGATTAAACGGCGGGCCAAAGAAAAGCGCACTGTATGCAACGAGGTCTTTTTCGAAGCCAAGAATTTCTCTCGCGAAAATGAATACAAAAACGCGAGCTTTGACGTAAGAAAAGGAGAGATTTTGTGCATAGCCGGGCTCATCGGTTCCGGACGTACCGAGCTTTTTAAGAGTATATTCGGTCTGACAAAGCCGATGCCGGGCGCTAAGACTTATATTGAGGGCACCGAGGTTAAAATAAATTCTTCTCGCGATGCGATAAATTTGGGTATTGGTTATATACCGGAAGAACGCAGGCAGATGGGAATCTTCCCGATACTCGATATATGCGAGAATATGATGTTACCTTCCTATAAGAAGCTTTCCTACGCAGGTTTAATAAACAGCAAGAAGGCAAGAGAAACCACGGACAAGTTTATCAAGAGCATGAAAATCAAGACATCATCACAGGAAGTTCAGATCAAAAACCTGAGCGGCGGTAACCAGCAAAAAGTTATTGTGGCCAGATGGATCGCTCTTGGACTTCGTATGCTGATTATGGATGAACCCACACGCGGTATTGATGTTAATGCCAAAGCCGAAATTCATCAACTGATTAGGGAAATGGCAAACCAGGGCGCTTCTGTGGTAATTATTTCATCAGAAGTGGAAGAAATACTCGAACTTGCAGATCGCATACTTGTCATGCATCTGGGAGAAATCCGCGGTGTGATGGACAATTGCGAGGATTTAAAAGAAGAAGATATTCTAAAATCAGCACTTCAGTAAAATTTTTGGAGGCCAAAGGCTATGAAAGAATCAGAAATGAAGCTCGGCACAAAACGTGTGCTGGATAAAATGAAAAACTCAACCCCGGTTATGGTATTCTTCGTGACGCTACTGATTACAATCGGTGTTCATTTAGTGACGGGAAACTTTTATACCGTATACAATTTGAGCACACTGGTACGATCCGTTTCCTTTACTATTATCGTCGGGTTTGCGCAGACAATTGTACTGCTGACAGGCGGAATCGACCTCTCGGTTGCAAGTGTAGGCAGCATATCGAGTATGATTGTGGCAACGCTTTTAACAACGACGGATACTAACATGTATCTGGCGATTCTCATCTCGACGCTTGTCGGTCTGGTAGCCGGTTTAATAAACGGCGTGTTCATTGCATACCTGAAGCTCACGCCCTTTATTGTAACTCTCGCTACCGGTGAGATATTTAAAGGTATCGTGTATGTCATCACGCGCGGTATGCCGATTATCGGTGTTCCCGACAACGCAGCCTCGTTAGCAAACGGAATGATCGGCGGGTTTTTGCCCAATATGGTCGTTATAATGCTCGTGATTTGCGTGATTTTAACGTTGATACTCAAGAAAACGCGATTCGGCCGCTATATATTCGCGATAGGCGGAAACCGTCAGGCGGCAAATATCGTTGGTATCAACACCAGGTTCGTTGAGTTGCTCGTTTATGCGATAAGCGGTCTTCTGGCGGCGCTCGGAGGCGTGCTGATGACGCTTCGCCTTGCCTCCTATCAGGCAAGTATCGGTGCCAACTGGGTTATGCCTTCCATTACAGCCGCAGTTCTGGGCGGAACAGCAATGGTCGGCGGCAGCGGCGGCGTCGTGGGCACAATCGTAGGCGGCCTGATGATGGGCGTTATCTCCGTCAGCATCACGCTGTTAAGTGTTTCCTCTTATTATGAAACCATCGTTACCGGCGGCGTAGTGCTGATAGCAGTTTTGATTGACGCTTTGCGTAATAGAAGTGCTGCAAAAACCTGATTATAAAGCCTTCGATCATGAGTTAATACGCAAAGGTCAAGATTGCAAATAAACTGGGGTGCAATATAGATATCAACAAAAACAGCTTTGTTTGATTATGTTAGAAAAACGGAATGAGCAGTCGTGTAATATTAGTTCGGCATGGCGAGACGGATTTCAATGCTGAATGTCGATTCTTGGGAAGTATTGATAGACCATTAAGTGAAAGAGGGCTTGAACAAGTCTCGTTTTTACAGCAAAGGATGAAGCATACTCATTTTGACCGCATATACACAAGCCCCTACACACGTGCCAGGCAAACGGCATTAGCTATGCAAGCCGGACGTAATATTGAGATTATCGATGACGACGGGCTTCGTGAGATATGTTGCGGTGAATGGGAAGGGCTTAACGGCGAGCAGGTGGAAACGCGCTGGCCCGGCATGTTAAAACTGTGGAACGAACAGCCTGACAAGATAAAAATACCGAGCGGTGATACGCTCCACGAGGTCAGCGAAAGGATTAATGAAGCCTTCTGGCGTTTGGTCAGAAAAGAACGCGGTAAGGTGATTGGCATCGCTTCGCATATGATCTGTATCGAGCTGCTGCTGATGAGGCAAGTCGGTGCTAAAGTTGGTGACATATGGAAGCAAAAGCAGCTCGATAATACGTCAGTCAGCGTGATTGATGTTGATGATAACGATAACACTCACATCATTTCATGGGGAGACAACTCGCACTTGCCTCCCGAACTTCGGTGCAGTGTGCCGCCGGTGGCTGGAAGGCATACACCGGCGGTATCCACTGCAAAAGTGCAGATGGACAAATGATGATACCAAACAGAAAGGACAGACCGAAGTGGAACAAACGGATTTAAAGAAAAAAGCAAAAGAGATACGCAAGCGATTGCTTCAGATGATATATGAGAGTAAAACAGGGCATACGGGGGGTGTGCTCTCATCTGTTGACATATTGGTTTCTTTGTACTACGCCGTAATGAACGTCGATCCGAAAAACCCGGATTGGCCTGAAAGAGACCGCTTTATACTGAGCAAAGGCCATAGCGTTGAAGGGCTCTACTGTATACTGGCTGACAAAGGTTTTTTCCCTGAGGAAGAGCTAAAAACTTTTTCGCAGTACGGCTCGCGGCTGATTGGTCATCCGACCAGGAAAGTGCCCGGCATCGAAGCAAATACAGGCGCGCTTGGTCATGGCTTATCTATTGGTGTGGGCATGGCTCTTGGATTTAAGCTCGATCATAAACCGCAGCGCGTATATGTGCTGATGGGAGACGGGGAACTCGCGGAAGGTTCAATATGGGAAGCGGCGATGTCGGCATCAAATTACAAGCTTGATAACCTGACCGGCATAATTGACCGAAACGGACTTCAGATATCCGGCAACACCGAAGATGTGATGGCACTCGAATGTTTGCGTGAAAAATGGGAAGCGTTCGGATGGGCTGTGACGGAAGTGGATGGACATAACTTTGATTTATTGGTAGGAAATTTGAAGTCTACATATGCAGGGAAACCGCATCTTATCATTGCAAAAACGATAAAGGGAAAAGGCGTGACATTTATGGAGAATAACGCAAAATGGCATCATGGTGTTCCGTCTGCTGAACAGTTTGACGTAGCAATCAGCGATTTGGAACATGAATAAAGGAGGCAGCCTAATTGGATAAAATAATACCTTGTCGAAAAATGTTCACACAAACCCTGCTTGAACTCGCAAGAGTCGACAGGGACATACTGGCTGTCACCTCAGACGCGAGCGGATCGGTAACGCTCGATGAATTTAAAAAGATTTTGCCCGAGCAGTTTGTTGAATGCGGTATCGCGGAACAGAACGAGGTGGGTATCAGTTCAGGACTGGCATCATGCGGAAAGAAGCCGTTTGTTTGTGCCCCTGCCGCTTTTTTGACGATGAGGATCATTGAACAGGTTAAGTTGGATCTCGCATATTCCGATCAAAACGTGAAAATCATAGGCATCAGCGGCGGTGTGAGCTACGGCGCTCTTGGCATGTCTCACCACTCGGTGCAGGATATTGCGGTGATGTGCGCGATTCCAAATATAACGGTGATTTTACCGTGCGACCGGTTTCAGACACGGGAGATGACGCGGCAGCTGGCCAAACATGTGGGACCCGTCTACGTGCGTATGGGCAGAGGGGCGACTCCGGATGTGTATACCGACGAACATGCACCGTTTACAATCGGCAAGGCCAACCGTTTAAGGGATGGCCGCGATGGAACGTTTATTGCATGCGGCGAGATGGTCTATCCGGCGCTTAAAGCAGCGGAGCTGCTCGAAAATCAGGGGCTGCAAATCCGCGTTATTGATATGCATACGCTTAAACCGCTCGACGAACAGGCGGTGCTTGACGCGGCGCGGGAGACGGGCTATATCGTTACGGCAGAAGAGCATAGTATACACAACGGGCTCGGGGCGATGGTCGCCTCGGTTGTCGTGCAGAATAACCCGGTGCCGATGAAAATACTGGCGCTGCCCGACGAGCCGTTGGTTACTGGTACATCGCAGGAAATATTTGAACATTACAAACTGACGCCGCAGGGCTTTGCAGATGCAATGTTGGCATTGCGAAAATAAAGCAGAAAGGAAGATTCGCGTGACAAACGGGTATATTCTGGCGATTGATCAAAGCACATCTGCTACAAAAGCGATGTTCTTTAACGAGAGAGGCGAGTTGGTACATCGGTGTAACGCATCACATGAGCAATTCTATCCTGCCGAGGGATGGGTGGAACACGACGCTAAGGAGATTTACCGGTCACTGGAG
>JBMNNY010000125.1:0-6472 GCA_050942765.1 Bacillota bacterium | reverse complement strand
AAGGGTTGTTTCTTCTGCAATCCTACAATAGCTTGACACGATCCTACGGGCAATGATTGATTGACTTGGGTGCCAATTTCATATATACTATTATATTGTGTTTCATGGGTAATTCTGTCATGAAAAGGGAGCGAGAAGGAGTGCGGAAGGCAATAAAAATAGTTCTGATCGTGATCGTGGCTTTACTAATAGTACTATTCGCAGGAATGTCCATTTTTACAGGCATTCAAGTGTTTGCAAACTCAACCCAGCTGGTCACGAATGAAAAGACAAAAGGCGCCTCTGAAATCTTTTGGGATAAGTATGGCCTCGATTATGAGAACTTTTGCAATACATATCAAATAGAGTCGTTTGCCATTGCTTCAACCCATAATGACCACATGGTACCGGCAGACTATATTTATGCACCGGAATCACAAAACAGCAAAAACCATCCGACAGTAATCATGTCGCATGGCAAGGGCGGCAATCGCTATTCCAATTACCCCATCGCAGAGTTTTTTCTGCAGCAAGGTTACAATGTAGTGACTTTTGATCAGCGCAGCTCCAATGAAAACACTGCCCGGTATACTACTTTCGGGTATTTGGAGAAATTCGACCTGATCGACTTGGTAAATTATGTGGCAGAGCATGCTCCGGGGCAGAGGTTAGGAGTATGGGGCGCTTCATTTGGCGGCGCAACCGTTGGCCTGGCATTGGGCTATAAGGACATGGACGACAAGATTGATTTTGCAATTTTGGAATGCCCGATCAGCAGTATGCAGTGGATGCTTGAGGAGACCATGGGCGAAATGGATATTGGTATACCATTGCCCTATCTGATCTGGTGCGGCAACATTGTCACTAAATTGAAATTAGGTTTTAGCTATCGGGATGCCGAGGTGGCGCGGGCCATGAGAGATGTCACCACCCCGGTGCTGATTATCAATAGTAAAGCGGATCGGGTAACCCCTTATTTCATGGGCAAAGAAATCTACGATGCCCTGCCTGGCAGCGCCAAAGAAATTTGGACGGTGGAAGACAGTGGCCACTGCATTATGTGGCGCGAGCATAATCAAGAGTATCGTGATCTGGTGCAGGACTTCTTGAGTAAGTATTAATTAAGTATTAATAGGGAAGAGTGCGAGAAAAGGCTTTCCTTTTGCGTAGGAAAGCCTTTTTCATTGGTTTGCATTGGCGTGGCAGGTGTGGTGGGCAGCCGCCTTTTTGGCAAGAATATAGCAGAAGGGAGGACTTGCTATGGAACGCAAGAGGATCCTGACAATCCCTAAGATACTGATCCATACATTGATTCTTAGCCTTGCGGCCAGCGCATTGCATTTTGTTTATAAACTTAGCGGGAAAATTTTAGTTATAGGGCTATTTAGTCCTGTCAATGAAAGCGTTTGGGAACACCTGAAAGCTATGTTTTTCCCATTGCTGATCTGGTGGATCGTCATGTGTCTGATCCGGAATAAAAAATGGGGCATTCCAGTAAGTGTGTGGCTCTTTTCTGCAGCAATTTCGCTAGTTGTCGCACCATTATCTGTGGTGCTGTTATTCTATGGCTATACCGGTGCATTGGGATTTCATGCTTTGTTTATCGATATCTTGTTGGTGCCGATCGGCTATTTTGCGGCACTGTGGTTGGCTGCCCGTTTTTTGACGTATTTAAAGCCAAACAAGTGGCTGGCTGTGATATCTGTTGTTGTGATCGTGGCGCTCCTGATCGTGTTTATCGCATTTACGTTGAGTCCGCCGCATCTGCCAATCTGTTTTGATAAGCGTGCGCAAAAATACGGGATTTGAATCGGGGCGTGATGTTAGGGAGAGGCGGGAGAGCGAGATGCGGGAGGTAGTGGCGGGTTCTAGATGAGAGGGCAAAAACGCGGGAACGGCTCATGCGTTCTAATGGCGCAGGCATGATTTGCCTGGCCTTGGCAGATTGCATGAACCGTCCCACGTCTGTCTCACCCCAAGCTTTAATGCCATTATTGTGGCGGGTTGTACATACCCTTGCTCTGCATATAGGCGAAGATCGCTTCCCCGTGTTCTTGCTCTTCTTTTTGAATATGATTCAAGGCATTGCGAATATTGTGGTCTCTAAACTCAAAAATCGCGGTGTCATAAGTTGATGAGACATACTTTTCGGTCATCAGCATGTCATTGCATAGATCGGCATCCTTTTGATTGGTAATTCCAACTTGAATGCGACCCGGACTAGCCTGCAACTGCTGTGCCTGCTGTGCCTGTTGGGCCTGCTGGGCTTGCTGCGGTTGCGACTGTTGCTGGGCCTGCTGCTGTTGTTGACCTTGCTGCTGATTCAGATTGGGCACCTGGCCGCTAAGAATTTGATTGATTGTATTGTAATGCTGCTGTTCATGCTGAGCGTGATTTGAGAACAGCTGTTTCAGTTGCGGATCCTGCGCCTGATTGGCATAACTGCTATATTTCTTGATGCAAATTTCCTCATGCGCTTTTTGGTCTTCCAGGAGATATCTTTCCTTGGTATTCAAATGTGTCATCACAATCCCTCCCGCATTAGATTTTGCCCGGGCCGACAGAAATATTCATAGCAGGAATAATGCTGGTTAATTCGCTCATGATCATGAAATGTGCTATGATATAGATGTCTGGATGTCGAGATAATAATCAAAGGGATTATCTGCCTGGAGAGGCAGTTAAAGAGTTGCTCGCAATGTAAATGCATCAGAAAGAGGAGGATAAAAATGAGTGAGAACAAGACCCAAAAGAGCCTGATGGAAGCATTTGCCGGTGAATCACAAGCTAATCGGAAGTATACTGCCTATGCCAGAATGGCTGAGAAGGAAGGAAAGCTGAACGCTGCCAAGCTTTTCAGAGCAGCTGCTGATGCTGAAACGTTGCATGCCCTGAAGGAATTTGAAGTCGCCGGGAAGATTGGCACAACCGCCGATAATCTCAAAGATGCCATTATGGGCGAAACCTATGAGTATAAAGACATGTATCCTGGTTTCATCAAAGAAGCTGAAATAGAAGGTAACAAAGCTGCCGCGGCCATCTTTAACATGGCCATGAAAGCGGAAGAGGTGCATGCCCGGCTTTATAAGGAAGCTTTGGATAACCTCGACAAGACGGAGGAAGTTTCCTTTTACCTGTGCCCGGTCTGCGGCAATATCGAAAAGTTCCAGCCTGAGAAATGCAGCATCTGTGGCGCCCCTGGCTCGAAATTTATCAAATATTAATATTAAGTGGCGCAGTACAAGTACTAAGTGGCGCAGTATGGATTGGGCACTCTACGCTTTTTTCGCAGAGTGCCTTTGTTTTTCGAAGAATGCTGCCCGGCACGGAATGAATATTATGTGCCAAGGGGAGTGCCAAAGGGAGGCTATTCGAAATGAAAGAACAGACAAAAGTAAGGCTTGAATTGTTTACCTCGAATGTGCAGCGCTTTAAATTTCGTTAAGCGATGAGCCGCAAGAGCTGCTGGCGCAAACGCTCATGGTCTATGAGATTATGAAAGCCCATAGATTTAGGGCTTCTGATTATCTGATTGTCGTCGCATATCTGGTGGCGGCGAAAACAGATGAGAAAAGATATGTCCAGGCGGTTGAAAAGGCGAAAGCCTTTTATGATGGCATGAAAGCTAATCATCGCTTTATTACCGGAAGAAATGACTATATCTATGCAGCAATGCTTGGAATATCGGATGTCGAGCTTGAAAGCGGATTAAAGAAAATGGAACATCTATACAGAGAGACACGTGTATTCGACTTATCTGAAAGGTTGCGTCAAAGAGGTCTGCGCTTTGATAAAGAGTATACATTGCCTGCACTTGGCATTCTTGCCTTATTGCCGATCGATACCGGTACGCTTGTTGATGAAGTGAACGCAGTTTATCAATTTCTGCGAACTCACAAAGGATTTGGAGGATGGGCTGTAACGAAACAGGAACTGCTGCTTTTCTCGTCAGCAATAGCAGCTTTGGACTATCTGGATAATGAACAGAGCAATCAGGGTGCTCTCTTGACAACCGAGCTCTCAACAAGCATAACCAATATTATAACTGCGCAGCAGGCTACCATTGCGGCAGCGGCCGTCGCTACCTCTTCTGCCTCTGCTTCTGCTTCTGCGGCTTCCCGTTCTTCGAGATGATGAGTTGCGTAAGGTAATCAGCCAGGAAGTCCTCGTAATCAACAGATTTGTTGTAATAAAGCCAGCGTTGTGGTAGTATGAAATAAAACATTCAAGGGAGGACGGATACAGGTGGCAGCGGAAAAGACTCCGAAAAAGCGCGAGTTTGTATCAGTAAGTAAGACTTCCACTCAGACTACCACTTCCGCCGAGACTGGAAAGACCCCGAAAAGCAGGGCAACGGTACTGCGCATTATTGCCGTTGTGCTGTGGCTGGTGGCGATCGGCTTTGAGGCCCTTGTGATTCTCTATCTCAATGGGACGCTTTACTTGCCTGGCGACCAGTTAATGTGGCTGATTATTGGAATCGGGCTTGACCTCGTCTGTGTTGTTATCGGTTCTCTTCTTTGGAAGAAGTCCAATCGCATCGCCCCGGCTTCCAAGAAGAACAAGGTTAAGTTCTTCTTATGGAATAATATGGGCGTAATTGCAGCCGTCATAGCATTCCTCCCGCTGTTGATCCTGCTGATCAAGAATAAGAATCTCGATCAAAAAACCAAGAAGATCGTGACAGTCATTGCCGCTATTGCGCTGGTGGCAGCGGTTGGTCTGTCGATCGACTATAATCCTACATCTCAGGAAGATTTGGAAGCGGCGCAGGCCGAAGTTGGTGACAGTCTGGTATATTGGACAAGGTGGGGACGGTCATTCCATCTCGATCCCGATTGCCATACTCTGCTGAACTCTGCGGTGGTCTTCCAGGGCGCGATCGAAGAGGCTTTTGAGGCTAAGCGCAATGACCCATGTGATTTCTGCGCCAGCAGCTTTAACGCTGTGGATCAGATTGAAGAGGACACGGCTGAAGAAGTTCTTGAAGATATTGGCGAAGAAGTCTTCGAAGACGAAGACACCTCCGATAACTAGTAAAGTGTATCTTAACCTCCCGTTATCAAGCGTAACGGGAGGTTTCCGTATTGAAAGGGGGCGTTATCATGGATTTATCGAAAATACTGAAGGAGACTCTGCTGGGAAACAGCGCTATTGATACATTGAGTGAGACTACTGGAGCCAATAAGAATCAAGTGCAGCAAGTTCTGATGGATGCATTGCCGACTCTGGTACAGAGTATGCAGAAGAATGCGTCCACGAAATCGGGTTCGGAGTCGCTCGCCAAAGCATTGTCTGATCATGCGAAGGATGATACCAGTAATATCGGCTCTTTTCTCAAAAATGTAGACCTGGAGGACGGCGCTAAGATTCTCGGCCACATTCTGGGCGATAAGACAAAGACGCTGCAGACCAGTGCCGCGAAAAAAACGGGTTTGACAGCAAGTCAGGCCGGTACAATTCTGGCTTCCGCCGCTCCCTTGTTGCTGAACTTGCTCGGAAAAAAGAAAGAGGAAGAGGAACAGAAGGGGAACGATTTAGGCGGGTTAGGCGGGCTGTTTAGTATGCTGGCTTCGACGCTTTTGGGCGGAAATGATGATGGGGGCAGCAGTGGCGGAGATGGCGGCAATGGCGGCAATAGTTTGGGCGAAACGCTGGTCGATGGTCTGGGTGACGTACTGGCTGACGGCTTAGGCTCATTGTTGGGTGGTGGCAGCAGCAAGAACAAAAGTAAAAGCAAGAGTAAGAGCAAGAGCAAGAGTGGTAGCAGTAGCGCCAGTGGTGGGGGCGCTGGCAGTCTCCTGGGTGGATTGCTCGGCTCGCTGCTAGGCGTGGGCGGGAGCGCGTCTTCGGAGGCGGCGGTTACGGCTACCGCGAAAAAAGCAACTGTTAAAAAGACAACGACCAAGTCTGCCACTGCCAAGAAGGCGACCACTGCAAAGACGACCGCGGCCAAGGCGACTACTGCCACGGCGACCACTGCAAAGACGACCGCGGCCAAGGCGACTACTGCCACGACAGCGAAAAAGGCTTCTACGACCGCAAAGAAGGCTTCCACTGCTACCAAGACAACAACAGCGAAAAAGGCCTCGACCTCAAAGTCTACTGGCACCAAAAAATAGGGATAGGGTTAGGATTGGCTGTAGCCGCGCTTTTAACGATTTTGATGGGACCGGTTTCGTCGCCGGTCGCCGGGCCAATTGAAGAATCGTGGCAACGCCAAATGAATACTAATAATGATAATTGAATAGGGAGCCGCCCCGTACCTGGGCGACTCCCTGTCAATTCTGAGTGGCAGTGGATATTGATTCCGTGTGCCTATTTTATTATGTATTCTGCGTTCCTTGTGTGCCTTGTGTGCCCTTGCGTGCCCTTGCGTGCTCTTGTGATTTATCTGAATTAATACTGCATCACACGGGGGAGCTTAGAGGCCTGCGTAATCCAATCCTGAACCTGTTTCTCGGTGGGGAGCTTGCGGACAAGGGATTTTGCT
>JBMNNY010000158.1:0-5066 GCA_050942765.1 Bacillota bacterium | reverse complement strand
CCCACTACGCGACTCACTGCTGGCACGAAAGTACGTGCCATGCGATCTGATTACTCTGCCTGGCAGGACAATGCTCATTAAATGGCGAAATATGGTATTGCTCAATATCACATGGCAACGCCACATTGTTTGGAAAGGTTGATGGACGTGCCGACCAGGACCAAGGTATTGTTTGCCGCCAAAAACAAACTGGGCTTACTCGAAGGCACCCGCTGCTCACTGCTTGATAGTCAATATTTGAAGGATTACAAGAGCAATCTTGAACAGATACGCCGCAAACGGGCTTGGAAAACAGGCGGGTCTGGCGCAGCCTTTCGCGGCGATGTGGATCCTTACCGCAATGTGGATTTCGATACACTTATGGAATCTGCAACTATCAATGGCTTGTCATTTACCGATGTTGATGATCGCATTGTCTATTCAGTTTCAATAGAACAATCTTCCGGGGTGTTCTTCAAGAATCCCGGGGATGCCAGTGAGGTAGAGGGGCATATTCTTCACGGCCGCGAACAGTCTTTTCATGGTCTTGACTACAACACCGCTACTGGCGAGATTGCGGTGGCAATTTGCGAAGGCGGTCTGGAAAGACATATCGCTTTACTGGATACTAAGCGCTCCAGTTACCGCATTATTACCGAAGGGGATTGTATTGATGAAAACCCGGTCTGGTGCCGAAGCAGCCGCGCACTTTACTATGACTCGGCGGGAATTGGCCGTAACATAAATGGCGTGTTTGCGGGTTATAGCCCCCGCACGATTCATCGTCTGGATCTGGATACGGGTGAACTAAGTGAAGTTGTATCATTGCCACGCTATGACTGCTTTTCGCCGCGCACTGACGGTTACGGGAAACTCTATTTCCTAAAACGCCCATTCCGTCCGGCAAAGAATGGACAAGGGTTTTCGGTTATTGACATACTACTGATTCCTGTCCGCCTGGTGAAGGCGATCTTTGGATGGCTGCAAATCTTTACGATGAGTACCACTGGTGAGCCCTTGCTGACTAACGGACCAAATCCGGGAAAGACGCGGCGAAATGCTCGCGAAATCCAAATTGACGGTAATCTAATCAATGCCGAAAAAACACTGCGTGAAAACAGCCGTAAGGGCGATACCTATCCCGGAATAGCTCCGCGAAGCTGGGAGCTTATAAAGCGGGGAACTAACGGGGAAATGAGTGTAGTAAAGCAATGCGTAATTGACTTTGACGTCAATTCCGAAGGCGAAATCTTCTACTCTAACGGCAAGTACTTGATTCATCTTGATCGCGACGGTAAAGAAGTGGCTGCCCAACCGATTGAGTTCGCACGCCATACGCGCGTGTCAGGCTGAGGCTACTCCTCCCCAAACTCTTTCATATCAATCCTCACGCGCGAGATCTGGTTCAGTGTCACCAGCATCATCTCGCGTAATGAGTATTGCTCCATGAGGGTGTGCGAAATCTGGCCTTCCTGATACAGTAGGATAAAGCCGTGTACCAGTCCCCAGACACTGACGGCCGCCAGATCGGGGTCACCCTCGTCCAACACACCCATCGCCTGGCAACGCGCCACAATCTCCCGGACAATTTGAAAATTCTTTTTGGCCATGGCAGCTAATTCCGGATAGCCGGGCTTTTCTTCGAGGATACCCGAAAAGACCAGTCTGAAATGGGCAGGGGCGTCGAAACCAAATTTGACATATGCCCAAGCGACCTCGACTAATTGTCGCAGGGGCTCATCAGGATAGCGCTGCACAATAGCTGTGACCTGATCATAAAGTTTGATATGCCCGGCCGCTGAAATAGCGGCAATCAGCTCTTGCTTATTCGCAAAATGGGCATAGGGGGCTGCATGGCTCACTCCAGCATGGCTGGCCAGTTTGCGCAAACTCAGCCCCTGTACGCCTTCTTTGGCGAGAATTTCAATTCCCGCCTTGATTAGCGCATTCTTCAGATCACCATGGTGATATTGTTTTTCGCTCGTTTTTTCGCTGATGCGCTTCTGCTTTTCACTCATCTATTACTGCTCCCGATTATTTCGATTTTCGCTCCACCCACATGGGATCCAGCGCCACGATTCACTACCACGCCACCCAATTAACTCACGAATTAC
Source organism: Bacillota bacterium (assembly GCA_050942765.1). Classification (GTDB taxonomy): domain Bacteria; phylum Bacillota; class UBA4882; order UBA4882; family UBA4882; genus UBA4882. Next base: position 2,973 of record JBMNNY010000158.1, on the reverse strand, counting down.
CCCTGATTATCTCCGGATCCTTCAGCTGCAAAATGGCCAGCACACTAACTACCATTAATCCAACAGCCAGCAGCAGAGCCGGAGTGAAAGAACCATCCTGACCCCGCAAAGCTTCCATAATATATACGAAAACTACTGATGCCTGGCTGAATAATTGGATTAAACCATTGGAGGTTCCTTCCGGTGTCGGATAAGTAATTTCAGCGGCATACTGCATTCCAACCGGATTAGCGCTCACCAGGAAAAATCCCATACTGAAGGCGGAGACATACAGCAGCCAGAGCGATTCGGCATAAGTGAGGCCAATCAGCCCGGGAATCGCAAAGGCAAATCCAATCAGTAAAAAGAGCTGGCGTTTACGTTTCTTGTCCGAAATAGGGGGTAGGATTACGGCTCCCAAAACGCCACCTACCAGCATCAAAGCGCCCAGTGTTCCGGCGTTCGCTGGCGTAAACCCTCGCGGCCTGATGATACCTTCAACCCAGGTTGTGATTCCATTAAAGAGACCCATACCAATAAACGAGACCAGCAGATATATCCAAAAGGCTTTGTTTTTCAGTGCGTTTTTCAGGCCATCCAGCATCAAGGCGCGCACTTCCATTCCAGGCGGGCAAGGCGGGGTGGCGGGTTTTTCGCGTGCCAACAGCAAGAACAGAACGGCCGAAAAGGCGGCCAGCCCTCCGTAAAGCAACTGAACCAATTGAATGGACATTGATTCAATCAGAGCCGGCGTCACTACCATCCCAAGCGCCGTGCCGACTAAATTTGCCAGTGTAACCAGACCCACAGCGGTGGCGCGGCCATCGATTGAAAACCAATTGGCAGCCACCTTTGTCCAGGCGTTCAGCAGAAACGGCTGCGCCGCCGCAATGCCAATTGTACTCCACAGGACAAGCGCATAGTTCGTTCCAGCCACACCGCGCAACACGCCAAAAAGGCCCATCAACACAGCGCCAATACTGACCGCCAGCCTGAATCCATAGGTGTCAATAAGCCAGGAAACGGGGATTGACAAGGGAATAAAGGCGATCATGAAAACCATCGACAACAGCCCAATCTGGAGATCAGTCACGCCATAATACTGCGCAGCCGGACCGGTAATAGGGGCATATGCAATCCAAAGCATTTGAATGGTCAAATTGATGAACATGAAAATTGCCAGCACAACCCAGCGATAGGGGTACAAACGATAAGTTTTGCCGCTTTCAGTCATAATGCTTCGCTCCCTCCCCGAATTACGATTTACGCATTCAACCGCCGGTAAATATCCTTCATCTGATCATATATCTCGGTGAAAATCGCATAGCGCTCATCATATAGCGCTCTGTTGGCGGGATTTGGACTATAGACGTGCTTATACTCCACTAACTTGGGAACATCGCTGAAAGTAATCTCGCCCAAACCTGCGGCAGCAATCCAGGCGGCCCCCCGGGCATTGGCCTGAATCGGATCACGCACTTGCCAGATCTCCACATTCATGATATCTGCGAAAATGCTGCACCAGATATCTGAAGTGGCTCCGCCACCCGCAATATTAATGCGTTCAACGTTGCGGCCAATGAACTTCTCAAACGGGTTCAGCAGCCAGCGGGTATTATAAGCGACGCCCTCAAAGAAAGCCCGGATAATATCGGAGCGCGTGTTGTGCAGCGACAGGTTGTAAAGCCCGGCGCGCAAGCTGCGGTCTTCGACCGGAGCGCGTTCGCCCCAAATCCACGGCGTATAGATCACTCCGTTGCTTCCCGCAGGAACATGCTCCACAATACGGTCCATGATTTTGTACACATCGGGGACTTTTTCTTCCAGCAGCAAATCATCTTTATGATAAAGAATGTTGTCCTGCAAAAAGGTGAGGTTACCGCCAGCAGTGGCTTGTAGGGCGGTCAGCAGGTAGTGGTCTGGTACCGCACATGGTACGGAAGCCAGTGAGGATTGGACATCGGTTTTCTTGAAGGGAACATGGGCTGTCATCCAGGATGACGTGCCAATATACAGGTGCGGCAGAAAGTCTTCAATCGCACCGGCACCGACAGCGGAGGCGGTGTTGTCGATCGAACCGGCCACCACTTGTACATCCGCCGGCAAGCCGAGCGTTTCGGCAACTTCCGGCCTGATGCTGCCCAGTACAGCCGTACATGGGACGATACTCGGATATTTGTCGGGATCAATTCCGCTCTTACGCAGCAGAGTGCGATTGTATGTAATGTTGTTGGGATTGCGGTTATCAGTTACCCATGAAGTTAAAATTGAGTCGAAAGTCGCCGCATAGCAGCCGGTCAGGCGCAGGTTGAAGAAATCGAGGACATTCAGGAACTTATAGGTCTTTTCATAGATCTCCGGAAACCGGTCGCGCACCAGCAGCATATGGCCGGCCGGATCTTTCCCGGTCAGGGAAGGCATACCTCCGGTGAGTCGGATCCAGCGCAAAGTATTGTGCAATCCCACGCCGGTGACATTGATTAGGCCTTTGAATTGCTTTTTAAGGTAAGGCGCTCCGCGCATATCCATCCAGAGAATGCAGTTCATCAGCGGATTGCCGTTGCGATCAACCGGTACCGTGCCTTCACCTTGCGTCGAGCAGCATATTGCCCGAATTGCAGAAGACGGAACAAGGTTACGGCCGATCAATCGCCTGGAGGCTGTGATGAACGCGCTCCACCACTCATCCGGTGCTTGCTCAGCACCCCCGTCGGGAGTGATGAGCAATCGGACCGGTTCGCTTTCCCATCCCAGCACCCGGCCCTGCGGAGTGATCAAGGCAGCCTTAAGGCCGGAGGTTCCGAGATCAATGGCGAGAATTGCGCATTCGCTGGCAGAGGATTTGGCAGTGGCGCCAGCGCCAGCGCCCGCGCTTGTGCGTACGCCAGCGCCTGTGCCACTAGTTTCTACGGCTTCAACAGTTTGGGCCGCCATCATTACACCACACCCCTATAATCATTCGATACCTTTATAGTCATTCGATGCACTTTAACA
>JBMNNY010000108.1:0-7528 GCA_050942765.1 Bacillota bacterium | reverse complement strand
CCAGCGACAGCACGATCACAGTATTGGCCACGGTCTTCTTGACCATGTTGTGATCCTTGGCGCCGTAATACTGCGCCACCATGACAGTGGACGCCATGGTCAGACCCGTGATCAGCGCCACGAGCGAAAAGACGATTGGGAAGCTGACTGAGACAGCGCCCAGTGAGGCCGGTCCAAGGAAACGTCCTACCCAGATGCTATCAACAGTATTGTACAATGCCTGCAGCAAATTCCCTAAAAACATTGGCAGCGAAAAAGTAAACAGATGTTTGGCAATGCTGCCTTCACTAAAATCCGTACGTCGATTGGTCATACTGTTAAACCTCCGTTGCAATAACCGCCTCTAGTAGACGCAGGTGCTATACACCGCATCTCTCAACTCAGACACCTGTAAGCTTTCCACATAGATTCCATACCTTCCCCACTAACTCGGCATCGTCGGCATACGGAGGATAGTAGTTCGAAGAAGACAGCTGCTTCACCTGCACCGCCGGACTGGCATTCTTTGTTCCGGGACTCATGATGACCAGATCTTTATTGATCAGCTTGCCACTTATATCTCGAAATTCATCTTTGCTGCAAATTGCAAAGTACTTTGCTCCCATGAGATCAGGCGACGGTATAAACAGATTTTGCAGACTGGCAATCATACGCCAGGGCTGCCGAAACTTTCGAACAGACTCTTTGGACATTTTAAAGGCCGAAATCATAACGGCGTTGACCCTGATTTTATCAGCCTTTAGCTCTTCAGCCATGCGCATCGTCATCATCCACAAAGCCATTTTCGAATCACCATACATCCGGTAGCTGTCATAGCGCATCCCGTTTTGCATCGTCCCGGTCAGGCTGTCAAACAAAATTTCCCGTGTCGGCTCGAAAAAGTGCTTGATGTTTGTGGAACAAGCGTTCAGTACTTTGGGTTCAGCGGCTTGCGCCAAATAGGGGCGCAACAGTTTGGTCAATAAATAGGGGCCAAACACATTGGTGGCGAAAGTCAGTTCAACCTTGTCGGCGCTTAGCTGATACTTTCTTGCCCCATGGTTAAAGTGTCCGGCATTGTTAATCAACACATCCAATTTGTCGTAGCGCTGCCCGAAATCGCCACAAAAGCGCCGGATTGACTCAAATGAAGACATATCGACTTGCATTAAGGTCGGGATGGCGCAACCTCCGCCAGATTCAGCAGTTAATGCGGCGGCAATCTCTTCTTGCGCCCTGCGCCCTCTTTCCAGATTACGGCAGGCAATTACGACCTGATCTCCAGCTTTGGCAAACTCCATGGCGGCTGCTTTGCCAATCCCCGAGTTTGCTCCTGTGATTACCACTAGTCTTCTTTGTGGCAAAGAAGATCCCCCTTTTCAAAATAATGTGTGTCAAGATTAATAAGATAGGCTTATGAGCAAAATAATCTATGAGGCCGATTAATTGCGGAATGAAGCCGATTTAATGAATATTTATCTTCTGTCCTGATTGAAATTAAACCTTTAATATTCTACAATAAAACGGGAGTTCAAGAAAGGATTTGATCTAGATGAGCAGAGAATTTTACGCCCTTTCCCGCGAAGGAGCGCTCCAAGAACTGCGCAGCGATATGCATCAAGGCCTTTCTGCCGAAGAAGCTGCCAGACGCTTGGAAACTTATGGCCGCAATGAATTGGCCGGAAAACCACCTGTACCTCTATGGAAACGCTTCCTTAATCAGTTCAAAGACTTTTTGGTAATCATTCTACTTATTTCTGCGGTCATAGCCGGACTCCTTGGTGAAATCGTGGACGCAGTCGCCATTATGGCTATTGTCATCTTGAATGCCATTTTGAGCCTGGTTCAGGAAGGACGCGCCGAACAGGCACTGGCTGCCCTGAAAAAGTTGACGATTCCCATCTCAACTGTAATCCGCGACGGTAAAACGGTACGTGTTCCCTCCCCCGAATTAGTCCCCGGTGATATTATTGTTTTGTCCGCCGGCGATTTGATCCCCGCTGATATGCGCTTGCTGGAAAGCGTCAACTTGAAAATCGATGAGTCCCCCTTAACCGGAGAATCAGTCCCTGTCGATAAACACGCTGAAAAAACCATCGAACCCGGTGCAACCGTAGGCGACCGCATTAATTCAGCCCATCTTGGAACAACCGTCTCCTATGGACGTGGACTTGGTCTGATTACCGGGACCGGAATGAAAACTGAACTTGGCAAGATTGCCGAAATGGTTGCCAGTGTAGATGAGGAATCCACTCCGCTCCAGGAAAAACTGGCTGAATTCGGCAAATGGCTAGGCATTGCCTGCTTAGGAATCTGTGCCTTGATTTTTGTCCTGCAATTCATCCGTGAAGGCATCTCGGACTTAACGCATCGTTTGGTCGAACTGTTTATGACCGCCGTAGCACTGGCAGTGGCCGCTATCCCCGAAGGTTTGCCGGCAGTAGTGACCATCGTGCTGGCTCTGGGCATGCAACGTATGGCCAACCGCAACGCTATCATTCGCCGGTTGCCTGCTGTCGAAACGCTCGGCTGTGCCACCCACATTTGCTCGGATAAGACCGGTACCCTGACCGAAAACAAAATGAATGTGCGCCAAATCTTCCTTGCCGATGGAACTGACATCGAAGTCACCGGTCAGGGCTATAAGCCTGAGGGCGAATTCTTGGTCGGAGGCAAACCATTTAACGCCGCTCGCGAAGATGTACAGTGGATTTTCAAGATTTCCGCTGGGTGCAATGACGCCGGACTGGTCAAGAAAGATACACCGCAGGGCGAAGTTTACACCATTGTCGGTGATCCTACTGAAGGCGCACTGGTAACAGCTGCTGCCAAAGGTACCGTAAATAAAGAGGCTTTCGACAAAGAATACCCACGTTTATCGGAAGTACCTTTCGATTCATCCCGTAAACGCATGACCACAGTTCATAAGTTTGGTGATCATGTATACGCCCTTTCCAAAGGTGCCCCCGACTTGCTATTGGCACTCTGTACCAAATACCTTGAGCAAAACGAAGAACGCTATATGGATGACCGCAAACGCAGCGAGTATATAGACAAAATATCTGAGATGGCTGCCAAAGGCTTGCGGGTGCTTGGATTTGCCTATCGGAATGTTGATCAGGGCATACCCGAAGAAGGGTCTGAACTGGAACGGGATCTGGTATTTGTAGGTCTGGCAGGCATGATCGACCCGGTACGCCCCGAAGTGAAAGAGGCCGTGCAGACCTGTCGTCATGCCGGAATCACACCTATTATGGTCACTGGCGACTATGCTCTTACCGCCCGTGCCATCGGTGAAGAACTGGGCATGACCAGCGAAAACAGCAGAGTGATTTCAGGTGCCGAGTTGGAATCAATGTCTGATGCAGAACTGGATGCCGCCGTTAAAGAAACCTCTGTTTTTGCCCGCGTTTCCCCAGAGCATAAGTTGCGCATTGTGGATGCCTTGCGGCGTCAGGATCGCATCGTGGCCATGACCGGTGACGGGGTTAATGACGCTCCGGCATTGCGCAAAGCGGATATTGGCGTGGCAATGGGCATTACCGGAACCGACGTTGCCAAAGAAGCATCTGACATGGTTCTGACTGACGATAACTTTGCTTCTATTGTGGCTGCTGTAGGTGAAGGACGTGCTATTTTCGAAAATATTCGTAAGTCCGTAATCTATCTGTTGTCATGTAACGTTGGCGAGTTGCTGCTCTTCTTTATCGCAATTCTAATGCAGCTGCCGCCACCACTCGTAGCTGTACAGATCTTGATGGTCAACCTGGTAACAGACGGACTGCCGGCACTGGCTTTAGGCGTCGATCCGCCTGAAAAAGGCTTGATGAATTTGCCGCCGCGCGACGTACACTCCGGTATTATCTCGCGCCCGGTCATTATTCGGCTTTCGATTGTCGGCTTGCTGGTTGCGGTCTCAACGTTGTCGACGTTCTTGATCTTCTACAATCCGAATGATCTCAGCACTTTGACACTTGCTGAAACCGGCGCGTTCCTGACAATGTGTCTGGGCGAACTTTGGCGTTCACTTTCCAACCGTTCTGAGCGGCTGACCTCGTTCCAGATGCCACTCTTCTCGAACAAGCGGCTTATTCAGGCGATTGTCGGTTCACTGGTGATCGTGGGAATAATCATGGCGGTCCCCGTCATCCGCGAGAACGTTTTTGAGATGACCTTGCCGAACCTGAGCCAATGGGGCATTATCCTGGCGATTAGCTTGATACCTTTCCTCGGCGCTGAACTGCTCAAGATCCTCAAGATTGCTCCGCCAGACAGAAGGTAACAAGTAGCGCAGGCGCTTGCAGGTGCTTCTTAATAGAACAGCAAAAGACCAGTCACATTGGAGCGTGATTGCCCCGTGTGACTGGTCTTTTCTTATGTCTTTGCAGGTGGACAAAGGTTACTCCACACCCTTTAGCGATCCTACCATATCAAGCGTTTGCACCTTTTTTGAGAACATCAGACTGACCAGAAAGGATACCAGAAAAGTTCCTACTGCCCCGATTATCATGGTAAGCGGTTCAACCGCAATCATCATATCCATACTGCTTGGCAGCGTACCCAGAATAAATCCGATTAACAAATACCCTGCAGGTATTCCAAAGATGACGCCGGCACCAGTTAGCCAAAAGTTTTGGGAGATTAGTAGGCTGCGGATTTTTTTGGTTCTGAATCCCAGCACTTTTAACGTTGCCAACTCCCTTTGACGCTCAACAAATGAGAGGACCCCCAGATTATATAAGACTACCAGCGCCAGCACTACTGCGCCAAGGATCAGGACGATGGTCATAATAGTCATCAGTTTGGTAAACTCCTGATAGTTCTCAACGAGCGCGTCAATGCTAAATGCTGCCGTGATAGTGCCGGAAGTGCTATCAACTTTCAGGGCGGTCAGTGCCGCTGTTGGACGCATCTCAAAGCTTAGTTTCTCAAATGCACTGCGGCTCATTGCCAAGCCCTGTCCGATAGGAATGCGGTGAATGGCAGTAACCTTGGTTTTAACCCATTTATCACTGCCAAATATGTGCCAGCTAATTGAATCCCCCACATCAACCCCTAGCACTTTAGCAAGCTTATAACTAAGAGCAACTCCCTCGTCTGGTAAGTCGATATAGCGGCGATTGACATCCGTATAGCGAATCAGTTCTGTTTCATCACTTACTAGTAGCGCACCCGTTTCCCGAATACTGCCAGCCATTATCTCAATGTAACTCTCCAGTATTGGGACAGCCTGATATTTATCCACCAGTTCCTGCAGCTGTTCGGCGGTAATATCTTCTGTCAACATCAGCTTTGTTTCAAAACGATAGAGCTCTTCATACTGCCAGGCAGTCATATCTACAATGCTGTCCGATAACCCAAAAGCACACACTAAAAGCATGGTGCAGCCGGCCACTCCGACTAAGGCCATCATTGAACGCAGCTTGTGTCGGGTAATATCTCGCAGATTCCACTGAGCATTAAACCCCAGTCTATGCCAGAGTACCGTCCGTTCCATGCGATTTTGCCGCATTGTACGAGGCGCTTTGGGACGCAATGCCTGGGCAGCAGTTTCTTTCAATACAGCGCGACAAGGCAGCAAAGCTGCCAGCGTGCACAACACAACCGTTACCACCGCCATGATCACAATTGACGGCGCAATGGCAGCCTTCCATTCCGGAATTACATAGATCGACTTATTCATATCAAAGAAGATTGGGGGCAAGACCAGCGGACCGACTAGCGTTCCCGCAATGGCGCCGAGCAAACTCAGCCAGAGACCGTATGAAACATAATGAAACAGAATCTGGCGATCTTTAAAGCCGATAGCCTTCAGTGTTCCGATTTGAATGCGCTGATTATTGACCATACGGGTCATGGTGGTCAGAATTGTCAAGACCGCAATCGCCAAAAACGCAATGGGAAAGACCGAGCCCATCGCGCGATGCTGTTCGATTTCAGCATCAAACATCTGATAACTGCCATGACTCTCTCTGGTCAGAATTACGCTGCACTTTTCACCCAGTTCGGCCTTGATAAAGTCTTCCACCGCCGATACGTTTTCTTCGGCGACGATCGTCAAAAGCAGCTGGTTATAGGGCATTGGAATCATTTTCGGAAAGGCCTGTTCTGACAAAAAGGCAAAGCCGTATTGCTGATGATCGGGGACTAAATCGCTGTTACCTGAGACAGCATAGACGTACTCCGGGTTGATGACCAGTCCCCGAATTTCCTTGGTGATGATTAGCCCCGACAGGCTCAGCTGCAGCTGATCACCAATATGTAAATTGTGTGCCTCAGCAAAATTCTGATCGAGCCACAGCCCATCCGGATCATGAGCAAAGTCTGCGCCGGAAATTTTCTTGGACGTTGAAATACGGTTGCCTTCGCCCTCGATGAAATTAAGTGTCAATAATGGATTGCCTTCCAGCAGGGCGGTCCCGTCAAATGTAAGACGGCGCTCGACATCGGCAATGGCGCTACCTATGAGCAGCCGGTCCCGATCTGCGGCCGTGAAACTGCTTCCGATGACCCAGACGTCGGCCAGATTGGTTTCCTGATAATATCGGTCTATGGTAGTGCGAAGCCCAAACCATTCCGCATTAATTCCGGCATAAATGAAGACCCCCAGAAAAGACATCAGAAAAATTGAGATAAACTGCGCCCGATTCTGGCGCATATCCCGCTGCATTTTGCGGAAAAGCATTTACCAATTCACCTCATTTACCGCCAGAGGCGTCGGATTAAGCGTCACGTCAATGACCCGTCCGTCTTTCAGCCGGATTACTTTGTCGGCCGCCTGTGCCAGCGCGGCATTATGCGTGACAATAACGACGGTCTTGCCTTGCTCCTTGCTCATGCGCTGCAGCAAGTCCAGAATGACAACACCTGTGGCGCTGTCCAAGGCCCCGGTCGGTTCGTCGCAGAGCAGTAAGGCAGGATTCTTTGCAACCGCCCTGGCGATGGAAACCCGCTGCTGTTCGCCGCCTGACAATTGGGAGGGGAATTTATGCAAATGCTCACCCAGACCGACTGATTGCAGGGTTCGGGCAGCGTCCAAGGCGTTTGGAACGACATCTTTAATTAATGCTACGTTTTCGAGAGCCGTCAGTGTGGGAATCAGATTATAGAATTGGAACACAAAGCCTATGTATTTGGCGCGGTAGTCAGCTAGTTGCTCATCATTGTAGTTGGTGATGTTGTTGCCGTTGATGATGATACGGCCGGAGGAGGCATAATCCATGCCGCCCAGTAAGTTAAGAACCGTAGATTTCCCTGCACCGCTGGGACCGAGTATTACAGCAAACTCGCCCTCCTCAATTGTAAAACTGACTGCATTTGCGGCGACGAGCTTTTTCCCGCCAACATCATATTCTTTGCTTACTTGATCAAAGACGATGGCTGACAATTAACATACCTCCAGAGTTTTTATTGGGGCTGAGCAGTAAGATGAATGTGAATTATGTTTCATATATTTCAATATAGCAGATGCGCCGCTCGCGGTCAATAGATGAATATGAAGTTTATTTCGTGTTTATATCATTGACGATCAGCCAAAATCATTTGTATA
>JBMNNY010000107.1:0-7575 GCA_050942765.1 Bacillota bacterium | reverse complement strand
TCTGCTTGGTCCATTTGCAGGTGGAACATATTCTTTGGAACTATCCGGCAGTGAAGCTGACGGCCAGATTCAATTACACTTTTTCGATTAAATAGCATCTTCATAAATATCGTCAATATCGTCAGCAAGAGTAGCAGGGGAATAGCCCCCAAAAAAGAATTATGCACCATTACATATTTTTCTGTATCGGAGGTCTGCATCATGGCAAAGAATATAGAGTTCTCCGGCAACTATTCAGATCTCAGCACTAACAAAGGCTTTCAGTTCGAGTTCCATTGTGACCGCTGCGGCAAATCGATCCGCACCAAGTTTAAGCCGTCAGTCACCGGATCGGTTTCTTCAGTCCTTGATGCGGCCAGCGGACTATTTGGCGGAATCTTCAACCAGGCAGCCAACGTCAGCGAAAAGGTACGCTCCGCAGCATGGGAAAAAGCACATGATGAAGCCTTTGAGCAAGCCTGGCAAGAAGCTGAGCCTGAATTCTTCCAATGCCCGCGCTGTCAGGCGTGGGTCTGCCGTGCGAAATGCGTCAACGAAAAACGCGGCCTTTGTAAAGGATGCGCTCCAGATTTAGGCGTCGAAATGTCCGCCGCTCAAGCCAGCAGATCTGTTGAAGAAGTATGGGCACACGCGGCTATGGCCGAAGAAGATAAAAAGCTATCCAAGGAAAACTGGCGCGAAACCATCCGTGCATCCTGTCCGAATTGCGAAGCACCGCTAGGCACGAATGCCAAATTTTGCCCCGAATGCGGCGCCAAACTTAAGGCAGCAGCCCACTGTACGGAATGCGGTGCCAAGCTGGCCCCGAATGCGAAGTTCTGCGCAGAATGTGGCCAAAAGGTTTCTGCCGAGTAAATCGCTAATAACATATTGACTATTCACCTAACGGGCATTCCGGCGCTATTGGAGTGCCCGTTTTATCAAGAGCAGCCTGCAGAAAGGAGGCGCGTCTGCGCCATGGAACTCATCAGTCAGGGATTCTCAAAGGCATTTCAAATGTTGATTAGTGGCGATCCCGAATTATTGAAAGTGATCCTGCTCACACTGCGCGTATCTGGCACAGCCACTCTAATCAGCCTGGTGGTTGGAGTTCCGGTCGGTTTTCTCTTGGCTGGCAAGCGTTTCTTCGGCCGGCGCTTTTTCATTAGTGTTGTCAACACCGGACTGGGATTACCGCCTGTAGTAGCCGGATTGACTGTCAGCATCCTGTTTTGGCGCAGCGGGCCTTTTGGCGATCTGCGTCTGCTCTACACGCCGACTGCGATGATTATTGCTCAAGCGCTAATTGCCACTCCCGTGGTTGCTGGCTTAACGATTGCGGGATTGCAGCAAATACCTCCCAAGCTGAAAAATCAGCTCTACGTGTTGGGAGCCTCCCCATGGCAAACTTTCATTTTAATGCTGCGCGAAGCGCGGTTCGCCATTTTGGCGGCTGTCATGGCTGGCTTTGGCAGCGTCATTTCAGAAGTTGGTGCTTCAATGATGGTCGGAGGCAACATCCTCGGTGATACCAGAGTACTTACGACTGCCACCGTGATGGAGGTCTCCAAGGGCAACTTCGATGTCGCGATCGCACTAAGCCTGGTTCTGATGTTCTTCACCTATGCGATCACCCTCATCCTTACAGTTATTCAGCAAAGGAGGTTCCCGGCTTAATGCATACTACCAGGACACTATCTGAGTCTGGCAGCACAATCATTCCACCAAACGCGCATTATGAAAAACCCTACAGCGTCACCGCGCCACCAGGAATGCCTATGCCGAATGCCTTGGAAATCAGGAACCTCGCCCTCACCTATCCTGGCGGTTTTAAGCTGGACGTGCCGCATTTTGCGGTCAGTAATGGTGAAGTGATGGGGATAATCGGCCCAAATGGTGCTGGCAAATCTACCTTACTGGCGGTAATGATGGGACTGGAGCGGAGTTACAGCGGTACTATCATGCGCAATGGCATACCCCTCTCCCCTAAGCCCTCCCGGGAGTCTTCTCAAAAAGCATTACGAAGCATCTCGCGGGATATGCGCCGCAGCATGTCCGCTGTATTTCAGTCTCCTTTACTCCTTGATGATACAGTGGCAGGCAATATTATGACGGCCCTATCATTTAAAGGTATCCGTGGCAGCGCAGCCCGTCAGGAAACAGAAAAATGGCTGACCTACTTTGGCATCCCTCAAATTGCCCGCCGCAGAGCGCGACTGCTTTCCGGAGGAGAAGCTCAACGTGTAAGTCTGGCACGGGCTTTCGCCGGCAACCCGGAACTCATTTTTCTCGATGAACCCTTTTCGGCGCTTGACCCTCCGACACGTTCAGCATTGATTGGCGATTTGGCAGATATTCTGGCCCGAACTGGTATTACAGCAATCCTTGTCACCCATTCTCTGGATGAAATGGTCATGCTGTGCAGTAAGGCAGCAGTCATGATTAATGGTCAGATTTGTCAGACAGGTACGCCGGATGATATTATGAACCGTCCCGGATCACTGGAAACAGCCAGATTTGTTGGCATGGAAAACCTCTATGAAGCGGAGTACCATTCAGATAACCGAGAGATTGCTTTGCGCGGCCGGAGAATTCCTTTGCCTGCGGCTGCGCCGGCGTCGATACCAGCGCCGGTACCACCGCCACCCCCGGCCCCAGTTCCAGTCCCGGTCCCGGCCCCAGCCCTGGCTCCGGCCTCGGCCACTGCCCCTGCCTCCACACCAGCCATACTGGCAGGTTTCAGGCCGGAAAATGCTCAAGTGCTATTACCAGATCAAGCGCCATCCTGGCCAGGGACGATATTTAATGGCGTGATAAAGCACGTTACTCCTGGAACAAGCGGCTATCGCCTGACCATTTCCGGCGAACTGGACATGATCATTGAATGCCGCCGCAATGATTATCTGCAGCAAAGATGGTTTATTGACCAGAGTGTGCAGGTGGCTGTTCCGCACCACGTATGGCATGTGATTCAGCCTCAGCCAAAATAACCCTAACCCGCCCCATGCATAAGCACTGCGCTGCCGCATGTAGGCTTTTTGCTATTATAGGCAGGAAATAGTAAGCAACAGTTTTGTTGCACATAATACCATAAATAGGTACAAGCACCTACACGTCAAATATGCACGGAGGTGAGTACTTTGGATCAAATACAAGCCATTTTGGCCGCGCACAAAAAGGAACTCCTGCAACTGAAAAACGTCGTTGCCGTTGGGCTTGGCTACAAGACTCGTGCTGGCCAAAAGCTAAGCACACCAAGTATTGTCGTCTTCGTTTCCGAAAAACTGCCAGCCGGGCAACTGGCACCACAGGACTTGGTGCCAGCTGAAATAGGCGGCGTCATGACTGATGTCGTAGCTGCCGGCCTAATTAAACCTTTACTAAATTTTGATTATAACTTCACTCCTCCGATTGTGGATCCAACCCAGAAGGTCCGCCCGCTCCAACCCGGATGCAGTATTGGTCACTACTTGGTGTCAGCTGGTACACTTGGGTGCATAGTGCGGGATCGTCAGACAAGCCGCCCACTCTTACTTTCGAACAATCACATCCTGGCAAACAGCTCCAATGGCAGCGACGGCCGTTGCCGCGCCGGTGATCCGGTGCTTCAGCCAGGAGCCTATGACGGAGGCCAATACCCCCGTGATATTATTGCATCCCTGGAACGTTACATTCCGATCCGTGAGATGGAAAACCTGGCTGATGCAGCTGTAGCCGCCCCGATTAATGATCTCGAAATAAATGAAGAGATTATTGGAGCTGGCCCTATCAAGGGTATCACCAGCGCCATTCCAGGCATGGCCGTACAGAAGTTTGGCCGAACAACCAGATTAACACGTGGCGAAGTGATTGCTATTCAGGTCGACACCAATCCAATCCGCTATAATGGCCATACCGCAGCCTTTATCAATCAGATCTTCCTTAACAAAATGTCGGCCGGCGGCGACAGCGGCTCATTAATCTTGGATACAACTAATAATGCCATAGGATTACTTTTCGCCGGCTCCGATATAATAACAATCGCTTCTCCCATCGCAAACGTTCTTAACGGACTGGATGTCTACATCTGACGATCATCTGACGATCATGTGACGATCATGAATCGTGACGATCATGAATCATAACGATCATGGATCATACATTGAACGCATACATTAAACGCAAACGAGGCAGCCCCCTAAGAGACTGCCCCGCTTGCTGATGGATGGGATGGATAATAACGAAACAGAAGTAACTAAATGTAATGCGCCTTGCCACCCTATGCCCTCTATGATTCCACAGCTCGCCGTACTGCGGCCAGCTGGTCAACCATCTGAGCAACTCCATCAAGAACCATCGGAATCAAGATGGCCAGGACACGTTTCTTTTTTAGGCCGCCCCAGGTGCTCATCAAAACACCGCCGATTACCCCGCCTATGCCGGAAACTGATCCTAAAAAGGCAAGAGCGGCTTCATAGCTAAGTCCACGGGCAGACCAGTCTGCAGCCAGGTTAAACTTGACGAGCATAGGCTGCAGTACGCCGTACGGAGCACTAGTCAAATTCACCATCAAAAAAGTGATCAGCAGCCAAAGCAGTGGCGGACGACGCCAGATAAAATTGGCACCTTCCAGGATGTCCTTCCAAATACTTTTCTTCTTCTTTCCAGCCACATTCACCAGATCAGATCTGTTCGGCGAAGGAATTGTCAAAAACAACGGGGTGATCGCTGCAATCGTAAAGGTCAGCACATTAATCCCCACTGTGAGTATTGTCCCGTCACCGATTCCAACCAAAAATCTGCCAACCGCTCCGGTGATCGATCCATTGCCAGCCAGCGTCGGCAGAGATATCAGCATTGCCGCCAACGCCGGAGATAGAATGCCAGACAAAGCCCATATGCTCTGCATCATACCATTGGCTCGCGGCAACTGCTTTTCTGATACCAGCATGGCGTAAGAAGTATCAAAAGCTGCCCCATGAAAAGTAGCAGCTGATGAATAGCTGGCCAGTATCAGACAAAGACTCCATACTTCCAGGAGATTCTTGCGCAGCAGCAATAACAGCAGCAGACCAAGGCAAGCGCTCACTGCGTCCATGACAATCATCGTTTTCCTGCGATCATGCCGGTCGACCCAGGCACCCGCCAAAGGGGCCAGCACAAGCGCCGGTACAGCATAAGCGATCGAAATAGCCGAAAGCGCCCCCGCCAAAAGAGACTTCTGATCATAGCCCGGATAGACTTTGGTCGTGAGCCAGATGTTCATGACGAATAGCATCAGTGACGTACCAATTACGGAAAACGACTGCGTAATCCAGATTATTACGAAAGTGCGAAATCCCTTGGCCGGTGCTTGATAGCCTGAGGCTTGTAAATCTGGTGCTTGATGACCCGATGTTTGAGAGCTCAAAAAGATCGCTCCTCGTCAATCATTTGCTCATTCGCTCATACAAATAATCGTTCAATTGCCTGGTAACATACTCTGCCACGTCTGGCCTCAGCGTAAAGCCATCAGGATTACCGGGGTTTCCATCCGCCACCAGGATCCGCACCAGTCCAGATGCGCGCAGCGCCACCAGATGATGATGTACGGTGCTTTTTGCCAAGCCGCTGAATCGTGCCACCTCTGAAAAGCTGCGTGGTCCATCAGACAAAAAGCGCAAGATCCGCAGGCGGTTTTCGTCGGAGAGTGCCCGTGTCAGCCGCAGCAATGCCAAAGACGGTTTACCAGGCTCCGGAGTGTCTATATTCGCCGGATAATAGATAATTAAAGCATCACGCAGGAGGTTATAGACATTCCATGGGCTGTAATGATATTGCGGCACTAATACAACAGTCCGGGTAGCAGAAATTGGCTGCATCCGCAGGCCAAAAGTAAGTCGCTCAATGAAATCCTCTGGATTTGCCCCTTTGGCAGCGGTTTTCTGCAGTTCCGCCATTTCAACAAGCTTAGGTGCGAGTTCTGGTTCCACAGCACGGTAATATTGTTCATACCAATGATTAAGCACTTCAACAGCCTGATCCCGCGCCTTCTGAATATCGGAACATTTGCTTAGCAGCTCGGGACTAGCGGCAGCCTGAAGCAAATTAAAGGCATCATGCGCTGATAAAGATGACAGCCAATCAAGATATTTACTAACATCCTCCCGGTATGGCGATGGCGTTTTCCAAACCAAACTAGGGATAATAATTTGCGGCAGCAAATCCGCCTTAATGTGACCGAGTTTGGTCAAAAACTCCTTTTGCAGACCATGTCTTACCTTGACAGCCCATTCCTTACCCAAATCCAATAATGCATGCCTGCGAGTCTCAATAAACGCCTGCAAACTGATATATAGTTCATAAACAGGTGAATAATCGCTCTCGATTAAAAACGGCATGTTCGACCCCCATAGAACTATATTACATTTCGATCGTAACCGAACTCTCCACTTTTGTCAATGCCCTGCCGCCCATCGTAATTGTTGCCAGATTGCTGGCTGTGGGCGGTGAACTGCTCCCGCACCTCTGTTTCTCAGAATGCAAAGCAGCGTACCAATGATCGGTACGCTGCTATACTGTAAGAGTTACTGCCACGCTACTCAATGCTCATAATCATGGCGGGCGCATCGCCAAGAGGTAGCCACGGCACTACTTTGGGTTTTATCGATATACATGCGCTCATCAGCGATTTCAATTAGTTGATCCAGATCCAGACCATCGTCCGGATAAATAGCAATCCCGCTATTAACTATCAAGCCGTGTCGTTGCCTAAGACTCTCCTTTAGTTTTTTGATGACGCGCTCCGCCCCTTCTTTTCCGGTATCACGCAATAGCAATAAAAATTCATCTCCGCCGTACCGGGAAAGGATGTCTTTGTCGCGCGCAATTTCAATCATTATGTGCGCCATTGACCGTAATGCCCTATCACCAAAAGCATGCCCTTTCGTGTCATTAATGGACTTAAAGTTCAACAAATCAAGCATCACGACTGCATAACACTGCTCCTGTCCATTGGCGCCCAGTTTCTGGCATGAACTCTCAAAGCCGCGCCGATTAAGTAATCCTGTTAAATGATCGGTATCTGCAGCGTTCTTGAAAACAAGCAGTGCTCTACTATAAATGAAAACCGCATGAAAAAGTGCCGCAGTATGTGTGAAAAAGGCAAAGACACCAATAGCCGCAATTACGTCCGGGACACTGCCATCCTCCCCGATAAACGCAATCCGAACCGACATGCAAACAGCCATCAACACTGCCACCAAAAAAGTCAAACGCAAATGAGGCATAATTTCCGAAGGAGAACGTCTCCAGAAAAAAAGCACGATAATCATCCAGACATAGGACGCTACAACTAATACCCAGTTAATCATCTTAACCAGTTCCTCTCTTTTTTCAGTTCCTTTGTCAAGATGCCATCTGCGTTTAGTTTCGCCCAATTAACATTTGCCATTTACTAGATATTCTGGTTCTATGTGGTTATTTTATTGTACATATTGACCAATTGTCAATCATAATTTCCCGTTTTGTCCAGTTTGATTTTCTGAAACTGGAATTCTGCTACTATATGAACTAAAGGTATTCTGAATACGCGGGGTGCAATGATGATTTTCGGCAACCGCCTGAAAGCTCTACGAG
>JBMNNY010000106.1:0-7633 GCA_050942765.1 Bacillota bacterium | reverse complement strand
GGTGCTGGGTGCGGGGACGCTATACGGGGCAATCAATGCACTTCTGAAGAAAAAATGGATTGCCCCGGTCGCCGACACAGATAACAGCATCAACAACAGCAACAAGAAAGAGTACATTATCACAGATCTTGGTATGCAGGCGGCCGAGAAAGAATTAGCGCGCATTACAGATCTTGAGCGCTTAGCTGCGCGGATAATTGGAGGTGAGCTTACATGAGAAAAACAGTGTTTCGGTACTTTTTCGATTTTTTAGATGGACAGGAGAAATGGCTGAATAAGATGGCCGCACAAGGTTACCGCCTCATAAAGTGCGGCAAAGCCTGGTACACCTTTGAGACATGCCAGCCAGGCGAGTATCAATATGCGGTGGACTTTGTCGCCGATAAAGGTTATAAAGACTCCCGGGATTACCGGGCATTTCTTGAGAGTTTGGGATATCGTACGTTTTATAAGAACATCAATCTTAACTTCTCCATTGGCAAGGTCAAGTGGCGCCCCTGGGCTAAAGCATCCGGACAGATAGCCACTTCTCCCGGCGCTTTCAATAAAGAGCTGCTGATCATTGAAAAGAAGCCGCTACCTGTGACTCCGTTACCTGGTTGCTGGTGGCGCTCAGGATCATGCTCACTGGCTTGGTCGTCTTTTATGGTATTATGACTGTTCGCATTGCGCGCATTGCCAGGCGGCTCAAGGAGGAAAGCCGGACGCACGAATGACCTAATGCCTGATGCCCAATGCCTAATGCTTAAAACCTAATACCCCAATGGGTGCCAAAAGCATCGATGATTTCATTGCGAAAATGGGGAACAGGTGTAATAAGCTTGTCAGAGAAGGAAATATTCTGTACAGCATCAAAACCGAAGGTTGCGACTGCGGATGGGTAAGGGCTACCAAAACGCCGGTGTCATCAACCTTCTGTCATTGTGCCAAGGGCTATATTAAGAAGTATTTTGAAGCGGTTTTCCAGAGGCCCGTAAAAGTTGAACTGCTTAAATCTGCTGTTTGCGGCGATGAAGTTTGCAAGTTTGCCTATATCTCGAGGATCACGACTTGTTAGCCTCCGCCTCCGCTACTGGCAGCGCCACCGGCAAGACCACCAGCAACGCCACTGGCACTGCAGCTTGTTGCACCGCCGGTGGTTGCGCCACTATGACACTGGCAGCAAAATACCTTTACGCAATTCATCAAAACCCAATAATCCCCCCATTTGCCAATAGCTTGTGCAATGGCTATAGTATGGGATAGTTGACTACTTGTTATAAAGATGTTATATTGATATTACAGGAGGGTTAATATGGAGTTAAACAGGAATTGCTTTGAACCACTCTATTATCAGCTCAAAGAGATCATTCGCGAAAAAATCAGTAATGGAGAGTATCAGGTTAACCATCTCATCCCTTCGGAATCCGAATTCTGCCAGCTCTATAATATCAGCAGAATTACGGTACGGAAGGCCATTCTTGATTTGGTGCAAGAGGGTGTGCTGAAGCGGCAAAAGGGTCTAGGCACGATCGTCTGCCCGCCCTACGAAGCTTCACGGATCGAGAGTGTGAAAGGCTTTACGGAGCAAGTGCTCAACTTCAACCAGCGGCCTTCGGCCAAAGTGCTGGATGTTGGTTTTAAGAAGCCTACCAGGTACTTATGCGATAAACTCGGGATTGCCGAAGATGACAGAGTGATTCAGATCAAACGCCTGCGCCTGATTAACGATGAACCCTACTATATTGAAGTGCTCAATTTTCCGTATGATCGCGTACAGCAAATAGAGCAGGAAGACCTGTCCGAATCAATCTATAATCTGCTGGACCGCAAATATGGTATTAGGATTACGCGTGCAGAGGAAATTCTCGAGCCGACTTTGCTTGACGAATTTGAGATGAAAATTCTGCAGCTCGATACAGTCAGTTTTGGAATGCGTGTCGAACGGCTCGGTTACTCAAAAACCGGCGAGCCGATTGAGCACAGCATTCATATTGTCCGGGGAGATAAATGTAAATTACAGATCGAGCGAAGGGAGGAATGAGTTGATCGCGTCGCGGCGCACAACCGCACTGGTTTCTTTTTCAGATATGGGCAGCCCTTCTCTGAATCCGGTTACTCCAACTGATTAAGCATGGGGAGGCATATTGATGTTAGGACAGGGTGTACTCGGCATTTCGGTAACATATCTGATTGGACTGTTAATGGTAGCTCTGGTGTTCATTTTCGGAAAAATGTGGGATCGCAAGTATCCGTCCGAATTTAAGAAGTCTGGGTGGTCATCCGGCAATATTGCCAAGATCGCCGTATTGGTCGCCGTTGCAGCGGCTGGCGGTTTCATATCCATACCTGGTCCGGCGGCTTCTATCAAACTGGATTCAACTGCCGGTTATTTCGCGTCTCTGATGTTTGGATGGCAAATTGGCAGTATTGTAGCTGCCTTTGGAACCTTTTTCGCCAATCTGATGTCGGGCTTTTCCGGCTGGGCCGCCATGGTGCCTTATTACATGATGAATATGGCTCTGGCTGCTCTGGCATTTGGCTATGTGTCCAAGAGGTACAACCTGATCGCCGGCATGATTGTTGGTACCATTGTGAACACATTATGTATTCTTCCCTGGTACTTAATGCTGGGATGGGGCATTATTGTTCCAATTTTAGTTCCGCAGATTGTCGGATCGTTTGCCAACTGCTTCCTGGCTTCGGTGGCGTACAAAGCAATCACTGCCGCTTCAAAGAGAAAAAAGAACGTCGACATCGATGACGACGAATCCGATGGTCAAAATACCACCGTTAGTCAGTAATGCAATTTTGCCAGTACTGACTTATTTTTTTGCTAGTACTTGTTATATCATTATGACGACATAACCAACTCGCAGCCAGGGAGGGCTGCCGGGCTGGTATGTTAGGAGGGCTGTCCATGATAGGGAAAGCTATCCGCATGCGGCGGATTTTTAAAGAAGATCATAAAACCGTAATTTCAGCACTGGATTTTGGAGCGTTCGCCGGAACAGTAAAAGGCATTGAAAAGCCGCGCGCCATCGTAGAACAAGTCATTAAAGGCGGCGCGGATGCTCTCATCATGACACCGGGCTTTGCCAGAGCAACTTATGATCTGTTTGCTGGAAAAGCCGGACTAATTATGCGTGTCACCGGGGGATGCAGCACTGTCAGCAAATCGGACGGCTTGCATACCTTGACCGCCAGTGTTGCCGAAGCCAACATGCTGGGCGCGGATGCCGTCTGCAACATGATTTTTGTGGGGCATGAGCGGGAACCCAGGATGTTCGAAATCATGCAGCAGCTAAGAGAAGATTGCCTGCGCTATGGCCTGGTACTGGTCGCAGAACTCTTGCCGGCTGACTTCAGCAACTCTTATGATCATGATTTAATCGACCTATGCGTGCGCCTGGGCTATGAGCATGGTGCCGATGTGATCAAAACTTACTATACCCCGAAGAATTATCACGAGATCGTGAGCAATTGTCCGGTACCGGTCGTTATGGCAGGCGGCCCCAAAGATTGCGGTATCTATGACTCTGTCACAAAAGCCATGCGCGATGGGGCTTCCGGAGTCGCCATTGGCCGTAATATTTTCCAATCGGATGATCCGGCCAAGACTGTCGCTGACATTGTCAAGATCGTACACGGGGAGGGTCTTTCCCTATGAAAGCAGCTATGTATCAGGGACCCGGGAAAATTGAGCTGACCAATGTTCCGGATCCGCAGCTCCAAAAGGACGAGTATCTGGTCAAAGTGATGTATAGCGGACTATGTGGCACTGATCTTAAGACTTTTAAACAGGGACATCGTTTCTTTCCGCCACCATGCATTTTGGGACATGAATTCAGCGGTGAAATCATTGATGCCGGAACCGAAGCTGATCAGAGCCTGATTGGAAGAAAAATCACCTGTGCTCCCTATGTACCATGCCATAACTGTATCGATTGTCGCAACGAACTTTACGAACTCTGTAATCACAAGGACGGGATCAGCAGCGGCACCTTCTGCGAGTACATTACGATTCCCAAAAGAGTTGCTGAAAAAGGTCTGGCCGTGCTGAGCGATGACTGCGATATGGTTGAGCTGGCTCTAGCCGAGCCTGTGGCTTGCGTACTGAATTCTGTCAGAAAACTGGGCTTCAAACCAGGTAATAACGTTTTGGTAATGGGCGCAGGGCCGATGGGTCTGATTCACGTGGAAATTCTCAAGAAATTTGGTGCCAATCAGGTCCTGGTGACGGATTTCAATGATCAAAGACTGGAAATCGCCCGGGAAATGGGTGCCCATGTTGCCAATCCGAAGCAGACTAATATTAGGCAATGGATCGCCGGGCAAATCGGCACGGACGGGCTGGCCGATATCGTGGTCGCGATCGGTACGCCGCAGGCCGTGGAAGAAGCATTTAATTATGCGGGTAACGGCACAGTGATCAGCATTTTCGGCGGATTGGCCAGTGATGCCCGCATCACTATTGATCCCAACAGCATTCATTATAAGGAAATGAGCTTGATCGGCAGTTTTGGATTTGCACCAAATGACTTTATGCTGGCAGCGCGCTTGCTGCAATCAAAGAGCATTTCACTCGGCAAAATCGTCACCAATATTGTTGAGCTTGCGAGAATAGAAGAGGCATTTGCGATGGCACTGCGACAGGAAACTGTCAAGACAGTGATCAGCATTTGAGGCCATCATTTGAGATCATCTCCTGCGTTTTCAGATGCTAAGGATGGAGTGAAAAACATGGGTACCATAATCAGTCTGCAAGACGTGAGCTTTAATTACGAAAAGACCAAACGCAAGGTTCTCAAGGGGATCAATATTGATATCAATGAAGGCGAGTTCGTGGTCATCACCGGACCGACCGGGGCCGGAAAAACGACCTTGTGTGAAACGCTTAACGGAGTCATTCCTAACTTCATAAAGGGCGATCTAACCGGGACGATTACTGTTGACGGACTGAATGCCAGCAAAACTCCGGTCTATCAGATGGCATCCAGAATCGGGATGGTTTTTCAGGACCCTGATACCCAGCTTTTCGGGATGACGGTAGAGGAAGACCTGGCCTTTGGCCCGGCCAATCTGGGTTTAAGCTTTGAGGAAGTTATGCAGCGGGTCGAACGCAGCTATAACGATCTGAAAATTGGCGACTTGAAAGACCGCAAACCGTTTGAGCTTTCCGGCGGCCAGAAGCAAAGTGTCAGTATCGGCGGAGTCTACGCTATGCTGCCGAAGATTATCGTCTTTGATGAACCTACTTCAATGCTGGATCCGATCGGTAAAGAACGGGTGTTTTCGATCGTTAAGGACATTAACAAACAATATGGCATCACGATTGTGCTTGTCGAGCATGAAATGAATGAAATCGTCAAGCATGCCGACAAGGTCATCGTGATGAACAAAGGTGAAGTTCGCCTGCAAGGTTCTGTGGAAGAAGTTTTTTCCCAGGTTGAGACGCTCAAAGAGCTTGGCCTGGAAATTCCCCAATCCATCGAACTGAGCACCAAGCTTAAAGAGAATCATTACATTGATAAGGTACTGCTGACTCCGGCACAAGTAATTGCAGCCTGTAACGGGTTTAAACCAAAAGTGCAGGCTCCGGCCGCCACGCCAGCGGTTCCCCCTACCGCTGGCGCTGGTAATGGCCGCGGGCTAGTTCATGATCCCATTATTGAAGTAGAAAATTTGCGTCATTCCTATCTCGGTGATCACGATGATCTAAAAGGCATCAATTTGAGCATTAACAAGGGCGAATTTGTGGCCATTATTGGTCAGAACGGGGCCGGCAAAACTACTC
This sequence comes from Bacillota bacterium, assembly GCA_050942765.1. Classification (GTDB taxonomy): domain Bacteria; phylum Bacillota; class UBA4882; order UBA4882; family UBA4882; genus UBA4882. Next base: position 1,857 of record JBMNNY010000106.1, on the reverse strand, counting down.
TTGCCCGTCACATTATCGGGCTGTTAAAGCCGAATGAAGGCGCTATTAAAGTTAATGGCAAGCCGATCGCCGGCCGCAGTGTAGCAGAGTTGTCCCGGGAAGTCGGTTATGTTTTCCAAAATCCTGACGAACAAATCTTTACCGACAGTGTAGAGGATGAATTGCGCTTTGGTCCGCGCAATCTTGAAAAGCGGCCTGAATACATCGACAGCATTGTCGACGAAGTTTTGGATGATATTGGCCTCAGTAAATACCGCCAAGTCTGGCCGAAGTACCTCAGTAAAGGTGAACGGCAGCGCCTGGCAATGGGATCAATTATCACCATGGAGCCAGATGTCATCATTGTGGATGAGCCCACGACCGGTCAGGATTGGCGCGAAACGTTATGGATTATGGATTTGCTCAGGAAACTGAATCAGAAAGGCAAAACCATCATCATAATCACTCACAATATGGAGATTGTGACGAGATACTGTAACAGGGTGCTGGTCATGTCGCAGGGCGAAGTGATTCTGGACGGAACTCCCAAAGAAATCTTCACCAGGCGGGACAAGCTGCAAGAAGCCTATTTGCGGCCGACTGACATTACCTATATCGCTCAAAACATTGCCTATATGCCCGATGATATCATTTCCGTGGACGAATTCTACCAAGTATTCCGGGAGATGATGGAGTAGCAGCCTGTCACAGCTGCTCAGAACGTGCATCTGCCTAAGGACACGCTGTTACTTGATGGGAGGAAAAGCAATGCTGGTAGAATACAGAAAACGAGACACTTATCTGCATAAGTCTAATCCCAAGGTGCTGCTGCTCGGCACGTTGATAGTGATCGTGGCGTCGATTCTGTGGACGCATCCGATTTATTGCGGCGTGATGCTGGGACTGTTAATTATCTTGGGTCAGGTCGCCAAGTTCCCCTGGAGTCAAATTAAGTGGTTCTTCAAAGTCATTATCATTCCCGTGGTCTTCATCATGGTAATTCAGGCCTTTTCGCTGGATACCTCGCTACTGCAAACACCCTATAAAGATGTCATTCTGTTTTATCTCCTGCCTGGCCAGCGTCTGGGGTTTAATTTGGGCGGTTTGTTATACGGCCTGGCAGCCAGTATGAAGATTTATATGGTCGTTCTGGCGGTGGCGATTTTGGGTTATACCGTATCACCGTCTGATTTCATCCAGATGATTTCGCGGGTACGCTTTGCCTCGCGGCAATTCGTCTTTATCTTCTCGACTGCCTGGCGATTTATCCCCATTATTCAGAAACAGATTACGCATTTGCTGGATGCCCAAAAAACCCGGGGAATGGAACTGGATAAAGGGAAGCTTGGAGAACGCGTGCGCAAGCTGATTCCGATTGTGACGCCACTGCTCAGCAACTCTCTGGAAACCGGGGATCAAATTGCCCTGTCAATGGAGGCACGCGCCTTTGGTGCCAAAACAAAGAGCAAATTTATTAAGCCGATGCGCTACACACTGCAGGATCGCCTCTTGTTTTACCTGCTGCTGATTATGCTTGCGTTGATGATCTTTGCTTATACGCAGGGGTATGGAGTTTTATAAAAACGGGGTGTTGCTATCGTGACTAGAATTGCAGTCCTCGGAGCGGCAGCCGTTGATACCATCGTGAAAGTTGATCAGTTCCCGGCGGCTGATGAAATTGTTTTTGCGCAATCGCTCGAAAAGTATCCGGGCGGATCGACCGCCAATGTTGCCGTAGGCTTGAAACGCCTGGGTCTGGAGACAGCGTTTTTGGGTAAGGCGGGCGGCGACACGGAAGGTCGCATCATCAAAGCGGATTTCGAAAAAGAAGGCGTGGATACCTCTTACTTAATCATTGAACAGGAAGCGCCATCAGCA
>JBMNNY010000105.1:0-7788 GCA_050942765.1 Bacillota bacterium | reverse complement strand
ACCTGGCAGCCCGCATCAATGTGCAGCATAGCATCGATAATCCGCGCGACACTTTCAACACTGATGTGCTGGGGACGTTTCGACTGTTGGAGGCGGTGCGCTTTATGCGGCCGCATTTCGTAATGGTCAGCACCTGCATGGTGTTTGCCCCGATGGATGAGAATGTGGGAGTGAGTACAGGGGCGGCAGGAGCAGGATTAGGGACAACTGCAGGAGCTGGAGCTGGTGCGGGTGCCAGCACTGGTTATGGTACGAGCGCTAGTGCGGGTACCGGAGCTGGTGCTGGCGCGGCGTATGCAGTCGCCGCAAATTTGGAGTACGGCATCAATGAAATGCATCCCGTCAAACCGGCTTCACCATACGCTGGAGCTAAGCTGGCTGCTGAACATCTTGCGGAGTCTTACGCCCGGACTTACGGTCTGCCGATTACAATCCTGCGCCCCTTTAATACCTATGGACCTTTTCAGCGCGTTGATGGTGAAGGTGGCGTCATTGCCATATTTCTGGATCGCGTTATGCACCATCAAGACTTACTGGTCTATGGCGATGGTCTGCAGACACGTGATTTTTTATATGTTGAGGATTGCGCTGATTTCATTGTCCGGGCTGGATTGATGCGCCCAGGTGTCAGGATTGAAGCGACTGTTGGCTCTTGCTGCGGAGGTGCTGGTGGCGCAGGTAGCGTCGACGGCATCAGCGGCGGCGTCAGTAGCGTTAGCGGCGCTCCTGGCGCGCCCCATAATGCTCCCTTCGATTTACTCGTAGGCGGATCCGGAGAAGAGATTCGCATTATTGACTTGGCCCGTCTCATCGCCGGGGATGCCGTTGCCGTGGAAAATGTTCCGCATATTCATCCGCAAAGCGAGATCAGGCGACTGTTGTGTGATTCTTCCAAAGCACGGACTTTGCTGGGCTGGCAGCCGCAAGTCAGCTTGGCGGAAGGAATTGAGCGTACGAGGATCTGGCTACGGGAGCGGATGAACGAATGACTAGAATCCTGATCACCGGTGTCAGCGGACTGCTTGGCTCCAACCTGGCACTGGAGTGGTCAAAAACTGATGAAATATATGGTCTTTTCCTAAGTAACCGGCCGGAGCTGCCCAGGGTGGTTCCGGCTGCCTGTAATATTCTTGACGCCGAAGGTATGCACCGTTTGTTGGGAGAGATCTGTCCGGAGATTGTGGTGCATGCCGCCGCGATGACTAATGTCGATGCCTGTGAGAATGATCCGGCGACCGCCTGGGCGGTGAACGTACAGGGAACCGCTAATCTGATCCAGGCCTGTCGGGCCTGTCCGACAGTAACCAGGCACATAATCTATATTTCTACCGATTACGTCTTCAGCGGTTTGCGCGGCCACTATACCGAAGCTGACGCACCCTCGCCTGTCAATGTCTATGGGCGCACCAAACTTGACGGTGAGCGTATGATCATGGCCAGCCCTATTCCGTGGACTATTGTGCGCACCAGCTTTTTTGGATGGAGTCCGGTCTTGGCTGGGGCAGGGAACGCTGGGACAGTGTCAGGCATAGACGCTGAAGCCAGCTCTGTGACTGGCAGCGAGAAGTCGAGACGTGTGCGCCGCTGTTTTATGGAGCAATCTTTGGCTAGTTTGGAATCTGGCAATGTAGTGAACGCCTGGACCAACCGCTTCTCAACCCCGCTACTGGTCAACGATCTGGCGCAGATACTCATAGATATTGCCCGTTTAGGCCTGTCCGGTTTATGGCACGCCGGATCTGAACAGCGTGTTTCCAATTGGCAGATGCTACGGTATTTATCAGAACACCTGGGCGCGGGCAAGAGTGTGCATGAGGGCAATCGCGCCAATAGCAGCCGCGCCGCCAATAACGTCAAAGCCGCCAATAGCACCAGCGCCGCCAATCTGGTAAAAGGGGCTACCTTTCAGAGTCAGCCGGGTCTTGGTCGGGCTGAGCGTCCCTTTGACACTTCACTCTGCTCCTATCGGCTGCAAGCTGCACTGGGGCGCAATTTTGGCGACTACCAGCAGGCTATACAGCGCTGGCTGAATTTGCGCAACAGCGGCTATCCATTCGCAGTTGGGTAGCATTAGGTAGCATTAGGTAGCATTAGATAACATTAAGCGACACTTGGTGGTATTGACAGTGCGCTGCGCGAAATGATGGCAAAACGGAGGTTATGCAGCTATGGAATTAGTGATCCGCGAAGAGCTGGCCGTCCATGAGGACGTGCGGGGCATCCTCTACGAGATATTCGACCCCGGGGTACTTAGGGGGAGAGGGTTTGGACAGATATACTGCGTTGCCGCCCGGCCCGGGCATGTACGCGGCAATCACCGCCACCACCGCAAATTTGAGTCTTTTGTGGCTATTAGCGGTCGTGGACAGCTTGTCTGCTGGATCGATGCGCAGCGCAGCCCGGAAGAAGATCCGCAAGCCATATCTGTCCCGCTGGACGGTGCCCATCCCGAAAGAGTTATCGTCTTACCCGGCGCTTTTCACAGAGTTGTGCCGGAAGGCAATGACATCCTTATCTTCTTGGCGCTAACCGACGAAAAATTCAACCCCGACGACCCGGACACAGAACCGTGGCCCGCCCCCGATCGATTGGGGACAGGTTTATTTGGATCGAAATGACCCGATTGGGGACAGTCCCCAAATGGATCATTTCGGTCGATCGGGGACTGTCCCCAATCGGGTCATTTTAGACCATTCGGGGACAGACTTATCTGCATTGGGAGGACGCTAATATGACGATGCGGCAGCCATATATACTGAAGCCTGTTCCTGACCAATTTCCAGCTAAAGTGTCAATAGTCATTCCTTGCCACAATGCCATTGATATCACGATGATCAGTCTGACCAGCGTGATTCACAACAGCGACATCCCCTTTGAACTCGTGCTGGTGAACGATGGCTCAACTGACTCCACAGCTGCGTCGCTGGACCGCCTGGCTGCAAATATTAACGCCGGTCAATACCCGAAGGTGACCGGCGTACGCGTGCTCCACAATTCGAAACGCACCAGTTGTGCGGAAGCCAGCAACTTAGGCGTTGCCGCTGCCTCCGGTGACATTATCGTCTGGTGTAATAATGATATGCTCTATGGCCCACATTGGCTGAGTCCTCTGGTCAAAATTGTTGCAACTGACGCCAATGTGGGAGTTGTCGGACCCTGGCCGCTTAAAGTCACACTCAATCATAACCAAGGCGGCAGTATTGTAACTGAGTTTGTTGCCCTGGCAGCCAATCATATCGTGCCGGATGATCCAGCCCTGTTTTCTTCAGGAGCTCCTTTTGTGTTCCGACGCGGCATCCTAAATATGATTGGCGGATACTTTTTTGACGAGCGCTTCGCACCCGCCTATTTTGAAGACTGGGATTTATATAACCGTCTGCTGACTGCCGGCCTCCATTTTGGCTTAACCCGCCGGAGCGTATATTATCATTATGAGGGTATTACCTGTAACCAACTTCCTGATCGCGCAGCCATTTATCACGCCAATCGCCACCGTTTCCTCGAAAAATGGCCGGGCGGCGGACCGCTTCTGCAATACCTGGGCTTAAGCCCGAGTCAGCTTGGGCTTTAACAAATTACTCCTAGCGTCACTCATAGCGCCGTAATCACATTGCTGACTAAAGGCCGGATTCTTTCCTTAATATCCGGCCAATCATATTCCTGCACCGGAAACACTGAATTGCTGTCCTTCCGGACTGTCTTGACCGGAACGGCAATTCCTCTTGGCCACTCTTCGCCGGCTCCGATGATCCTCATTTCGATTGGCCAGGAAAGCGCATTTACGATGGTGTTGATCACCACACCCGTATAACCTTTGATGATTTCCTCGGTACCGCCACCATGCGCAATAATGCCCACGGGTCGCTGATAAAGCGGAGACATATTTTCTTCATTATTAAACCTCGGCAGGAAGGCAAGCTGCTCCATTTTTTCGAGCAGCATGGCAAGCTTAGCCGGGATTGGAGCATAATGTGCTGAAACTACGAACAATGCGTCTGCAGCTGAAAGCCGGGCGTAAATCTCGTTAAAAGTTGCATCATCAATGCACCGACCCTTGCCATAGCACTGGCCGCAGCCGATGCAGGGTTCCAGCTCATAATCAACCAGGGGCAACACTTCGGTAATTACCTGCGGATCACTTTCCGCGATAATCTCCTTCACCAGATGGCATATCTTTAATGAAGTACTATTCGGACCGGCATGCTTGATGTTCGAGGCCGAGATACAATAAACCAACGTAGTTCTATCCACCACCTAAATGACATACCCCAGCAGATAAGACGAACTCCCTAATCTCATGGCTTCAAAGTCGGATACTGGCCTGCTACGATATTCCAGACAGCACGATCCCAGAATTCGTCATAAGTATCCGGATCCTTCAATTCCTCCGTTGTCTTTGCCTCTATTTCGTAGGGCGCGTACGTGTATCCACAGACTGTGCTATCGAAGAAACAGTTGCGGATTACTCCTGGAGTTAGAGTTGTAGACGCAAATCCTCCGGAAAAATCTCCAGTCACTTTTCCAGCAGCATAGCATTCGAAAAAATTGGCGAAATTCAGCACCATCCCCACGAATCCTCCCGCCTCGGATGAGGCGGATACGTCAGCCCAGGAATAGCAATTTGAAAATACGCAATCATATGACGCAATGCCTGCTAAGCCGCCCGCAATGCTATTGCTCGCCACTACATCTCCAGAAGCGTAACAACAAGTAACATTTGACGGATTGGCATTTCCAATTAAGCCCCCTACTGCGTCAATCCCCGTGACATCCGCACTTGAGCTACATTTACTAACGGCGCCGCTCTCTGCATAACCCAGAAGCCCGCCAACGCACGTGGAACCAGTTACTGTACCCGACACAGAGCAGTTCTGCATTGTTGGCTGATTCAACATATACCCAATTAAGGCACCGACATAATCAAGCCCGGTAATATCGATATCAACCAAATTCAAGTTCCCAATGATCGCTTGATCAGGATATTTTAAATTTCCAAACAAGCCGACTTTAGAATCATTCGGACGATTAATGTACAAATTCTTAATCTTATGGCTGTTGCCTTCAAGAGTGCCACTGAAATTGTTGATTGGCTGCCAGCCCTTTCCATCGTTCCAATACAATGTTCCTGAGGTTTTCGTTGCCGAGGCATCAATGTCCCTTACCAGATGATAAACTGCACTAAGGTTTCTCTTGATGCAATTTAGTCCATAAATATTATGGATCAGGTAGGGATCTGCTTCGGTACCGGCACCTGCCAAATCAAACTCGATCGAATTTGACTCAATGCGAAGTCCTGGACAAGAAAACACCAACGTGTGGTGGCCTTCTTCCATCATAACCAAATCGTTGAAAACAGCCAACCCTGTGGCGTCCGTCTTTTTTGTTAAGGTCCCGGATAGTGGTGCGCCGCTTTTCACTGAAGCAGTCACCTTAATACCAGAAAGCGGAGTTCCTTCCGGTGCGGTTACCTTAACAGTCGGGTATCCTGATTCACCTGATATTATCTGGCCAGCAACGCCATCGACAGGCTGAGTATGGATCCCGATTTCGGCTTCGACAAATACCGCCGTCAATGTGCGATCCTTATCCATCAGAATCTTGTCACTATCCGTTACTGCGCTGCTGTCCGGACCATCCCAATGGCTAAAGGTACTGCCGCTGTTTGGCTTGACTTTCAAAGTCACCACTGTATTTTTAACAATTTCATGTTGCCCTGGCGCCGGAGTTGTTGTTCCCTCACCCTTAACACTGATGATTAGGGTCACCTTCGGTTTGCTGCAGCCACTCATCACCAGAAGAACGCCAAGGCTGACAAGTAAAATAGCGCTCATAAGCGCGATAGTTGTGTTTCTAAATGCCTTTCGCATGTTAATTCCTCCAATTTTTTTCAGGATGCGTTAAGAGTGCCAGATCTGGCAAAAGCAATGACAGGTATGTTCTGGTATGTAATGCATTTCTATTTGTCTTGGCGGATTTTTAACGGCATATTTTTTCGCCAATTGCTTTTTAAAACCCTTTTACGACTAAATAATACACATTAAATATTCATGATAATGAGTCTGTTCCAAAACAGATCAATTGGGGACGATCGATTGGGGACAGTCCCCGATCGCATCAAAACGACCCGGTTGGGGACAGTCCCCGATCGCATCAAAACGACCCGGTTGGGGACAGTCCCCGATCGCAACAAAATAACCCGATTGGGGACTGTCCCCAATCGGGTCATTTCGATCTAAATAAACCTGTCCCGAATCGATCGAGTCGGATGCCGAATCAGACCTGTGACTTATAGGACATACTCCAGCAGATGCAGATCGGCGTGCTCAGTTTCTTCATAGGCCAGATGTCCCAAATCTGAAAAGCCCCGCTCGCAATACCAGGCAACCGTGCCATTGGGAAACTGGACTTCCGTGGCGGCCACAATTAGCGCCCTGCCATACCCGCCATTCTTCAAATAATCGAGCAAAGTGCGCAGCGGATATGACTTGTAATCATAATCTTCATGAGTAAGGAAAGAGCAAGTGATATATGCATCATTCGGCTGCAGACCCGGAATCGGATATGGAACCAACGCTGCTGGCAGAAACTCAGCCCCGCCAACACAGCGCTCGCCATCCATGTTCAGATAACCCAGGTGGGGCAAGCCGGTTTGCTGCAGTATTTTGCGCACCCACTCAGCCTTAGTCTGACACAGCGAATGATCATCCCTCAAAAAGCAGGCGTAGCAGGTATAAAGAACGCTGCGCTCGTTGAGTTCGAGCAGGCGCCCCTTGAACTCATTGGCACCAACTTGCACTTTATACGCCGCCCTGGCCGGTTTTTCGCCCTTTATCAAGGACGCAAAGACGTCACGGCTGAATGGACCGTTCCAGCGATACTGATCATCAACTATTAAAAGATTAGGACCATAAATTTGGTATGTCCGGGCCAGCTCATGATTTTCTGCAATGTCGAAAATCTGCAGGTCGCAATCGGTAGCGGGACAGACTTCCTTTAGCAGTTCAATGAGGCGTTGGTTATAAGGGCATTGCATACCGAAGTAGAAAAATTTCAGTTTGATCAAGTACTCCCTCCTTAATCATATGGCTTCAAAGTCGGATACCGTTGCCTGATTCATCGCAGACCCAATCAAGGCACCGACATACTCAAGTCCGGTGATATCGACATCGATCAGCTTCAAGTTCCCAATGATCGGTTGAGCATCGAACTGTGTATATCCAAACAAGCCGACTTCATAATCATTTGGACGATTGATATATAGATTCTTAATCATATAGCTATTGCCTTCAAGGGTGCCATTAAAATTGGCGATTGGTTGCCAGCCCATTCCATCGTTCCAATACATGTTCCTGAGGTTGCCTGGCTGACTGTAATAGCTCGTCTAAAGTTGCAAATGACGGAATGACATAATTCTCAGCAATCTTGAGACGTGCTGCGTTATCCGCATCCGCCACTCCAACGATTTCAAGCCCCTGGAATGGAGCGGGCGGAATCCAGAATCTCGTTGACATGAAAATGTTGCGCACCTGCAATTGCCAACCTCAAGTTTGTGGCCACCTTCCCATTCGCAGTAATGCCGCTAGCGACGACTGTCATAAACGATCCGCCCTTCAACGATAGTCAAAACAACATTCAAGTCTTTATCCAGCACAGTCACATCAGCATCCATCCCTGGGGCCAGAGTGCCTTTGTGTGCGGAGATACCGAGGATACTGGCCGGAGTTTTGCTCATCATGCGCACGGCATGCAGTAAAGGAACATCCGCCAGATTGACCATATTACGAATCA
>JBMNNY010000104.1:0-7837 GCA_050942765.1 Bacillota bacterium | reverse complement strand
CCAGCGACTTGACATGACGCAAATGCGGACCGACAAGATCAAACCCGTAGGCGGTCATATGAACGTGTGTGTCAATGAATGCCGGTAGGATTACAGCCCCCTGCAAGTCAATTACTTTGGCGGCCGGTCGGTATTGATTGGGGTGCGATTGCGGGGCTGCGTCTGATCTTAGAGCCACGTCCGAATTCGTGTGTGCATCCAATCCAGAGGTTACCCATAATTCCGGGTCCGGACCCGTTTCTGTCCATATTCCAGAAATCAGGCCGTCTTTAACTGAAAGAGCACCGCTAACCGGCGCCCTCCCTGGCAACTGAATTTTCCCTCCTATAAAGATGAGATCATCCATCGCACGAACCTCCAATCATGGCGCATCGCGCGCCCTGAGCCTTCAATCGCGGCGCAACGCGCGCCCCGAAACTTCAATACAATACACCGCCACAACGCCACACGGCCACAACACCACACGGCCGCCATATCAACCGCCACGTACGCGCCGGGCGTGAAGCCGGGGCGTAACTGGCACGCCATCGGGTTGTAACTAGCACGCCCTGGCACGCCACTGGTACGCCACCGTTGCACCACCGTTGCACCACCGGTGCGCTCAGTACATTATCATAAAAATTATCCTAATAATTCCACTTTGTCCGGACATATCCTTTAATCTATATAATCTGCAAAAGATCAGTAAAAAAAGTGTCGGCACCTGCGTGTAAATGCACAGTGCCGACACCATCACCATCCAGAATGTTTTAGAGCAGTGACAAGTAAGGTTTATATTGATCAAAGCTTTCCAAGACCACGAGGTAGTAGACGTGGACGTTGGTTTCGCCGGCGCCGACTTCAAACGGAGTGGTGAGCATGAGGTGCGCTCCGCCATCAGTACGGTCCAGAATATACAGATCGTGTTGCTTTGACAGTGCCAGGATGGTCCAGCCGTTTTCTGTGTTCTCAATGGCACCCCATTTTGCGCGAACTGATGCGTAACCGGCCTGGCGATTGCGATGATACATGTGACCATTAACCTCGCTATGAAGCATCGCCTTGGAAATGTCACCGCCAGGCTGCAGATAAGCAATGGCGCCAGCTTCAACGCGCACGGGTGCTTGCGAGAGGTTGGTCAGTTTTGATACTACCGCCATGATGCGGCTGCCACCTAAAGTAAGGTAGGAGGTTTCGGCAACTAATCCCTCAAAGTTCTGGCGTTTGCTTAGAACGCGGGTCCGCACTCCAGTCCAGAGCTGATCGCCAAGGCCGAGCCATTCCGCCTTCTCACCGCTGAACTCATCGCGATAGAGCTGTACGTCTCCTCCGCGTTCATTATAGAAAATGGGATGGATTCCGCCAAACCATGGCTTAGTAGCTTTGAATGAACCCTCTTCCGGATAAGCGGAATACAGGTGATTAATGCCGCCAACTTCAAGGGCATGGCAGGATCCACAAAATGCCGGGTCGACTATAAAACGCATCAAGCCATTGTCGACGATGAACTTTTTGCTGTTATCCGCCACAGCGTTTTTGGCAGCGTTTTTCACATTGCCGGCGCATTCCGTAATCTTGACGGCGCTTCCATCTCCGATGCGCAGGCAGGTAAACTCCGAAACCCGTATCCCACCGGCGGTCGTCAGGGTTGCCTTTCCAATGCCGGTTTCGGGGGTGGCGCCAGTGGCGCCAGTGACGCCAGCTGCGGCGTTCCCGCGTTTCGCGCCATCCGAGCTAATAGCGCCAGCCTCGACACTCACTACTGCATCAGTAGCGGCGGGCTTCGTTGCCAGAACGCCTTCAAAAGCCAGCGTATCCGGCTGACATTGCCAGCCTTCCGGCATTTCTACTTTTAGCATGCCGTCAATCGCTTTCAGGACGCTCATGCTGGAAACATGGAGTTTCATATCCGCTTTGTCGCCATTAAGCAGCACCGGTCGATCAAAGCCATATTCCAGCGCTCTGCGGGGCTGCAGCTCATTATCTTTTGCGATGCAGCCTTTAATCAATAATGAATATTGCTGGCGCACGCTATCGATGGTGCCCTTCCCGGCATAGAAGTAAATCGGCGCACTTTCAACAACCTGTCCTGGTTTAACTTCAGGAAATTGCACGATGAGGCAGGCAACATCTGAATAAACCGGCGCTTCCGCCACACTATCCGGATGCCAGATTACCCCGAATACATTGTCATCACCTTCGACGGCCGACCATGTCTCCTGCCATTCCTCGGCTTTGCGCAGCAGATCGTCTTCGTGCGGAAAATCCCCTAGAATAATATCTTCAACTATATAGCCGCTTTTATAGGGCAAGGCCAATTTGCGGCGGCGCTGCATCCCGGAGGGAACTACTTCGGTCTGCATGGTAAACGGCTCTTTGCTTTTATTGTACAGGCGATGCGTAATCTGAATCAAAGAACCGCTAAGCAGACGAATTGTCTTTTCAAAGACCAGGCCCGGGCGCTGCTGTGAAGCCACGCGCGCTACCAGTGCATCGCTACCTTGGGCTTCAATTGTAGCGGACAGTGCTTCAAATTCGTTAGGCCAGAATGGCGGACCGACTGCTTCAATATCCTGCGATCCAATCAGTGTGCCGTTGAGGCGATCCACAATAGTGAGGTGTCCAGACTGCTTTTGCATTTTGAGGCAGATGGCCTCATTTTCGAGTACGCCACCCTTTTCTGTTACGCCGGTAACACTGCCGCCAAGCGGCACTATTACTGCGGTAAGTGCCTGGGTGCGTGAACTTCTTTCGGTGCCATTATCATCATAAAAAGCAATGGCATCGATTTGATATACGCCCGGTTGATCACAGCTGAGCGTAATCGGAATGCCGGCATAGTGCTTGGCATCCGCGGAGAAGTGATAATTGTGGTCCTGGGTCTGGGCTTGAACTTGGGCCTGGGCTTGGGTCTGGCCTTGGGCTTGGTCCTGGACTTGGGCCTGGCATTCAACCGACAGACCTGGACCCGGGATCAGCTGCAATCTGCCACTAATCGGACGATCAAGATTATTCTTCAGGCGAATATGCGCATTGATCTTTTGTCCTTTCGCGGCGAATGGCGGCAGTGCTTCAGGATACAGATCAATCGTAAGCGGCTGCCTTACGCGCGCGCCGGTTTCAAGCGCAAACGCCTCCGAACCAACGACTGCGATGGTCTTGATGCGGTTGGCCGGTTCGTTCTTCTCCTTCTGAGGAACCTCGGCGTCGATCTTCAAATCGCTGTGAAACTCGATAGTGGCTTTGGCGTCAAGCTGCTGCTGAAACTCCGCATTTAGCTTAATGGCCTCGTCACCGGATGCCTTGAGGTAAACAGGCACCGCTTGTTCCGCCTTATTCTCCAACATCCAGCAGACCTGGTGATCCATGCCGGCGACCGGGGAGGCATCGCTGATTTTGCTTCCAACCGACCAGCGTTCATTCTCGATGGCGGTAATCGCTTTGGCCTCACGGTCTACTACAACTCTGAGATATTCGTTGCCAGCGCGCCAGGTATATTGGAATACTTTCATACCGTGCCATTTTTCGTCGTCTTCGCGGACTTCCAGGCAACGTTCATAAGTGTCATACCAATCATGGCGCGCAAAGAAATCTTTGGCCGGGCCTTGTTGGGCAATTAGCGGGACATAGTTTTGCATATAGACCGTTGTTTCGGGAACCCAGAAAAAGCCGATCTTTTTGTAAAGTGGCACAGCTTTCATATTGGCAGGCCAAGTGTTCAGGTCCAGCCGTCGCACTTGCATTTGAATAGCCCTCTCGACAGCTTTTTTCAACAAAGCTTTGCCTATTTTGCAGCCATGGAAATCAGGATGGACGTTTAATAGCGAAATGTAGGCTGCCTCAGGTTCTTTGGGATAGCGTGTCATTTCGCAATAGCCCAGTACTCTTCCATCATCACGGACGGCCAGTTCAGTTGAGATAGAATCAGTCTCCTTCAGCCAATCCAGCATGCGCTCTTCATTGAAAGGAACTCCGCCCCCAAACCCAAATGGCCATGCTTTGCTGCTTTCATTCCACATCACCGCCAACGATGCGGCATGTTTTGGTTCACAGGGTACTATTTTGTAGTTCACAGTCATGTTTCTTAGCGCCTCCTCGTGGTAACTGCTCGTTGGTAACTATAGGAATTACGTCAATAAATCCCCAATGAATTTAGATTATCATGCCAAAATTTGAGAGTCAACGCCCGAAAATGGTTCCGAGTCAATGTTCCCAACGAAGCGATCGATTGGGGACTGGTTTGTTTGGGCCAAAATGACCCGATTGGGGACAGTCCCCGTTCGGATCAAAACAGCCCGTTGGGGACTGTCCCCAATCGGGCCATTTTGATCCTTTTTGGGACAGACTTGGCTCCCTTCGCGAAGCCTGGCTCCCTCCACTCCACCGTATCCTGCCATTGACAGTCCCATATGGCAGGTTCGCCATCGCTTTCCGATGTGTTCCAGCATTTTCCGCATTCTCCAACTGCCTGATATTGCTGAGGTAGCACTTCGTCCTCCGGTTCTGGCTTCTCAATGCTATATTTCTGTGTGCTAGAGGAAAACCTATAACTACGACGAAGTATGGGACAAAGTATGAAGCATGTCTTAATTCCTAATACCATGTGATTTCGTGAATTAACTTCGCAATTCGCGGCATCGCCCAAACTGAAGCGGCTTTTGTGGGAGGGACTTACTATGGGTAAATGCAAGGATCGCATAATTGAAGTGGATAACGAGTTTTATGAACGTATTCCTATTGCCACGCACTTATTCGTTTCGGGGGAAGATATCGTCCAGATTGCCGTCAAATATTTGGAGGGACTGACTCAGGAAGGCGACTGGATTGTTTTCAGCGAAAAAGCCGTGGCAGCAACCGAAGGAAGGGCGATACCGCTCGACGAGATTAAGCCGTCCCGCATGGCTACTCTGCTAAGCAAGTTTGTGCGCAAGACGCCTCACGGTATTGGTCTGAGTATCCCTGAGACTATGGAAATGGCTATCCGCGAAGTGGGGTTGCCACGCATCATGGTTGCCGCTGCTCTTGGCGCTGTCACCAAGGCTGTTGGCGTGAGGGGTGTTTTTTATCAAGTGGCCGGGCGCAAGGCAGCCGCCATTGACGGGCCAACATCATCGAACATTCCACCTTATGATCATTGCGTTATTTTGTCTCCAAGTGATCCCGACGGCATCGCCCTTAAAATCAGCAAAGCCGTTGGCTGCGAGGTTGGCATTGTAGATGTCAATGATCTTGGCTCAGAAGTATTGGGCGCCACGCCGGGTATTGATCGGCGCAAACTTAGACTGATCATGGGCGATAATCCTCTGGGACAAGGCAAGGAGCAAACACCGATCGGAATAATCCGCCGGAGTTTGTCGCATATGCAGGTCGCTGCGGCGGCAGCGGCGGGAGCCGGGGTGGAAGCTGGAGCGGAAGCAGGGGCAGCGGCGGCGACTTCTGGCACCCCCGAAGAGACTGGAAAGGCCGAAGCAGAAACGCCAAATAAGTGACACCACTTAGTTAAGGTAGCGCTACTGGCTTTGGCAGCTGGTTAGCTGGTTTTGAGATAAGGCAAAAAAAGATGACCAGTCGTATTCAAGCATAAAGCTTGTTACGACTGGTCTTTTAAATTAATATCGTATTCTAATCTTATTCAAATATCAACTTATCACCTAATAATCCTGTTTTTGATTGCATATTCGGCAATCTGAACCGCGTTCAGCGCCGCACCTTTCAGCAACTGATCACCGGAAGCGAATAACTCGATCGCATTGGGATTAGAGAGATCCGTCCGGATGCGGCCGACCAAAACATCATCCTTTTCGCTACACTCGATCGGCATTGGAAAATGATTATTCGCACGGTCATCAACCACTTTGACCCCTTCCGCCTCGCTTAGCAGGGCATGCACCTCATCCAAGTCAATAGGCCGATCAGATTCATAGTTGACGGACACGCTGTGCGCCCTGACAATCGGCACGCGTACGCAGGTTACCGCAATCGGCAGTCCCGGAAGGGACAAGATTTTGCGGGTTTCCTCAATAACCTTGTTTTCTTCGTCATTATAACCATTATCATAAATACGCGAATCATGTGAAAAAAGGTTAAAGGCGATCTGGTGCTTGAACACCTCGCAAGTCAGCGGCTCTCCTGCCAGATAAGCTTTGGTCTGGTTGAGGAGTTCCTGAGCCGCCTTGGCACCGGCGCCACTAGTCGCCTGATAGCTCGAAACAACCAGTCGCTTAATCGGATAGCGCTTCAAAATCGGGTAGATCGCCATGGTCAGCACCACTGCCACGCAGTTTGGACTGGAAACAATCCCCTTGTGCTTAGCAATTTCGGGGCCATTTATCTCAGGGATCACCAGCGGTACATCGGGCCGCAGGCGAAACGCGGAAGTCTTATCAATAACCAGCGCACCTGCATTGACGGCATGCGCGGCAAACTGATTGCTGACACCTGAACCAGCACCGAAAAAGGCGATTTCCACACCTTCGAATGAGGATTCCTTCAGCTCTTCAATGACGACATCGCGACCGCAAAAAGGCATGGTTTTTCCGGCAGAACGCGCGCTGGCCAGCAATTTAATCGAGCGAATCGGAAAATTGCGGATATCGAGCATCCTGACAGTTTCCGAACCAACTGCTCCTGTTGCGCCTACTACTGCCACATTATAATCACGCATGTGCGTCACCCCTTTTCATCTACTTCTTTATCATATTATACGCCATAGCGAGCGTCAACGACCGAAACATTTCCACTGAGCCGGCGTTTTTATTTCATGATGCCAGTACACTGCAGGACTACGGGAATTTTGCAAGAAATGTTTATTGGGGGGAGGGATTACTTTGAACAAGATTCGTTTTCGCGATTTTGAACTGAAACCGGAAGAAAGGGCGCAGCTATTCCAGAAATATGCCAAAGAGTCTGGTCCGGGGGGTTTAAGAGCCTTGGATCCTGGCAAACGCAACATCAGAGTCCCCGCGAAGCTGGAAGTACCGCCGCTCGATCCCAATTTGGTTGCCAAAGAGCTTGGCCATCCTGTTGTGTTCAGGCATGCTGGTTCTAAATATGAGGCTGACGGAGAGAACATCAAAAAGAGCGAAGGTTAACGAGCAAGGCTCAAGAAGCGAGGGCTGATTGTGGTACTGGCTATAGGACTTGGCCTAATTTGCATCACTGTCATTTTATATATTTTGACCGTTAACCGCCTTGTGGACTTGCGTAACAAGGTCGATCGCGCATGGGCTGATATTGATGTGCTTTTGGAACGACGTCATGATGAGATACCGGCGCTGATCGAAATTTGCAAAGGCCATATGAGCCATGAGTGCGAGGTATTTAGCCGTTTGGCAGCCGGCCGCCGGGAATACTCCCAAAGTACAGCGATCGTTGGAAAGCTTGCCGCAGAAAATAACGTCGTCAGAGGACTCCGGGATTTGCTGGCCTTGTCGGAGAATTATCCTGAGCTGCGCGCCAACCAGTCTTTTGCCCATTTGACTTTCCGTCTGAGTTCGCTTGAGGATCAGATCTCAGACCGGCGCGAGTTTTTTAACGATGCCGTTTGCCTATACAATACACGCATTGGACAATTTCCCATTTCGCTGGTGGCCTCCATTCAGGAGCGAAAACCGCTTCCCTCTTGGGATGCGTCGGGGACATTCAAAAAGGCCCGGCGCGCTGACACTGGTTGGTGAGGCGCGAGGTGCCAGGGCTGGGGTAAGGAAAAGTGGCGCTGGGTGGAGCGTGAGGTGCGGCGTGAGGTGGGACGCAGGGTGGCGCAAGGGGCACGCGAGCGAGGCGTAAGCAAGGCGCGAACAAGGCGCACGCAGGGCGGATGCGGGCGGACGCGGGCGGACGCAATAGGGCAAGGCAAGGG
>JBMNNY010000103.1:0-7857 GCA_050942765.1 Bacillota bacterium | reverse complement strand
AAATCCTTAAAAGCTTGTGTATCGCAGTTACCAACCGTTTCCCGCGTACCAGCAATTGAACGGCTATAATTAGTTCCTTTAAACAATTCTGCCTTCATTGCTTCAAAAAGCTGCTGATCGGCGCTGTTTTGTGCGCGCAGAATTTCCTCCTCAATTACCGGACGTTCTTCATCAATTTGTTCTTGCGCGAATGTTGGCCGAAAACACATTTCCGCAATGAGATTCAGAATGAGCTCAAGATCACTGCGGTTACCCTGGATGTAGTAATCAGTTTTGTCATGACTGGTAGCACCGTTTTGCTCTCCGCCAATACGGTTAACCATCTTGGGCAGATCACCTGGAGCGATGTTTTCTGTTCCGCGGTTGATAATCATATGCTCTAAGAAATGCGCAATCCCTGCGTATCGGTCTTCTTCATGATAAGAGCCAGCGCGAACCCACATGTTGGCTAAAACCTGCCCGCCGGAAGCCCGGTTTTTGACGATTACGGTTAGTCCGTTTGATAAGGTATAGCGTTCCGCATTCAAGTAATACCCGGGAGCGTTCTCCGCAAAGACCTGTACAGCAGTAAGTACGAAAATTAATAGGACAAAAAACAGCACTCTAAAACGGCAGCTTTTCCTCAATCACTTAACCTCCATCCATTTATTAATTGCTGACAAATTCATTATAAATAGCCTGGCTTTTAATTCCATAAAAGGTGCTCGAATCCTCCCATAGCACCATCTCTTTTGGGTCGCAAACCATTTAAAAAAGCCCGCCTTAGGCGGGCATCCGCCACAAGCGGGCTTATCAGTATCATTAACCACCGTCAGTCTTAGTCTGCTTGCGGACGCATCACCGGGAAGAAGATGACGTCTCTAATCGACGGCGCATTGGTCAGTAACATCACCAGCCGATCAATTCCAATTCCCAGACCTCCGGTCGGCGGCATGCCGTACTCCAAGGCGGTAATGAAATCTTCATCATAGGCCAGTGCTTCATCATTGCCCTGCGCCTTTTCGCTGGCCTGCTGGATAAACCGCTCGCGCTGATCAATCGGATCATTCAGCTCGGTAAAGGCATTGCCAAATTCCCAGCCGTTAATGAACGCTTCGAAGCGGTAGGTCAGTTCCGGATTATCGGCACGCCTTTTGGCCAGCGGCGATATTTCCACCGGATAATCAGTCAGGAACAGCGGACCTTGTAAGTGCGGCTCGACCAGCTCGGAAAAGATCTCATCCAAAACCATACCTTTGGTGTTCTTACCTTCTTTGAGTTTAATTCCGAGTGCTTTGGCTGCCTGGACGGCGCTGTTGTCATCCGTAATGGTCGACCAATCCAAATTGGCGTATTTCTTAATCGCATCGATCATCGTAATGCGTGTCCAAGGCGGTGTAAGATCAAAGGTTTTCCCCTGGTACTCCACGACCATTGTGCCGAGAACTTCCTGCGCCACGGTTGAAAACATCGTTTCAACCAGTTCCATCATGTCCTCATAATCCGCCTGTGCCTGGTAAATTTCGATCATGGTGAATTCTGGATTATGCCGCGTATCTATGCCTTCATTGCGGAAACAGTGCCCGATTTCGTAGACGCGATCAAATCCGCCCACGATTAACCGTTTCAGGTTCAGCTCCAGGGCAATGCGCAGATATAAATCCATATCCAGAGTATTGTGATGCGTGGTAAACGGCCGGGCATGTCCGCCGCTGGCCACCGGGCCAAGCGTAGGCGTTTCCACTTCAATAAAATTGCGGCTGTCCAGGAATCGCCTTACCCCGGAGATAATCCGCGTTCTGGCTTCAAAGGTCTTCCGGACTTCCGGGTTAACAATCAAGTCCAGATATCGCTGGCGGTAGCGCAAGTTAACGTCCTTCAGGCCATGCCACTTTTCTGGCAGAGGCCGCAGCGCTTTGGCCTGCATTTTGAAACTGCTAATCTCGATGGTGATTTCACCGCGCTTAGTACGGAAGACGCGTCCTGTCACGGCAATAATATCACCAATATCCAAAGTCAGGAACAAATTATACTGCTCTTCGCTCATCACGTCGAGCTTGGCGTAAACCTGAATTTGTCCGGCCGAATCGGCAATGTGCGCAAACGTCGCTTTGCCATGTCCGCGGATGGTCATCAGGCGGCCAACGGCAGTAACCTCCGTTCCCTCAAGAGTTTCAAATTTATCAATAATATCAGTGCTGAAATGAGTGCGTTTGACATGATCGCCAAATGGCTCAATGCCCCGGTCGCGCCATTCCGCAACTTTATTACGACGGCGTAAAATTTCTTCGTTAGTATCAATCAGTTCTTGCTGCTCAATTTGCTCAGTATTATCGACCGGGTGATGATCCTGGCTCATGTTTTTGGCCTCCTATAAAAAACTGCAATCTGTTATCTAATATCGACAATCTGGTATTTGATGACTCCGACTGGCACTTCTACCGAAATGGTTGAACCATTTTTCTGGCCAATCAAAGCCCTGCCAACCGGTGATTCGTTGGAAATGCGGGATGCTGCCGGATTAGCTTCCGCAGAGCCAACAATAGTGTATTCAAGGGTGTCACCATTTTCAAGATCCTTTAGTTTTACAGTGGCACCAAGTTCGACAACGTCAGAATGGGTTGCGCCGTCATCAATGATTTTAGCATTGCGCAGCATTTTCTCGATCGTAATGATGCGCCCTTCCAGAAAACTCTGTTCATTCTTAGCGTCCTCATACTCGGAGTTTTCGGAAATATCACCATACTCCCGAGCTTGACTGATGCGCTCCGCTACTTCGCGCCGACGTACTGTTTTAAGGTAATCTAGTTCTTCCTCTAGTTTCTTCAAACCATCCAGTGTTAAGACAACTTCCTTTTCGGTGGCCATTTTTTCGCTCCTCTCCCCGATGGTCCATTTTAATATGCGCCCGGGCAAGCGTTTTATTCCGGCAAAACCCTTCTCTTTTGGAACTGCCGGAAAAGGAACCGGAAATGGCTGAAGCGCCTTTTAACCGACAGGCGGGTATTAAAATATCAAGCACTACGCCCCCTTGAGCGATTAGCGCTTGATTAACACTTCAATTATAAATGTCGAGAACTATGTTGTCAAGGACTGACAAATGGCCTCCTCAATTGCCATTTTCGAATCCCCACCCCGGGCTGTTTGCTCTTAACATTATGCGATCAAAGTAAGCTTCAGAACAATTAACGCTACAGTCCTTAAATTGTTCCCACTATTTTCCCCTGATTATTACCTGATTATTACGAGTATATACGAGGATCGTTTTCCAGTTCCGCGCGGTAGGAGCTCAACAATTCCTGCATACCTGCCAGCGTGGTCTCACGGTTAACCAGGTCGCGATGCTGGGCCGCACCCGGCAGACCTTTGAAATACCAGGCGAGGTGCTTGCGCATTTCTTTAATGCCGCGCTCTTCGCCGCATTGCCGCACCTGCGCCTCCAAATGATCATGCATGACCGCAAAACGCTCCGCCAGCGATGGCGGTGCCACTGCTGCCGCACTATCTCCAGCCAGCGCCGCGGCGACTTGCCGGAAAATCCAGGGGTTGCCGAGCGCGCCCTGACCGATCATGACTCCGGCACATCCTGTGCAGTCAAGCATTTCCACTGCACGGGCAGCACTATTCACATCACCATTACCGATGAGCGGAATGGAGAGATTGGCGCGCGTGCGGCGAATCAGTTCCCAGTCTGCGCTGCCGCTGTAGAACTGAGTGCGCGTGCGGCCGTGCAGCGCTACGGCAGCCACGCCGACATCCTGCATCCGGCGGGCCAACTCTACGGCGACGATACTCTCCTCATCCCAGCCGGTACGCATCTTAACCGTGACCGGAATCTTAACCGCCCTGACAACTGCCTCGGCAATCCGCACCGCCAGGTCCGGATTGCGCAAAAGTGCTGCCCCTTCACCATTACGTACGATTTTCGGTGCGGGGCAGCCCATATTAATGTCGATTAAATCCGGTTGGTATTCGGCCACAATGGCTGCTGCCTCAGCCATAAAATCCGGATTGGAACCGAACAGCTGAATGCTGACCGGACGTTCCGCATCATTAACTGTCAACATGGCACGCGTGTGGCGATTGCCATGAATAATAGCCTGATCACTAATCATCTCCGTACATACCAGACCACATCCATAGCGTTTGCAGAGCAGGCGAAAAGCCTGATCAGTCACTCCGGCCATAGGTGCCAGGACCACCGGCGGATCAATGATTACGGAACCGATTTTGAGCATAAACCTCTCTCCTAATATGCCCGGGTCTCTTACTGAGCCCGGGCTCTATCCCTATTGCGTTGTGCCCGCGCCTGCGACCACTGTTAGTCCCGAGCAGGCGTGACATAGCGACGGACGCGCCCCAGATCAGGCAGTTCCATCAGTGCTTTGACGCGGATACCTTCCGCGAGATACTCTTCTTGTTCGACCTGACTGCTGCCAGCCCGAATCTCAGCAATGATACCGGCATCCTTGTAAGGGATCAGCAGTTCCACAGACACCCGCTGAGGCAATCCGCGTTCATTCAGGATGTGCTTGAACTCTTCAAGGCCTTCCCCGGTCAGGGCAGAAATCGCCACACAACCTGGAAAATCGCGTTTCAGGCGTTCCAGAATCAAGCCGCTCGATAAGCGATCGATTTTATTGAACACCATAATAGTCGGCTTGTCCCCGATGCCAAGCTCACTAAGTACTTCATTGACGGTCGCACATTGCTCGATCAGTTGTGGATGCGACACATCCGCCACATGAATCAGGATGTCGGCGTAGCGAGCTTCTTCCAGCGTACCCCTGAAAGCAGCGATCAGTTCATGTGGCAGCTTCTGGATAAACCCGACGGTATCTGCCAATAGTATTTCACGTCCGTCGGGCAGTGTGAATTTGCGCACAATCGGATCCAGTGTGGCGAAAAGACGATCTTCCGCCAGCACGCCTGCCTCTGTAAGCACATTAAACAAGGTCGATTTGCCTGAGTTCGTGTATCCGACAAGCGCCGCCAGTGGTACGGCGTTTTTTTTGCGAGGCGCCCGCTGAATCTGACGGTTGGCCTGCACGGAGTCGATTTCTTTTTCTAATTCGCTGATCCGTTCGCGAATGCGCCGGCGATCCATTTCCAGTTTGGTCTCGCCGGGGCCGCGCCGCGTGCCAATGCCGCCACCGCCACCCATCCGCGAAAGGGCGGTTCCTTGTCCGGCTAGGCGCGGCAGTGCATATTTTAGTTGCGCCAGCTCAACCTGGATTTTGCCTTCGCGCGACATAGCCCGCTGGGCAAAGATATCCAGAATCAGAGCGGTGCGATCAATGATCTTCACCGGAATAACTTCTTCCAAATGCCTTAACTGAGAGGGCGACAACTGATCGTCAAAAATCACCAGGTTGGCCTGAAGTTCCTCGCACAGCTGCGCAATTTCCTGTGCTTTGCCTTCACCGACAAAAAAGGCGGGGTCCGGATGCTCACGCCGCTGGATTTCACTTGCGAGCACGATCGCTCCGGCCGATTCAGCCAGAAGGCGCAGTTCATTGAGCGAATCTTCCACGTCCCAGCCGCTGCCAGCACCGCTGCCGCTGCCAGCGACGCTGCCTCTGGTGCCGCCGGGGCCGCTGTTGCCACTTCCGCCGCTGCTCAGCTGCAATCCTACCAATATCGCTTTTTCCACTAATTCGTCCGCAACGGTATGCATGTACATTCACCTTCACTCTTTGTTATTGCGTTTTGAAAGTATCACTTGCACTAGATGCGCCATAACTTGACCATTACGGACAACCTCCCAGACGGTTTATGCTGCTGATCTTTACGATTATTATATCCCGACCGGGGGCAGGCGGCAATAATCCGGCGACCTTGGCCGCCGGATTTGATGATTCGGGAATGTTCAATATGAAATCATTTGATTGTTACTCAATTGTCACTGCCATATAACTGGTATTGGCGTTAAGGAGTCAGTCGTTGTTCCGTTGCCAAGCTGCCCGTTGAAATTCCGACCCAAGGTCCAGAAAATGCCATCACTGGTTATGGCGGCGTTATAGAACGTGCCGCTGGCTATAGCTATGACGTTATTCAGAGTGTTGATTTTTACAGGAAGATTGCGAATTGCTGTACTCCCATCGCCAAGCTGGCCGTAATTATTATTGCCCCATATCCAGACAATGCCGTCGTCTTTCAATGCCAAAGTATGAAGCGCGCTTGCACCAATAGCCCGAACGCCACATAGACCACTTACTTTAATAGGCACAATGCTTTTGGTTGTGTTGCCGATACCCAGCTGACTGTAGGCATTACCACCCCAGGCCCAGACAATACCATCACTTGTCAATGCCAGCGTGTGGAACCGACCGCAGGCTATTTGTGGATCAACAAGATTGCCCGCAGGTTTGCGCCGGATTACGAGCCCTGTCTTGGTACCAGTTGCTTTTACTGGATTCGGGTCAAACGCCCACCTTTCCTGGAAAAAGTGGCCGCGGGCGGATCCTCTTTGTAGCTAATCAAAGACGCAGCTAAAGCCAACCAATCACGTTGAGTGTTTTTGAATTTGTGCGCGTTTTAAAGGCATCATAAAAGGCGCTTAATGCAAGCGCCTTTTGCCTGACAAAATAATATATCCGATTTAGCTTAGCCTTATCATGCCTTAAACTGCGCGACTTCCGCGGCGAGCTGCCGGGCCAGTTCGCTGAGCCTTTTGGCAGCCTGTTCTACTTCGGCAGACAAGGCTGCTTGTTCTTCTGAACCGGCACTGATCTGTTCAATATTGCCGGCAGTGACTTCCATTATATCAGCGATATTGCCGGTTTCGCGACGTCCCTGATCTGTGCGGGTCTTTAAGTTCTGCGCTGTTGTTGATATAGAAGCAACGATGGAAGCCATCTGACGAATGTTATCTGCGATTTGCGTGAAGAGTCGTCCGGCTTCTTCCATCAGGCTGGTGCTTTCTGCCATTCTCCGATCAGTAGTGTTTACTGCTGTGCTAACCTGCTCCAGATGTTGCTGTAGATCTTTATTCACTTGCGCAATGCGCTCGGCAAATTTGGTCGTGTTCTCCGCCATCTCGCTGATCTTGATGGCGACCACCTTGAAACCGGTACCGGCAGCACCGGCGCGAGCCGCTTCAATCTGGGCATTCATAGCCAGGATGTTGGTCTGCTCCGCCAACCCGGCAATATAGCCAGCAGTCTCTCCGATCTGGCTGGACCACATACGGAATGAGTTTACCTGGCTGGCAGCGTCTTTCAACAGATGGGCAAAACTGAGTACCTGTTCGACTGCCTCTCGGACGGCCACAAGTCCTCGATCAGCGCGTTTACGGTTCTCGCTCATGCCATCGTTCATAGCCAGAGCCTGATCAGCGAAGGTACCAGCCAGACGATCCACTTCCTCAAACTCACGCGCGATGTCAGTGGTGGATTTGGAAATGGTGTCGGTACTGGCAGCCAGTTCCGATAACATGGCTGCGACTTCATTGGCAGCGCGACCTGCATTTTCCGTGGAGGCCATCAGGTCCTGACTCCAGGAATTAAGATTGTCAGCACTTCCACGAATATGGCCGACCAAACGTTTGAGATTATCCAACATATGTTGAAACCCGCCGGCTAATCCGGAGAACTCTTTGGGAAGCCTGGCGGAATCTGGTTTGATGCGCAAATCTCCGCCGCCTATTTTCTGAGCCACATCAGCGAGATGGTTCAGCGGACGGATGATTGAGGGTGACGTCAATAAGGCGAATAGCATGCCAAAAAGGGTTGAGACGACGATGATGATTAGGGCGATATATATTTGCTCGTAGCTGATGAGCGGAGTTACCGGAGTCTCCAGTTCCACTCCTACGACGGCTACGATGGTGCCGTTGGAATCACGGATGGGAGCGTAGGCAGTCTTGAGGGTGCTGGA
>JBMNNY010000102.1:0-7917 GCA_050942765.1 Bacillota bacterium | reverse complement strand
AAGAGAATAGTACATACCACTGCTGCCAGCACAATCGTAATTAGCGGTGTGATAGCTTCTGTAAGGCCTTTTACAGCCAAGTCAACTTCCTGATCATAGAAATCGGCTACTTTAGTCAACAAAGAGTCGATCGAACCGGTCTCCTCACCAATAATTGTCATATGGACCACCATCGGCGGGAACAAACCGCTACGCTCAATGGACTGCCCCAGCGGCATGCCGGTACGCACCTGATCACTGACTTCTTTCAGCTTCAACTCGGCCACCGCATTATCAGCTACGCGGCTGACAATTTCAAGGCATTGCAGCATTGGAACGCCGCTGGACAGCAATGTACTAAAGGTACGTGTAAAGCGGCTGGCCACGGTCTTCAGGGTAATAGGTCCAAACAACGGCATACGCATCAACAATGTATCCTTTTGCAAACGCCCTGTCGGAGTACGAACATATGAAACCAGTGCAAATGCCACTGCACCAAGGCCCAGCAATATATAAAGGATATACTTCTTAAGAAAATCTGCCAGATTAAGAAGAAACAAAGTAATACCAGGCAACTCTACGCCGGTGCCATCGAACATTTCGGCAAACGTTGGCAGAACAAACATGATCAAGGCTGCTGTAATGGCAATCATGATCACAACGGTGATTATCGGTGAAGTCATCGCTGACTTAACTTTCCTGGTAAGGGCACTCTCTTTTTCAAAATGCTCGGAGATTCTGTTTAGGACAGTGTCCAAAACACCGCCAGCTTCACCGGCTTCGATCATGTTGATCATAATCGGCGGAAATGCTTTCGGGTGTCGCGCCATCGCCTTTGACAGACTGTCACCACTCTCCAGATCCTTACGAACAGCGCCTAAGATTTCTTTAAAGACCTTGTTCTCGGTCTGCTGCTGCAAAATACTGATACAGGGCATCAACGCCAGACCGGCATTAATCATAACCGCAAACTGCTGACAGAAAATAGTCAGCACCTTTAATGGAATTTTCTTCGACTTCTGAACCGAGGCCAGAACATCACCAGCTGGAATATATTCCTGAATGGAGACTGGCAGCAAGTCTTTTTCACGCAGCTTAAGGACAATATCGCGCGTGCTTGCGCCTTCCATTTTACCGGTAGTGATTTGTCCGGACCGGTTTCTCGCTCTATATGAATATGTTGTCGCCATTCAGTCACCACCTTTTCAGCCGCTTAAGTACTTAGACTCAGATATTCCTAGACATTCGCCAACCGCTTAAATTCCTCAGGATCGCTGGCCCTCATCAAGGCCTCCTGCAACGAAATAATGCGGCGGGCATACAGATCACGCAACGAGGCATCCAGCGACTGCATTCCCAATTTGCTTCCGGTTTGCAGTAACGAGTAAATCTGATGGGTTTTTCCTTCCCGGATCAGATTGCGTACTGCCGGATTGGCAACTAAAATTTCGCAGGCGACAGCGCGCCCAGGCCTATCCATTCTTTGAATCAATTGCTGCGATACAATCCCAACGATCGTGGCGGCAAACTGTACCCTGACTTGTTGCTGCTGATGCGGCGGAAACATATCAATCACGCGATCCACCGTTTGCACAGTATCATTGGTATGTAAAGTAGCGAACACAAGGTGTCCTGTTTCAGCAGCGCTGATCGCGATACTGACTGTTTCCAGATCGCGCATCTCACCCACCAGAATCACGTCCGGGTCTTCACGTAATGCCGAGCGCAGAGCATCAGCAAAACTGCGTGAATCAAGACCAATTTCACGCTGGTTGACAACGCTGCGTTTATGACGATGCAGGAACTCAATCGGATCTTCCAGCGTAATAATGTGCGCACGGCGCTCGCTATTAATAATATCAATCAGAGCCGCCAGAGTGGTCGATTTACCGCTTCCAGTCGGGCCAGTGACTAGCACCAGGCCGCGGGTTTTCTCGGTAAACGTGCGTAACACCGGTGGCAGACCCAAATCGTCCAAAGTCTTAATTTCGGTAGGAATAAGACGCATCACGCAAGCCAATGTACCGCGCTGTCTGAAGATATTAACGCGGAAACGGGCCAGGCCGCGCGCACTATGGGAGAAGTCAACCTCTCCGCGCTGCTCCAAGCGTTGCTTCATGATCTCGGGAAGAATCGGCAACAAAAGTTGCTGAATCATATCTCCCGAAAGCATCGGTGCATTTGCCAAAGGAATTAATTCGCCATTTACCCTCAGAACTGGCGGCAGTCCCACTGTAAGGTGCAAGTCTGATGCACCCTGCGAAACAGATTCTCTCAGCAGACTGTCTATCTCCATGTTCTTGTCTCACTCCCCGTTCTAATCACCGCTATATGCCGCCGCCCAGACAGCTTCAAGTGAAGTCTTGCCGTTCATTGCCTTAATGGCGCCATCGCCCAGCAGTGTGCGCATGCCATTGCTCACGGCGATTCTCTTCAGTTCATCGCTGGAAGCATTACGGCGCACAGCGTCGCGTACAGCGTCATTCATTACCAGAACTTCGTGAATTCCTGTACGCCCGGACATGCCGGTATTATTGCAGGCACGACAGCCGCGCCCACGGTAAAAGGTCAGCGGCATCCGCGGATCAACTCCGGGTAAGGCATTGTTAAGCGCCGGGCGCATGTAGTCATCAGGCTGTAACATATATTGCTCACGGCATTCTTTACAAAGGCCACGTACGAGCCTCTGAGCCAAAATACCGATGACAACAGAAGCAACTAAGAATGGCTCAATACCCATATCAATCAGACGGGTCAGACTGCTGGGGGCATCATTGGTATGCAATGTGGAAAGCACCAGGTGTCCTGTCATGGCGGCTTCAACAGCAATACGGGCTGTTTCGCCGTCACGAATCTCACCGACCATCATAATATCCGGGTCCTGCCGCAGGAAAGAACGCAAGGCAGTAGAGAAAAGCAATCCTGCCTTACGGTTTACCTGAACCTGACTGATGCCTTTGATTTCATACTCAACCGGGTCCTCAACAGTTACAATGTTCTTGTCGGGAGTATTTAAATCGTTCAGCACAGCGCTCAAGGTGGTAGATTTACCGCTTCCGGTTGGACCTGTTACCAGAATAATGCCGTATGGCATAGTGTAGACTGATCGGAAGTGTTCAATGGTATCTGGTAAAAAACCTAACTGATCAAGTGATTTGACAGTGTTATTTTTGAACAACAACCTCATAACGATCTTTTCGCCATGGACGGTTGGCAACGAAGAAACACGCAGGTCTAAAGCTTCACCTTCAACAGATGCCTGAATACGACCATCCTGCGGGATGCGTTTTTCAGCAATATCCATAGCACCCATGATTTTCAGCCTGGAAACCAATGCCGGCAGGGTTGCTTTCGGTGTAGTCATGATGTCTCGCAGCACACCATCAATACGCAGTCGAATGCGAACATCACCTTCAGTAGGCTGAATGTGAATGTCACTAGCCCTCTGCTTCACTGCCTGCGTAATAATCATGTTAACCAACCGGACAATTGGTGCATCTTCAGCTCCGGCATCGCCGGCCTGGTCATCCGCTGGCCCGACATCCTTAATTTCAATTTGATCCTCGAGTTCTTTAAAGACTCTGACTGCCTGATCGCCTAAACCATAGTAATTTGTAAAAGCCCGGCTTAGATCGCCCTCCGAAATTATGAACGGCTGAATATCGCACCCCAACTTAAGCTTCAGGTCGTCAATGGCAAAAACGTCGCTAGGATCGACCATACCGAGCATGAGAGTCTTACCATGTTTTTCGACCGGGAATACTTTGTACTTACGTGCCAGTTCTTCAGGTACGAGTGACAGAACCTCAGGCGGAATCAATCTGCGGGACAAATTGACATGAGGAATGCCCAGCTGGAATTCGAGGATTTCAATCAGACTCTGCTCTGTCAAAAGGCCAAGTCCAACCAAAATTTGACCTATACGGCGGCCGTCTGTCTTCTGCAGCTGTAGCGCGTTTTCCAGTTGCTCCGGAGTAATATAGCCATAGTCGATTAACAGCTCGCCGAGTTTTTTTCTGCCCGTATCAGCCAATACTATCGCCCCTGATTATGATAATGACTGCTCCTGAGAATGATTACTTTCCTTTGACGATTGTCGCGTATCCTGAGAATGAATGCGCCTAATGTGTCTCCAGATAATTACTGATGACGTTTTTCGACATATTGGCCTCTTTTTCCTGCAGAGGATATATTTTCTCCCGGAAAAACTGGAAAAAATCAAGCGGGTGCTTGGCATTGCCCGCTTGAATGTGCCAAAAACCGCGATGTTTCGCTTCATCCTATTTTGCTGGCTTGCGGCCGAACAAGCCCGGACGTTTGCTGACCAAGACTCCGTCAGGACAGGTCTGCTCCAGCAGCGCATCTCCGCCACGCAAAGAAACCCATCCAAGACCGGCGATAGCCAGATCCTCCCCGTTCTTGATCTGATATTTCCGGGTAACGGGAGCCGCCAGTTTGGCGTGGCAGGCGGCGCATGGAATGGCCAGCCAGTCTGGTGGGTTTTGAAGATAATCAGCCGCCTTCTCAGCACTGGTACGATGCATTACCACAGTCTCGCCAGCATAGCACAATAAAGTGCGTGTTTCGGAGGCCTTGTTAGTAAATGCCGCCAATCCTGCAAAAACGACTGCTTGTCCCGGATCCAGATGATACAGCCTAGCCTTTAGCTTCTTACCGGCAAAAGCCAACTGAGCCCCACAGTCTGGACATACCAAATCGCTGAGGCGATCACCGGGTGCAATTCCCGGCGTATCAATCCATTTGACACCATCTTTACCGGTGACTGTAACGGTATATTGCGTCGTACCCGGAAAGTGTGATACCAAAGGTACGGGCGCAGACGCGGGTGCGGTTGTGGATACAGATGAAGATGTGCGGATGGATGCAGGTGCGGATGCGCGTGCGGATGTACTGGCACTTTGTCCTTTCGCCTGCGCAGTACCGACCAATGCACGTAACAAGGATGACTTTCCGACATTGGTAGCTCCGACCAGCGCGATGCTTTCTAATCCTTCATCTTGAATAAGGCGATTAACAGCAGCCAAGTCTCGAGAGCGAACTGTTCCACAGGCAACAATACCGGCTGGCGCCGGCACCGTACCCTTTACACGCTGCCTAATCCAGGCGATAATCTCATCAGCTTTCGAGATCTGAGGCAGCAAATCAATTTTATTGACGAGTATGTAATAAGGCCGTTTTCCGAACAGTGGCAACCATTCAGGATGCCAGGTGCCTTCGAAATCGAAAGGATCGACAATGTAGAAAACCGCTCTGGCGGCGGCTGCCCCTCTTGAGACAGCATCCAGAACCGTTTGAATCGTCAGGCGTACCGGTTCGGCTTTTCCATAATGGCGGATACGAAAACAACGGCGGCATAGGATTTCCGGGGACGCTTGCTGCAGGACATGCGCCGGCACAAAACCGCGTTCTTCTGTCGGATCACTGTGCAGTTGCACTCCACAACCCGAGCATCTCAATCCTGTGTGCTTGTCCATTCCAAAATCCCTGCCCGTTTCATATGATTGAGTACGATTTTCTCTATTATGCGAACGATACGTGTATAGATGAATTCCCGTTTTGACAGTGGCGGTGTCAACACCGTATAAAGCGAACAGCGGTTACCTCCCAATATGTCAGTAAAAAGCTGATCACCAATTACGGCTGTTTCATCGCAGGACGTCTCCAAGAGTGCGAGCGCTTTCT
This sequence comes from Bacillota bacterium, assembly GCA_050942765.1. Lineage (GTDB taxonomy): Bacteria > Bacillota > UBA4882 > UBA4882 > UBA4882 > UBA4882. The sequence goes on along the minus strand of JBMNNY010000102.1, from coordinate 2,235 downwards.
CAAAAGCACCGCGTCGGGGCTTGATGGCGCGCGGAACACCGGGTATTCCAAGTTTCTGGGCTACCAGATGAACGCGGGAAGGCATGCCGTTTGAAAGAATACAAAGCTTAAAACCGTTTTCTTTAAGTTTATCTACCCAGGCTGTTAGTTCCGGGCTGACATAGGTTGCGCCCCATTCGACAATTGTATTGTCAAGATCAAGAATAATGGCCTTAATGCCTTGCTTTTTTAAATGCGCCAGATCCAGTTCTTTTATTGATGGCGTACAATGCCGCGGTTTGAGGTTTTTATACATACTGCCTCCACGACTGTATTTTCTTTACACGGTCATGATTATATCATATAGCGCCGGACACTGCACGTTATTATATGAGAGTTCATATGATAATCATCGACCGCTTTTAGCCCCTCATTGATAACCTTCCTGCAGCATTTCTTTATATAATTTTCGTAAGGCCTTTTTTTCAATACGAGAAACATAGGAACGCGATATCCCAAGTAGTTTCGAAATTTCGCGTTGCGTTTTTCTGACTCCGTCATTCATGCCATACCTAAGCTCAAGTACTTTTTTCTCTCTGGAGCCGAGAGCGTGCATCTTTTCGCGCAGCTTCTCTTCTTCCAGAGAAGCCTCTACTTTTTCGCTGACCGCGTCCGGATCAGTTCCCAGCGTGTCCATGATGACCATTTCATTACCATCATGATCCGAGTTGATCGGATCAAAGAAATACTGCTCGTTGCGATTCTTCTTAATCATTCTAAGGTGCATTAGAATTTCATTTTCAATGCATTTGGCCGCATATGTGGCCAGGCGTGTATTGCGGTTACGCTTATACGTGGCAATCCCCTTGATTAGGCCAATAGTTCCAATTGAGATTAGATCGTCAGTTTCTTCACCGGTGCCGTCAAATTTTTTGACGATGTGCGCGACGAGCCGCAAATTGCGCTCAATCAAAAGGTAGCGAGCCTCCTCGTCGCCCTCAGCCATGCGATCCAACAGGGCGCTTTCCTCTTCTTCATTTAGTGGCAGCGGGAATACGGTATTGTTGGTGACATACGAAAGCAGAAACAGGAAACCTTCGGTCATTGAAGCAAAAGCCCATGCCAATACTGGAAGGTCCATAGTTACACCTCCGAATACCCTCTCAACCACCATATGCGCTAAAAAACGCGGACGTCACTATTTTATTGGGTTTTGGCGGCGACAAATGCTTCCATTATTTCCTTATAAAGGGGTGCGGCGGTGACTGAACCGGACTGACCATCTTCAACCAGAATTGCCATACATATCGATGGCTCCTCACCTGGGGCAGCCGGCGTATATCCGACAAACCATGCATTGTTGACGGCGATCCCTTCCGGAGTGGTTTGCCCTGTTTCCGCTGTACCGGTCTTGCCGGCACATCCTCCTGCAATGCCGGCAGCGGCGATTCCTGTACCCTGACTGACGCACTGTTGCATCATCTGTTGCATTTTCAGGGCTGTCGAAGGTTTCATGACGCGCTGCCCGGTGTCAGGTGCGAATGTTCGAATTGTCGTGCCCTCATTGGTACGCAATTCAGCAACCAGACGCGGAACATACAGAATGCCGCCATTGGCGATCGCCGATGCCATTAAGGCGACCTGCAGTGGTGTAGCCGTGACACCTTTTTGGCCTAGAGTAAGGTTGGCAATATCGGCCGGAAGGAGCGGCCAACTGACTGGCAACCCGCCGGCGCTCTCCTCGCGCAGCCCGATGTTAGTGAGCCTTCCGATGCCAAGTTTTTCGGCAGTAGCGACAATAGATCTGGCTCCCAGGGTTTGTCCGATGGCAACAAAAACCGTGTTGCAGGACTCGGCGAATGCATCGCTGAAGCTCAACTCGCCGTGACCGTCTTTACGATGACAATGAAATCGATGCTGGCCAATATCGATGAATCCCGGGTCAAAGAATAGGCTTTCCGGGGCGCAGACATTGTTTTCAAGAGCTGCTACTGCAGTCACGATTTTAAAGACCGATCCCGGAAAATATGGAGTAATGGCGCGATTGATAAACGGGGCATTCTCTTTTTGCAGATAACGACCGATATTATTGGGATCCGGATCAAACTGCGGTCTGCTTGCCATGGCCAGCACATCTCCATTGCGCGGATCCACAGCAACTACCGCACCCCGAATTCCTCTGGCATCCATGATTTGCTCAACAATTTCCTGGAGGTCACGATTGATCGTTAAGACAACATCCCATCCGGCATTATC
>JBMNNY010000123.1:0-6501 GCA_050942765.1 Bacillota bacterium | reverse complement strand
TTCCCTAATCCAACTACAAAACAGATGCGTTCATCGTTTGGATTAGTATTCAGATTCAGCATATTTTCCAATTCTTTGGCGAGTTCAAGGCCTACCTGCTCCTGAGCAGTACGATCGCGATCCCGCAAACTGGGAGCCTCCAAAGTTATGTATTGCCCTGGAACTTTGCCCATCAACTGCCCCGAATGTGGATCTTGAACTATTATCTTTGTTTTTAGAGCTGCCGGAGTCTGCTCGGTGAAAACTTCCACTCCCGGCAGGCTTCCCCCTTGGCGGGCCATGGCAATTTCATTGGCTTCAATAGCCATATCTGTCCGGATTGAATGCACCTGCTCATTCCAGCCGTCCATTAACTAATCACTCCTAACGCAGCTGAGTAGGCACTATGGCATCCACAAATCCTATGACCAGTGCTGCCAGTAGTGCACCAAGAATGGAAGCCCGCATTCCCGGAACCAGAAACTGTGCCAGATAGATTACCGCAGCAGCCACCAAAAAGCCGACAACACCCCGCGCCTGAGGCGAATAGCGATCCCCAAACAGCTTTTCAGCTACCCAGCCCAGAGCGGCTATAACTAATGCTGCCAACAGCGCTGTGCCAAAGCCTGCCATCGAAAAGCCGGGGACCAGGAATCCAACCAGAAGCAGCACTATGGCAGACACAATAAACCTCACTATCGCACGTAACAACTTTCATCCCTCCATTGGATTGTCTTTTTAATATTCTGCCCCGTGTTACTAATGGTATTCCCCGCAAAATTAAAGCACAATTTTTGTTGCATTAGGTAGTCCTGCGTGGTAAAATAATCAAAGAGTGCTCGCATTTCATATTATTGAGGAGGTGAAAACCGTGCCCAATATCAAGTCAGCCGAAAAGCGCGTTTCAATTGAAAAAGTTCGCCGGGCAAAAAACGCCTCCGACAAATCGGCGCTCCGTACTGCTATCAAGAATTTCGAGAAGAACGAGAAACATACTACCGAAGATTTGTCCGTAGTTTCCAGCATTCTTGACAAAGCAGCTTCGAAAGGAACTATTCACCCGAATAAGGCCGCTCGCAAAAAATCGCGTTTGGCCAGGCGTCTTAATAAAGAAGCCAACGCCTAGTCCTGCGTCAGCTCGACGAAATAAATACCCGATTCCGCAAAGTAAGCGGAATCGGGTTTTGTTTTGCCAATGACCTACTGCTTTTTGTTTTGCCAACGGCCGGCCTACTGCTGTTTGAGCAGCCGACCTGGAGTACAAAGATCAAAAAGGATCATTTCTGTTTCGATTTTTGCTTCCCGCAAGCCTGATTTAATTGCGGCATCGCCATTGCGAATGCGGCGTAAAGCCAGACGCAATTCGTCCCTGTTATACACCTGGGCTTGCTTCAACAAACGCATCACAATGAATTCGAACCTTATATTCATTTCTTTGGCAATTTCCGCCGGGCTTTTTCCCTGTTCCCGGAGGAATGAGGCCAAATACACCTGCCGGAACTGTAGTGCCAGATTATACAAAAACCGCTGCTCCGGATATCCTGCCAGACGCAGTGAGCGCAAAACAGCCAGACTTCCCTCCAAATCCCTGACTCCCACAGGATCCAGCAAGGCATAGATATTATCCTCCAAAGTCAATGAACAGACCTGTGCACAATCTTTTCGGGAAATATAGGCTTCTTCAGGATTCATATATAATGAAAGCTTTTCAATTTCACCTGCCAAGATCCGCTGGTCAGTACCTAACCGACTTACCAGGTCTTGCGGTACTCCACTTTCAAACTTAATCCCCCGCATGCGCAGTTCCTGCTGCACCCACCCGGAGGCTTCACTCGGCTTTAGTGCCGGACATTCTATTGCTTCCACAAGTTTCGAATTAGCTTTGACCCAGTCTCTGATTCTCTTGACCTTATCATCCAAATTCACTTTCTCATAGAGGAATTCAATGAAAACCAGCGTGCTTTTGGCGCAGTTCTGCAAGGCATTCAATACATCCTCTTCCAAGCTGGCAGGCAGTTCTTCAAAAGCCGGCAAATGTGCAATCCTTTTTTCCGACATGAATGGCGGACCACTGACAAAACTGGCCAGTACCACAGGATTTATTGCCTCGCCGTAGAGCTTAATAAAGTTAAAGTCACGGCTGCCGCTTTCCGGAAGCAATTCCTGCACAGCAGCTGCAATCGCCTGCGAGGCAGCAAACAATTCTGGCCCTACAAAAATGTAGATGCCTTTCAGACTGTGTTTTTGAACGGCTTGTTTGAATTGCGCGACATTCACGATCTGACCGCCCCGCTTTGCTCCATTCTCATTATCATTCTCATTCTCGCTCTCAATCTCGCTCTGTCAGTTTTTCGTCAACTAGAGCTCCTTTTCCTCCAGCGCCATAATCCAAATAGTCCTCTGTCACGCCAGGCATAATAGTCAAATGCGTCTTTGTTAAAAATCAGTGTAACCGCCCCATTGTTTTGGGTGAGCAAGATGCGGCTCCCCACATCAATCAGCCCCTGTAAAACTGCGCCGGATGGATGCCCGTAGCCATTTGTGCCGACCGAGACGATACTCAGCGCCGGATCCGCTGCCTGATAAAACTCTGGACAATAAGAACCTGCACTGCCATGATGCGCCACAACCCAGGCATCATTAATTGCATCCAACTGATGCCAATCGCTTGAATATGTTTTGGCCAAAGCCCGCAGTTCTTTGGTACCCAGGTCACCCGGCAATAATAATGTGCAACCTTGATCTTTAATGCGCACCGTCAAAGAACGGCCGTTTTCGTCGCCGCCGGATACCCCAACGCCAGCATAGTCCCCGGCTTCTGGCCAGAGCACCTCAATGCACGCTGTGCCACTTTCAAAAACGCAGCCGGACCATACCCCCAACACTGACACACCCTGCAAAACCGCTTGATCGGCCAGCTGTTTCAAAACCGGGCGCTGCTGATAGTCAGGAGGGAAAATTAGCTGACGGATGCGAAATTCCTCTAGCAAAGCTGGCAGCGCTCCGCAATGATCGCTATGTCCATGACTGATTATGATAAAATCCAGACTGCGCACGCCATAATGCTGCAGCAAATTTGCTATGACCGAAGCTCCACTGCTTTTGACAGGTCCACAGTCAATCAGCCCGCTAGTACCTGAAGCAAACTGCACCAGTGCGGCACAACCCTGCCCCACGTCTGCTATAATGACTTTTGTCCTGGGTGATAAAAGGACAGGATGCACTGTCAGGGCAGCACAGATGGTCAAGGCCACCAGCAGCAAGCGTCTGGGAGTATTCTTACGCCAAATAATGTCTGCCGGCCTGGGATTGGTTTTGCTATGAAGTGCATGAATAACACAAATCAAGATCGCATAATAGACGGCAGTTGCTGGAAAATCAGGTGCTGCCAATGTGATTGTCCCGCCAGGAATGTGCGCCAATGCTTGTGCGGAAAGCTCCAGCGCTTTTAGCAGCACATATGTTCCGGAGTTCAGCCATTGAGCAGCCGAGAGAAACACCAGGCCTGCCAACGCGGCTATCAATCCGAGATATAGCGCTGCAGAAGCCAGCGGCACCACGATAATGTTACTAATCAGCGAAATCGGAGTAATGCTGTTGAAATAAAGAGCATTCAAGGGCAGGACTGTAAGAAAGACTCCCAGCGAGCAGGCGATTGCTTCTGCGCCGGGCAGACTGACGAAGATTGGCTTATTCTCTGATAATCCTCTGCGCAGGCGGATCAGGCTTTGAACAACCGCCCGAAACGAGGCTGACAACACCGGAGCCACCATGAAAATACCGGCTGTGGCGGAAAATGAAAGCTGAAAACCGGCGTCCCATAGTAGCAATGGATTAATCAGGAGCAGGATGATGGCAGCCAACACCAAGCGTCGGCCACCTGAGATCCTTGAACCGCCACTGCCGCTACTGGCGCTGCGCATGCTTCCCATTAGACCTGCAATGGTCATAATCCCGGACCGCAACGCCGGCGACTGTAAGCCGCAAATCAGGATATACAGCCAGATACACCCTGTCACTGCTATCAGAATAAAAATACCGGGGAGGCGTAGTTTCTTGAGCAGCCAGCTGATTGCGGCGGCTACGAGGCTGACATGCAGGCCACTGACAGATAAAATATGGACAACTCCGGTCTTTGTAAACGCTTCTTTGGCGTCAGCCGGAATTGCTTTGCTGCCAAGCATGATACCGACCATCAGGGCTGATTCCGGAAAAGGCAATGTGTCAGCCGTGATTTTCTTCAGATTCGCCCGCAAATCTATGGCAATCTTGCGCAACCAGCTGACTCGCCCCTTTCCAAGAAAGGCAGGGAGCGAATCCCAGGCTTCCAGCCGCAGTTTGATTCCGGCAATACAGAATCTCAGACGTTCATCAGATTCTCCCGGATTGGCAGGTTCCTGCGCTGTACGGGTTTTCCCCGTTATTCTAATTATTGAGCCTTCCGCTAAATCTGCTTGCGGGCCTGTGGCAGTCGCGAAGCTGGATCCTGACTCTGTTGTGACCAATGCCAGCCCTGGCCACTGGCAATAGACTTCTGCACTCTCCCTGGCGACGGCCTGCCCGTCAACTTCATTAATTTTCAGGACAAACCTACCCCACTTTTCGCCAACCTTTTCGGGAATACTGACGATTTGGCCAACAACCGTCACAGCTTGCCCGCTCTTTTGCTCAATCCAGGACGGGCTTACCTCGGAAAGCTTGGCATTGCTGTGAGCCAGTCCATACAGGAAGAAGAGCACCAGCAATGACTTGGCCCCCCGATTGGGACTGGGCTTCCAGAGCATAACAACGGCTGGTATGGTTGCCAGAAGACAGGCGCCCATGACAACTACTGGCGGCCATGGAAAGGCTGTTCCAACCACAATTCCCGCCACGAGCGACAATGCAGCCCAGTAAATGAGCGGCACTCTGCTCATTGCACGCAAACACTATCAGTGATGGCAGCCAGTTTCTTGGCACCGATTCCTGAAACTGCTAACAACTCATCAATTGATTTAAACGGTCCATTGGCGATGCGATAAGCAATAATCCGGTCAGCCAGTGCCGGGCCAATGCCAGGCAAAGAAATCAGCTCTTCTGATGACGCGCTATTCAGGTTTATCTTCAGCGGTGGATTTGTGGTTTGGTTTGTGTTGGCAATAGCATAGGAATGGGAGGATTCGGAGGCCGCATAGGTCTCAGCAGCAGAATAAGGAGTTGACACTGGCAAAGCAGTGGTGGCGCTGGAGGATTCCTGATTGTCAGTGCTCTCAGAATCAGTCGGCGCTGCAGTCACGTTAGTGGCAGCACTCTCATTAGTAACTGCAGTCTCGTTAGTAGTAGCAGTCTCATTAGTAGCTGCAACCTCATTAATAGCAGTAGCCGCATTAATAACAGCAGTCGCCGTCACAAGTTCCAGACTGGCCGGTCGCAGAATCCGCCATAGGCGCCACCCGGACCCGATACACAGGGCTAGGGCAATCAAGATCCACAAGACCTTTTCCGGACGATTCAGTTCCATTTGGTAATCACCACCATTTTTGATTATATTTTACATTAATGGTGGTGGTTGTGCAATAACTAATTGTTAATATCTGTCAATACTTAGTACTTCAACCCTGTCATCGGACTCAACTAACCGCACCGCAGCTTCAATGATCGTCTGGGCAAAACCGGAATCATTGCTGACCACAGCAAAGCCAATTTCAGCTTCGCACCGCGATTCCTGCAACCCAACCTCAGCCACTGACAGGTTGAACTTCGCTTTCAGACGTTCAATGACACTCTTGACGACTCTGCGTTTATCCTTTAATGATTCGGAACCTGGAACACGCACAGTGACCAAGCAGGACAGTACATACAAAGGCAGTCATCCTTCCGCGAATGCTTAACCTCTGTGTTTCAATAGCGCCGGGCACTTGACGCCCGGCGCATTCAACACCCGGCAGTTCCCTATGCATTTACAGCCCCGTTGGATGATCAATAAAGACAGTTTCCAATCCAAACCTGGCCTGCAAATGCTCGCCCAGCGCTTTCAACCCGACAGTCTCGGTGCCATAGTGGCCAAGAAAAAGTACATTGATCCCCATATCTTGCGCCATCGTGAAAGCATTGTGGGAGGTTTCTCCAGTAATATAAAGCTCGCAACCGCGGCGGTATGCTTCGGCCAGCTCAGAATCAGCCTTGCCGCTGCAGACAGCCACCCGCGATACGTTTTCGCGGCCAAAAGTCCACAGAGCTGGTTCGACACCCAGCTGCGTACCCAGTCGGTCCGCCAAATCGTTGCGATGTATTCCGGGCAGGAGGCCGATATAGCCCAATGCCTTGCCATTATGTAACACAAGCGACTCTTGATCAGATAAACCGATCATTGCGGCTAAGATGGCATTGTGGCCTACTTCTTCATGCACATCCAAAGGCAAATGGGCGGCATAGACCGCCATGTCTCGGCGCAATAAGAAACGCAGGCGCCTATATAGTGGCCCTGTGACAGGCACAGCTTCCTTCCAAAAGAGTCCGTGATGAAGCAGTACCCACTGAGCG
>JBMNNY010000101.1:0-7945 GCA_050942765.1 Bacillota bacterium | reverse complement strand
CTGAGCAGGGTCTCGATACCCTTGAAATCACAGTACATGGCGTAGCAGGACACGCCAGTCTGCCGCATCTCGCAGTCAATGCCCTGACACATTTGATCGTGCTGCTCTCAAGTCTCGATCTGGCTCCGGGAGCTGCTTCCGATTTCATCAGGTTCTTTGCGGAAAATGTAGGCTACGATTATCATGGATCACTGATGGGTGTAGGTTTGGAGGACGAAGTATCCGGCAAGCTTACTCTGAACCTGGGCGTAATGGAACTGGACGAAAAAGGCGCCCGGGCCAAAATAGATATTCGCTATCCGGTAACCTGTAAATTTGAGTCCGTGCGCGGGCCGATTGCTGAGAAAACGGCTGCGGCAGGCATTTCTATAGATCTTGCCGAAGATAAGGAGCCGCTGTATGTTCCAAAAGATCACGAGCTAATTCAGAAGCTGTCCAAAGTCTATCAGACCGAAACCGGACTGAAGCCGGAGGTTCTTTCGATTGGCGGAGGAACATACGCACGCGCAATTCCCAACGCAGTGGCATTCGGGCCGGTTTTCCCGGGACAAGTTGAATCAGCCCATCAAAGAGACGAGCATCTGACGGTTGAGGATCTGATGCTGCTAACCAGGATTTACGCCCACGCAATGAAGGAGCTGGCGCTGTAATGAATAACACGGTCAGGTATGTCGCATGCTAATTGTGGAGGTGCGTCGACTTGACCAGTGTCAAATGTAGTGTTTCCAGTTGTCATTATTGGGGAACCAATAATGTGTGCGAAGCCTCGGAGATTAACGTCCGAAATAACTTCCACGATGGATCCTCAATGAGTACCGGTATGGAAATCGGGGAAATCGGGAAGAATGACGAGGCCGGGAAATCATCAGAAACAATGTGTGAAACCTTTAAACCGGCCAAAAAAGATAAAGCACTAAAGTCAGATTCCGATACCGAAGGATTTCGACCTGTATTTTAGTTGCCATTCTGTAATTTCAATTGGCCGCCCTATTAAGTCAATGGGGCGGCTTTCTTTATGCCAATTTGGCAGCTAGCCCACTATGGGCAGCCTCATCCAACATGATTGTCCATCCATTTCCATCGTTTGCTTATGCAATCCCTTGTGGTGCTGTGCTATAATAAGGTATCGTCTTAGCCGAGTTATGTAAACTAGCCATGGAGGGAAGAGCATCATGAATTTTAAAGGTTTGCAGGTAAAATGGATTTTATTAGCCGCTCTTCTTACAGGAGTCCTTTTGTTCGGGGGTTATTCTGTTTATCAACGCATTGCGACAGAGACTCCGCTGCGTGCGGCGGTAATGGCGCAGCCTGGTGTCAAAGATTTTACAGTTACCCAATCAGGTGCAGGGTATACTCTGGAGATCACGGTTGGTCCGTTTAGTTATTTGAAAACCACCATCGAGGCCGTTGTTCAATTGATTGAAGCGACCGGTAAGGCTCCGATAACAGCGGTAAAAATTACTGACAATGCCAGTCGTGAACTGTCTGAAGCATATTATGAAATGCATTTTGCACTTGAAGAAGCAGCGATGCGTGGCAATTTTGCGCATATGAAAGAGCTGGTCGATGCCATCGCCGCCGAAGCCAATGTCGATACTGTCAAGGTTCAGGTTGCCAAAAATCAGCTTTATGTCCAGCTGTGTCAAAACAATCATTATCTGTATCGTATCATTAGCCGCAGTCGCACTGCCTATGCGGACGCCGACTCAGTCAACATGGCCAAAGGAGTGTTATGGTAATGAAACGCGAAATCTTGATTGGCGCTGCTGTTGCTCTAATGGTCTTTTTATATGCAATTGGCTTTGATCCCACGCCAGTAATCATCTTAGGCGGACTCATCTTCGCGATGCAGTTTATTAAGATCAATAAAGGAAGTAAAGCTTTTCAGGTGGTGGGCGGAGCAACAGAAAGCGAACCGGTTATTACGGTGTCCTTCGAAGATATTGGCGGTCAGGAAGTCGCGAAACGTGAACTTCTGGAAGCCTTGGACTTCGCCAGAGACATTTCTAAAGCTCAGAAGCTTGGGATTAGGCCACTGAAGGGCATTCTACTGGTAGGACCTCCTGGTACAGGAAAGACCATGCTGGCGAAGGCTTCGGCAAACTATACCAAATCGGCTTTTATCGCCACCAGCGGTTCGGAGTTTGTGGAAATGTATGCCGGCGTTGGTGCGCAACGGGTCAGAGCTTTGTTCGATAAAGCCAGACAGAGTGCAGAAAAAAGCGGTAAGGAAAGCGCTATTATCTTTATTGATGAAATAGACGTACTAGGTGGCAAACGCGGTCAGCACAGCAGTCATTTGGAATATGACCAGACTTTGAATCAGCTGCTTGTTGAAATGGATGGCTTGCGCCCTAATGACAAAGTGCGTGTGCTGGTCTTAGCGGCCACCAACAGAGCGGATTTACTGGACCCGGCACTGCTCAGACCGGGGCGTTTCGACCGCCAGGTACAAGTGGAGCTGCCTGACAAAGAAGGACGCCAGCGCATTTTAGGAATCCATACCCGCAATAAGCCACTCGGCCCAGATGTTGATTTGGCACAATTGGCCAAAGAAACCTATGGTTTTTCTGGTGCGCATCTGGAGAGTCTGACGAATGAAGCAGCCATTCTGGCATTTCGGGAAGAAAAAGAAACCATTGACATGGCAGACTTTAAAGAAGCAGTAGATAAAGTGATTATGGGCGAGCGACTGGATCGTCGTCCGGTTGACAGCGAGATATCCCGGGTGGCAATGCATGAAATCGGTCATGCACTGGTGTCAGAATTGCTAAATCCGCGTTCAGTTGCAGCCGTTACAGTGACTTCCCGCGGGCGCGCCCTTGGATACATGCGTCCGACTCCGGAAGATGATCGTTTCCTTTATACTGCGAACGAACTGCGCGATCAAATTGCCGTGACATTGGGCGGGGCGGTTGCCGAACAGATTGCTTTCGGCGGCAGAAGCACAGGCTCAGCCAATGATTTTGAGCAGGCTACCAGAATGGCCAAACAGATGGTAGTCGCTGGGCTTTCGGAGATGGGCATTGTCAGCAAGGAGGACCTGCCGGCCGACAAAATGCACAATGCCATCAGTGCAATTATTAATGAGGAAGAGCAGCGAGTAATGGGCTTGCTGCAGGATAAACTGGATTTTATGGGTAAAGCACAGCAGATTCTTATTGAAAACGAGAGACTCTCCGGCGAAGAATTACGGAGCATCATGTCTGCTTGAGCAGGTTCATTTCGCGACACGTAGAATACATGCTTGAATGCAATACGCGCTGAAGTATGTTTGGCGTGTCGCTTTGATTTGCAGGGGAGTGTAGTAATCATGAAAGCCGAAATCATCTGTATTGGAACGGAGCTACTACTGGGAGAAATCGTTGATACTAATGCGGCTTATCTGGCGCGCGAGCTGGCAGGGATGGGGGTTGACTTATATCATAAGTCAACAGTTGGCGATAATTTGAAACGGGCGACTGATACGATCCAAACCGCCATACAGAGGGCGGACTTGGTGCTCATTACCGGAGGATTGGGCCCGACACGCGATGATCTGACGCGCGAGGCAATTGCGGCCGCTGTGGGCGAGAAACTGGTTGTCAATCAGGAAGCGCTGCGGCATCTCATTGAGCGTTTCGAGCGCCTGCAAAGACCAATGGCAGAAAATAACAAACGCCAGGCGGAATTTCCTGAGTCTGCCGAAGCGCTTCCTAATCCGATTGGGACTGCCCCCGGAATTTGGCTGCGTATGAGTAATGGCAAGTTGAAAAATGGCAGCGGATTTGCCATCGCTGCCATGCCCGGTGTCCCAAGAGAGATGAAACTGATGATGGAGCAGCAGGTTAAGCCGCGTATTTTGGCAATGATGCCACCATCTGAACGCAAATTTCTGCGCTCAAGGGACGTGAAACTGGCTGGCATCGGAGAATCTGCCACAGAACAGCTAATTATGCCTTTGCTTGAGAACCAGAGCAATCCGACTATTGCTCCCTATGCCGGGAACTATGAAGTGCGGCTGCGCATTACCGCTTCCGCCCACGAAGAAGCCTTGGCGATTAAAATGCTTGACAGTATGGAGCAAAAGCTGCGGGACATTCTTGGCAGTCATATCTATGGGATTGATGCCGAGAACCTGGAAACGGTCATTATTAATATGCTTAAGAGTAGAGGAAAGACCCTGGCAGTGGCGGAGTCATGTACCGGCGGGCTGATCAGTCACCGGTTGACGAACGTGCCAGGTGCTTCCGCCGTTTTTATGCAGGGAGCCGTAACGTACGATAACAGCGCCAAAATCGAGCGTCTGGGAGTGCCAAAGCAGATTATTGAAGAACATGGGGCTGTTAGTCCCGAGACTGCTGCGGCGATGGCAGTTGGAGTAGCCAAGACTTCGGGATGCGATTTCGGCCTGGCTACTACCGGAATTGCGGGACCAGGTGGCGGCAGCGAGGTAAAGCCGGTTGGCCTGGTATATGTTGCGGTCTATGGAAATGGACAGACCAAGGTCACAGAGCGACGCTACGCCTCAGAAAGAATATATAATAAAGAAGCTTTTGCTCAGACTGCGCTGGCAGAGCTTTGGCAGTTTTTGCGCTAGAGAAAGTGCGCAGATAATATTAACTCAGGGAGGGGGCAAAAATGTTGGTGCCGAAGAAAATTCAGGGTTATCCAGTAAAAGTCGCACAGGCACTAAAACCTGCCATGCCTCTGTTCCTGTCATTGTTCATGGCTTTATTGTTCATTCAACTTTTTAGTCCTATCAATTTCAGCATGGGGGCCATTCAGGTTGAAGCAAGTGCCGAGGTGCAACTACGCGGAGAAACGGTTTTCGCAATACCACCATTTGGAGAAGTCAGAGCGGATACACATTTGACGCCAATACGCATCACGCTTTCGTTAAGCGGTCTGGATCTTCCCAAATTGGAACAGGCTGTTAAAACGGCACAGGATCGGGAGGACTTTGTGCGTACTCTCAGTGCCGAGTGGCCGAAGCAGGTCTGGAAGTTCAGCCTCTGGCTTTTATTTCTAAGTATATTGGGCGGTCTGTGCGCCTTTTTCCTGATCCGCGCCTTTTCTTACAATCATGATCATAGTCATGATCATGATCCTGATCATCATGATCGTCGCCGCAGACTACTGTTGCGTATACGGCCAGCTATTTCGTGCATTTTGGCCGGATTTCTCAGCGGGGCAATTCTGATTGCTGCTACGGCAATATCTTTTGATCGTAAGGCCTTTGAACGTCCGAAATATGTCGGCGTGCTGCAGGCTGCACCCTGGATTATCAATTTGATAGACCGCGGCTTGGATCATATCGACGAAGTCGGCCGCAAGCTGGAGGTTATTTCCCAAAATCTTACCTCTGTTTTCGAATCGATGGACGGGGTTGATACTGTAGCTGCTGGCAATACGGATCTGCGTGTCCTGCATGTTTCCGATTTGCACAATAATCCGGCAGGACTTGATTTTGTGCTGGAAGTCGCCGAGAATTTCAAGGCCGATCTGATCATTGATACCGGGGACATGACGGATTATGGAACAGCTTTGGAGGCCTCACTCAGTGAAAGACTGGCCAAGTTAGAGATACCCTATATCTTCATTCCGGGGAATCACGATTCTGATGAAGTGGTCAAATACTTGCGCCGCTTGCGTCCGGTGACGGTTCTTGACGGAAAGGAAATAAAGGTAAAAGGTCTGACCGTTTATGGAGTGGGCGATCCTGCCAGTAAAAAAGATGACCTGGTAGCTTCAAAGGAGGAGTATCAGGAACAGGATCAGCAGATTGCCAGTGTTATGCGCGAACGGGAAAATCCCCCGGATATTCTGGCGGTACACAGCAAACAAAGCGTTACTACGGTAGTAGAAGAAGGATCTGTTCCGCTAGTGCTGACCGGGCATAGCCATCAGGCAGTGGTACGTCAGCAAGGGGAGACTGTTATAGTTGATGCCGGCACATCCGGTGCTTCCGGAATCCGTGTACTGCAAAATGAAAACGCCGTTCCCTATAGCGTGTCATTATTGCATTTCCAATACCGCGATCCGGAGGATGAGAGTGCTGGGTTTTATCTGGCTGCCGTAGACGCCATTAGCATTAAAGAATTACGTGGCAGTCTGATGCTCGAGCGCCATGTCTTTACGGGAACTAATGCAGATGACGACAGTGACAGTGAAGATGAGGGCGCGGGTGATGACGCGGCTGCGGCCGGAAATGGGTGATTGATAGATGCGTTTATTCTTCGCCATATTTATTCCCCGGGAAATTGAAGAGCTGATCGCCCGGGCTTCTGAACCTTTACGTACCATTGGAATGCGCGCTAATTGGACCATTCCGGCAAATTGGCATTTTACGCTGCGCTTCATGGGAGAAATTGCTCCGGATAAGTTGAAATTCCTTGAGAGGGCTGCAAGTCAATGCGCGATGCGAAACTCCGCATTTAGTTTGGAACTTTCGGGAATGGGAGTTTTCAGGCAGGGCGGAATTGCCAATTTGCTGTGGATCGGTGCGGGGTCGGGAAGCAAAGAGTTGGCTATGCTTGCTGCCGCCCTGGATGATGCATTAACCAAAGAGGGCTTTGGAGCGCGCGATAAGGCATTTAAGCCACATCTCACATTGGCCAGAATTAAGGACGGCAATATTGCTGCAGATTTCGATAATAAGCTTCGGGAAGCCCTGGCAGCCGGGCAGAAAATGATCCCCGCAGGATCTGCGTCCTGGACAGTCACCTCCTTTGCGCTTGTTGAAAGCATTCTTAAACCCTCCGGACCTCAGTATTCCATAATCAATGAATATAAGCTAAAGTGAAGGGATGCCGGGATGACACAGAACAATGGCCCGGGACGCGGGACGATTCCCCGCGTCTTTTCCGCGTCTTTTACTCTTCTATTGGCGGCAGGAATTAGCGCCTATCTGACGAAGTTTTTGAAAAGAGGGAGGGCGCTAGCATGCATAAGAGATTGGTCGCACATATTTTGCTCTTGGCTGTCATGTTTATGGTGGCCGCCTTTTCCGGTAATGTTACCGCTGCGTCTGGTACATATAATGATCCGCTTGGCAGATTTTCAGTTGGTATACCAACTGGATGGATTCTGAATCGCACATATCCTGACGGTTTTACAGTTCTGTTTGCCAAAGGAACAGAGCGATTCGAAATTCAAACTGCTGAAATGACGCAGACTGATCCGATTGCCAAGGCTAAGATGTTTTTTGGCGCAAATAGCCCGACAGTTTTTAACACAGGTGCCGATGGCCTGTTATACACGGCATACTCCGAAAGCGGCCGCAGTTTTTACTGCGTTTTTGTGTTTCAGGATAATATCGGCTTTATGTTGCGGCATTCAGCGCCTGTTGGGTTTACAGCCGGAGAAACTGTTGCACGACAATGGCTGGCCGGGTTTAATGCTGCCGCCAATGCCTCTAATGTTCCCCAGCCGGAGCACTGGTTAACGGTTGAACCGGTCTTGCACAAAGATCCGCGCGGCAAGTTTACAATTTCATTGCCCGGATTTTGGGTGCCAACCGCCATTAATGAGACGATTGGAGACGCAGTCTATACAACAACTTTTGCGGAGCTGGGCGGAAACGGAGATATATGCATCAAGGTCTATCCCGGTTATATGGGAGATCTGGTCAAGCATATGAATGGATGGTTGGACTCTTTAGCCACCGATCCACAATATCCTGGTTTTGCAGTTTCAGATCAGGTTCAAACGGCCATGCTCGGTAGTGTTCCCGCATCATTCGGTTTTGCAGATTTCGGAATTGGATCGAAGCGTACGAGTGTTATCTTGATGCTGACAACCAACAAAGGCACTAATTACTCAGTGTTTCTGAAGTACAACGGGCAAAATGCCGGTCTTTATCAGATGCGGCTTCTTGGGTTGCTAAAAAGCATGCGCCTATAAGAGGATTTCCTGAGCTATTCCAAGAATATATTTATACTTTTTTCCGTTCGGGGGGTTAATT
>JBMNNY010000100.1:0-8027 GCA_050942765.1 Bacillota bacterium | reverse complement strand
ATTTAGCTGGTACTGCCGTAAACATTGGTCCTAATGAAAGGGCACACCAATACCTAGTCTATTGCCCGTTCCACGATGGGACGGGAGGTACAGAACCAGAAAATACCCAGCTTCTTGTGACTCAAAAGGGCGTAGAACGCCTAACACGCTCTATAGTGGCTACAGAAGGTGGGGATACTGAAGATGTAGGGACTCCTTAAGAAGGAGAGCAGTAAGTAGTTCCCGCAGAAACTTGTCACTATACGGGGCCTTCGTGGCCCCGTATTATTTACAGGGGTGAGTTTTAATGGTAATGGAATTGGTGATTCTTTGCTTTATCGGAGTAACTGGTATGATAGTCGGCAGCTTTCTCAATGTCTGTATCTACCGTATTCCTCGTAAAGAATCACTGGCCTGGCCAGCCTCACATTGCCCTGCCTGCAACCACACTCTTGGCGTTTTGGATTTAATTCCGGTATTGAGCTTTATTTTTTTGCGCAGACGCTGCCGCTACTGCGGGACGCAAATTTCCTGGCGTTATCCAATAGTGGAGTCATTAACTGCTGTTTTATGGTCCCTGGCATGGCTAGAATATGGATTTTCTTTGGAATTTTTGCCAGCCGTCATTTTTATCAGTCTTGGCATTGTTATTGCATTTATTGACCTGGATCAAAAAATCATACCAAATGTTATTTCGCTTCCCGGAATCATAATCGGGCTACTGCTGGCACTTCTAATTGGTCAGCCTTCCATTTTAGACGCACTGATTGGCGCAGCTGGTGGAGGGGCTTTGCTATTTTTAGTGGTACTATTAAGCCGCGGCGGGATGGGCGGCGGCGATGCCAAATTGCTAGCCATGATTGGAGCTTTCTTCGGTTGGCAGGGGGCAGTTACGGCATTGATGCTCGGTTCAGTTGCCGGAGCTGTTATTGGAATATTACTGATCTTGTTCAAAGTTATCAAAAGACGCGATCCCGTCCCATTCGGCCCATTTCTGGTGTTGGGCGCAGGAATTTATCTTTTCTTTAGCGAAATAATAGTTGATCATTTTTCAGCTCTTCTGTGTGGATTGCCATAACTGCTTGGGGGGATATCGTTATGGAGCTTAAGAACCTTACCGAGGAAGTTGTTATCGAGCTATATGACGATATTATTGGCGGAAAGACGGGAATCTGTAGTTGCGAGAAGTGCAGACATGATACGATCGCTCTGGCATTGTCCCATCTTAAGGCGCGTTATGCAGGTTCCGGTGAGGATGCAGTCTTGACCCGTTTACAGTTATCTGATCCTCAGGTGCGCACCGATGCTACGGTTGCTTTATTGGCTGCTTCACGTGCAGTGCAAAAAAAGCTCCCTCATGACAATGTTTAGGGACAGTTTTGCCACGCACTCTTGGGAGAAGCTACGATGAATAGTTTGTTCACGGATCATGGCGCTCGATAATGTATTTATTGAGCGTTTTTTTGCTTCAATACGAAGTAAACCCTGATTCTTGCAGGATCTTTTCTAAAATGTGTCGAACAATTGCTAGAAGTACTGTATTATTTGGTCATTATTCCTTTTTATGGTCCAGCTCCAGAGTATTCATCATATGTGTTCATGGGGGGATCTAATTGGCTAAAGCCCGAGGTATCGGATTAGATATCGGAACAAGTGCCATTAAAGCCATTGAATTGCAGCAGTCTCCTGCTGGAATTGAGCTGTTGCATTATGCTGTGTTGCCGGTGCCAGCAGGAAGCGTTAAGAACGGCGTCATCTCCAATCCCGAGGATATTGGGACTATTATCAAGCATGTATTTAAAAATGGTAAGATTCGTGATAAGGAAGTATATGTAGCAGTTGCCGGACAGAGTGTTGTGGTCCGGCTGGTGCGTTTTCCGACAATGCCGCCTGATGAAGTCGAGAGTGCCATTCATTTTGAAGCTGATAAATACCTTCCTTTTTCGCCTGAGGAATCGGTGATTGATTTTCATATTATTGGACCTGCAGAAACCGAAGGCGAAATTGAAGTAATGCTGGTGGCAGCTCAGAATGAATTGGTAAACAGTCACGTGGTTGCTATTGAAGCCGCTGGCTTGACCCCGATTGCCATGGACGTGCAACCGTTTGCCATCCTGCGTTCGCTGGGAATGGAATCGTCGGACAAAGAACGTTGCACGGTCTTGGTTGATATTGGGGCTGGTACCACGGATGTAGTCATTTTTAAAGGCGACATTCCTAAGTTTACTCGCATTATCCCATTTGGCGGGCAACGGTTTACTGAGGCTGTAGCAGAAGGCATGAACTGTGGATTTGGGGAAGCCGACGATCTGAAGCAGCAGTCCGGAAGAGTCTTCTTGGGAGATGAACCGGAACTTAATGATCCTAACAGCATTGCTGTAAAAATGTTTAATATTTTGCGTCCCGTACTTGAGGAATTTTTGCTGGAAGTCAGACGCTCGGTAGATTACTATAAACTGCAAAACCGCGGCGAGGTCATTGATGAAATAGTCCTGACCGGAGGCGGAAGTAAGCTGGTCGGTTTGGAACGCTGGCTGGAAAGCGAACTCGGTATTCCGGCACGCATCGGTAATCCTTTCGACAATATCAAAGCTAATCCGCGGCAGTTTAGCGCCGCCACATTGTCAAACCTGGCACCCATGCTGGCTGTTAGTGTTGGCCTGGCACTAAGGGGGGTCGAAGAAGCATGATCCGCATTAATTTGCTTCCGTCGGCTCAGCGGCGGCGCAAAAAGGTAGATCGCACTATTCCGATCTTAATCGGCATTGCGGCCTGCTTGCTGCTTGTTGGTGGCGCATTTTACGGCTGGCAGGCTTATCAAATAAAAAAGGCAGAGGAACAAAAAGTATTGTTGCAAAGCGCTTTAAACGATTATAGCAAGCAAAAAATGAAACTCGATGAAATTAAGCGCAGTCTTTCGGAGTTGGAGCAGCGTCTGATGATCAAGGATATCATCATGAAAGATGCAATTGATGTCCCGTTATTGATCGCTGAAATTGCCGCATTTATACCAAAAGATGTCCAGATACGGTCAGCCAGTATTCAAAAAGAAACTTTGCGGCTTGAAGTTACCACAACGTCTTATTACTCGGCCGCCAACCTTCTTCAAAGCCTGGAAGCGGCGCCATCTTTTCAGAATGTAGAGACCACTTCTGTTTCGAAAGGCGATAGCGGGGTAGCGTTCAGCGTCAGCTGCAGTCTCGTTGAAAAAGGAGGTGCCGCTGATGGCGCGACGTCCACTTACTAAGCAGGAAATCATTTTAGTTGGAGTCATGGCAATTGCTGCCTTGTGCGGAGGGTTTTATCAGCTCCTCTTATCGCCAACCATGGCTCGGGCTGAGCAAATTCAAAATGAAGTCAGCGCAATGGAAGCGAAAATTGGGCAAATTCGCAAGGAGCTGCGCGATCAGGAAGAGCTGGAAAGGAAACTTGAGCAGGCCAAGTCGGATTTGGCCTCTTTTGAAATGCTGATTCCAGATGAAAAAGAAATTCCGGATCTGCTCAGGGAGTTAGAGCTGATTGCGGAGCGATGTAATGTGCAGCTTTCGTCCATTGCCGCCAGCAGGCCTATTGACAGAAAAACTCATCAAGAAATCAATCTAAGCCTTCCAATTAGCGGCAAGTACCGGGATGTACTGCGTTTTTTCGACGAAATTACTTCCGCCAAACGCCTTATTATCGTAAAGAGCGCCAGTATAAGTCCTGGTAGTGAAATATTTGATGTCAATATTCAAGCATCCGCCTTTATGAGAGGGGGCGCTGATAATGGCAAGAAGTAAGCCGCGCAGAAAGTCGAAAAAGGGTCTTGCCAATAACCCGATTATATTGGTTCTGATTCTGGTGGTATTTGCGGCTGTAGCTGCTAATTCACTAGGATTACTGGATGGGCTTTTTGGCGGAGGGCAGACGCCAGCGCCACCGCCCAAAAGGCCGGTTTCTAATACAGCGAATGCCAATAAATCGAGCAATACCGCCGGGGGAACAGAGGCGACAGGAAGCGCCCCAGAAGCAGCCTCAACTGATCCTGCTACCCAGGAATCAAATGAACAGGGCAGTAGTGCAGAGAAGACTCCTGACGCAAAAGCAGCTGCGGACCCCAAAAAGGAGTCCAAACCTAAGCCGCAATGGGATATACCTGATTTTGCTTTCGCAGTCGGCCGTGATAATCCTTTTGCCGAAGTGGCCGCCCTAAAAACGGCACCCACTTCCAGCAGTAATACTGCCAGTACGCCAAAGAATCCAACCGTACCAGTTAAGAATCCGGTTTCCAATCCTACGCCGTCCAAGCCTACGACATCCAATCCCGTATCGGGTTCTGTTAAGCCGGTTGAAAATGAAAAACCGAAAGAGCCCTGGGAATCATGGTCCTTTACCGGTATTAGCGAACATGGTTCACTCCGGTTTGCCATTATCGAGACGCCGGAAAATGCTTACATAGTTAGGGAAGGCGATCGCATTGAAGGAACATGGCTGGTCGAAAAAATAACTGGTTCCCAGGTTACGTTGCGCAGTTCGACACGAAGTATTGTATTGGTACTCGGGGGTGAAGACAAATGAAACGCGGAATCAGGTTTGTGGTGCTATTGACTTTTGTTTTGGCAGCATTCGTTTCTGTTTGGGCGACCGCGCTGGGCGATGAAGAAAAACATAATTTTGAATGGCGCGGAGCGGATTTGCGTGATGCCTTACGGCATGTCGGACGGGTCTATGGAGTTAACATTGTTCTGGACTCCACTATTAAAGGCGAAGTCACGATGACCTTGAATAATGTCACTTGCGAAATGGCTATTCAATATCTGGCTCGTTCGAACGGGTTCAATTATCGCAAAATTGGTGATTCTTATATCGTTGGTAATGAAGCTACGCTCAAAGAAAATTATGATGTCTATACAACTAAGGTGCTCCGGATTTATTATGCTGATGCCAATAGTATTGCTCAAAGCATTTCAGTGGTAGTTCCCGGTGACAGAGTAAGAGTAGATAACACCACCAATTCATTAGTCGTCAATGCCACCCCTCTGGAACATGAGAATGTCTTGGAGATTATTAAACTACTCGACGTCAAAGCTCCCCAGATCGCCATCGAAGCCCGTTTGGAAGAAATGAGTGCGGATGCCAAAAGTGAGTTAGGCATTCAGGCATCTGTGGGAGGTCAAATTTCCTGGGATGTATCCGGTATCACGCTGCCTGACATCAACCTCACGCTGCAGGCAATGCAGGAGCAACATAAGAGCCGGACAGTTGCCCGTCCCAATATCACGACTTCAAATGGTCAGGAAGGTAAGATTCTGGTTGGTGAGAAAGTACCGATTAAGATTACTCAGGAAACTGACAAGGGTACCACTACCACCATTCAATTCATTGAAGTCGGCGTTAAAATGTACATCACACCCCGCATTAATAGAGGCGGCGATATTACCCTCTATTTGAAGCCGGAGGTCAGCACGATCACCTCCACAACATCAGAGGGTTACCCGAGCATTTCGACACGCGAAGTCGAGACGGTGCTTAGGGTGAAAGATGGCGAAACGATTATTATTGGTGGTCTGATGCGCCAGACAGACCTTGACACAATTTATAAGCTGCCGATTCTTTCGGATTTGCCGATTATCGGGAACTTCTTTAAGTTCAGCAGCAAGAGTACTACTCCGAAAACGGAACTGGTCTTCTTCATTACTCCGAAAATTACGGATCAAGGTACGCTCGATATTGATGAGCCAGAAGCTGAAGTTAAACCTGTAGATACTACGCCGACGACCACTCCTGAACCTTCAGATCCGGTGACGGAACAGCCTAAAGAGCAGAAAGATCCAGCAGATACGGAAACTGAAGCTGTAGTAATTGAAGCGCCTGTTGACGAACCGCCTATTATCGTGGTAGTGCCGGCGGATGAACCGCCAACGCAAACAACGGTTACTGAGCCGACACAGGTCGAGCCGATCACTACTGAGCCGAGTCCGGATCCTGCAATTACCGAAGAACCGGAAGTGCAGACCGACGTGCCAGTTCAGGTAACACTAAGCGAGACCTCATATATCGTCAAAAAAGGCGACACGCTTTATTCAATCGCCCGTAAATTTGGTGTTGCGGTTGATAGACTCTACCAGGCCAATGGTTTGAATGCTCAATCCAAACTGGAAATTGGCCAGGCGATCAAAGTTCCAATTCCAAAAGAGCATCTTTATACAGTCAAACCGGGAGACACTGTCTGGCGTATTGCCAAGCGATATGGAATGACAGTGGAGCTGCTTTGTGAAATCAATAACTTGGCTGATCCTTCGAAAATATCCGTTGGTCAGGTGTTGATTCTCTCGTGTCCGGTAACTGAGATTAAAGACGAACGGTACTAGGACTAAATGTAGGCCGGCACAAATGTGAACCGGCACGATCGATACCAATAGCCGTAGATTACAGATAATATACGGATAGCAAACGGCAGATCGCAGATTACGAATAGCCAAAGAGGACTGCAAAGTCCTCTTTTTGGTTGACTGCAGTTTTTATGATTCTTTTTTCGACCTTTCGAGAAGTGAAGGAATATGGCATCAGTTTGTGGAAAATACCAAGTCGTATTAGTTAAAGTCTTTTATGCCTGGAGCATATTAGTATGTGCAATTTAATTTTCAGTGAAAGGGTGGATAACAGTAATGAAACTTACCAGGATACGGCAAGAAATGGCCAACGCCAAAGTTGACGGGATTATCGTCTTGGAACCAAATAACAGACGCTATCTAAGCGGCTTTACCGGTACAGCGGCTAATCTGCTGATCACTGCTGACCAAGCGTTTTTGATTACTGACTTCCGGTATATTGAGCAAGCCACCGCACAAGCGCCGGACTTCAAAATTGTCAAAAGTGCCGGCGGAGCAACCCTTCAGCCGCTTGTAGACTTGATTCGCGAGAAGAACGTGCGGCGCGTTGCTTTTGAGCCGGATTATCTCGTATTTGACGGGTATAATTATCTTCGGGAAGCCTTGGGCAGCGAGGCTTTGGTTCCACTTAGAGGCGTTGTCGAAAAAATCAGGCAGATTAAGGATGCCAAGGAAATCGAGCTGATCCGTAAAGCGCAATCTATTACCGAACAAGCTTTGGAGAAGACCCTTCCGCTGATTAAGCCGGGCATATCAGAGCGGGAAATAGCGCTGGAACTCGAAACCTGGATGCGCCGCCTGGGTGCAAGCAAAACCGGTTTTGACACGATTATTGCTTCCGGAACCAGATCTTCTTTGCCGCACGGTGTTGCCAGCGACAAATTGATCGAAAAAGGCGACTTTGTGACGATCGACTGCGGAGCTGTTTATCAGGGTTATTGCGGCGACCTGACCAGAACCTATGTTGTCGGTGAGGCAAACGACGAGCAGCGACGCATTTATGACATTGTGTTAAAAGCTCAAATGGCAGCCTTGAACGGTCTGAAGGCTGGTATCACCGGACGTGTTGGCGATAGTTTCGCACGCAGCATTATTAATGGAGCCGGATACGAGGAGAACTTTGGTCATGGCCTGGGACATTGTGTTGGCCTGGCCATTCATGAGAATCCGCGGTTGTCACCGGCTGACGAAACCGTACTTCAGGCTGGTATGGTAATCACAGTTGAACCTGGTATTTACATTCCTGGCTGGGGTGGTGTGCGTATCGAAGATACCGTGGCGATTACTGAAAATGGCATTGATAATTTGACTACCATTGCCAAAGACTTGAGGATACTATAATATGATATTGTCACGATAGTCTTCTCACTATAAAATTTAGGTTTGGGAATTCCAGTTCAAATGGAGGGGTTTTATTGATTTCTGTTAACGATTTGCGTACTGGTCTGACTATTGAACTCGACGGCGACGTGTATTCTGTAGTTGACTTCCTGCACGTTAAACCTGGCAAGGGCGCTGCTTTTGTCCGCACTAAGCTGCGCAACGTCCGTACTGGATTTGTGGTGGAGCGTACTTTCAATGCCGGTGAAAAAGTGCCGCCAGCGAGAGTGGAAACACGCGATATGCAGTATCTCTATGCCGCCGATAATCTCTATACCTTTATGGATACCGAATCAT
>JBMNNY010000099.1:0-8068 GCA_050942765.1 Bacillota bacterium | reverse complement strand
TTTTGGCGGTAATGTGGAGAGCTGGTCCATTGGCAATTTCAATGTCAATAGCGCCGTCGGCAATACGCGAAGCATTCAGTTTTCCAAGTGGGTCATAACTCGCTATTTCGGGAATTGCGAAAAAGGCGGTGTAGGCGGTGAGGATGGTGTTGATTCGTGCGTAGTCTTTGTCTTGCAGTAGTTCTGGCGTGGGCTTGAGATAGTAGCTCAGTCGATCCGCCAGGCGGGTAAAGCTGTTTTTTAAAAATCCTATGTACCGGAAACCTTTTGTCGGAATGGGGTTCTTTTGGCCGTCGATCATCAGATTGAAATGTTCGGGATTTTTGAAATAGAGATTCATGCGGCAGTCGCGGGAGTCCGTTTTTTCCACGGTACATTTACCGTTGCGGAAAGCAATGATGGCAGGGGGCACATCCCGGACTGAAAACCTAATGGTCACATTTTTGCCCTGGATGATTTGAGCGGCTTCCTTGTCCAACTCACACAGGTCTTCCATGTTTCTCAGTACTGCATGGAGATTAATGCACGCTTTCACTTTTTCATTGACCACGTTCTCACATCCCTTCGTCTTTAATTAAATTTGAAACAGCTCATTCAGGCCATAGAGAGGCCAGGGGTAAAGAAAGAGAGGGGGGAATGCTAGCGAGTGAGTACTCGCTCGATGTAATATATCGTATCATCAGAAAGTTCATTCGTCAACATTATTCATCCTGAAGTCGCAATAGCGCGATTTAATTGTTCATATTAACTGTCTGTAGAAAAATCGTATGCTTAAGTCTTTGCTTTGAGAACTAATCCGAGACTAACAAGGCGACTATTTTCCGCTATGAGGAAGGAATTAGAATTTTCTCGCAGAATTGATCTCTATTCCGCATTGTGTAACTGATTCCAGGAAATGCGCTTTCGGGCACCGCAGGGGAGAACATAAGTGCATAAAGTACCCACCTCGATTCTCGAAAGTACCATGAACTATGGATCCGGTTATGCAGTCGTGAATAAAAATTACATCGAAAAAAAGATCCAGAAAGCCAAAACACATTCGGAGGAGGTGGGGTCATCCGATGAAACGATTAGTTATAGCCGTTCTTTTATGTCTGGCTGTCGTTTTGTCGGGATTCACTGTTTATTCGGCAAATGAGGAACTACCCGCTAAACCTGTTGCAGGTGGTAAACTGCAGCTGCCGCTAGACGGAGAGGTTATCTCCCTTGATCCGGCGCGATTCACTACTGCCAGAGAAAGGGCGATCATCCCGGCGCTCTTTGACACACTAATGATTTACGATCAGACTACAGGCGCTCTCGATTATGGACTTGCCCGCAGCATTCAGGTTTCCAAGGATGGCAAGGTTTTTCGGATTTCATTGCGTAAAGGCGTGCTGTTTCATCATGGACGCGAGCTTACGGCGGAGGATGTTAAGTTCTCCTTTGATCGCGCCGCTAATCCCGCAACTGGCTCAACAGCCGTAACACTGTTTTCGGCGGTGGAGGGTGCGGACGCATTAGCTTCCGGTAAGGCAACCAATGGACTGAGCGGCGTCCGGGTGATTGATCAATCCACGATCCAAATTAACTTGGTTCAGCCTTCGATGTTTTTCTTTTCTATTTTAGCAGAACCGGCATTATCTATTGTTCCTAAAGATCTTGTCAGCAAGGATCCGGCAGGGTTTGGCAGGATACCGGTCGGAACCGGACCATTTAAACTCGGTGAGTTTGGTCCGCAGCGGATTCATTTAGTGAAGAATGATAAGTATTGGCAAACAGGACTGCCTTATCTGGCTTCCATTACCTGGACCAGATATGGCTCGACAAAGGCCATCTATGATGCCTTTGTGGCGCATCAGACGGACTTTATTAACCTGGATGCGCAATACCTCGGTCTACTTAATAAGCGCGGCTCCTGGAGCAAATTAATGCAAGCCTGGCCTGAGCTTGCAACCTTCTATTTCGGCTTTAATGTGCAAAAAGCGCCTTTTAACCGTCCCGAGGTACGCCGGGCAGTATTGCTGACCATTAACGCCACTGCTTATCTCGGACTGCACGGAGGGACAGGGCAAATAGCCAGCGGTATTCTGCCGCCGGGAATCGGAGGTCACAATCCGGAGCGTCAACGTCCTGCCCGTAATCTTAAAGAAGCGGCTGATTTGCTGACTAAAGCCGGCTATCCTGGCGGAAGCGGTTTGCCACCTATTAAACTCAGCGCAGGCTCCATGTCCGGATTGCAAAAGCAGTTACTGGAATTGGTCAAGGCCGACTTGGAGTCGATTGGTTTTAAAGTCACGGTCGAACTGATTGATCCAGATAAATATGATCAATATGTCGCGTCCGGTCAGACCAATATGTTTAGCTATGGATGGAGCGCAGATTATCCGGACCCCCATGACTTTATGTTTAACTTGTTCCATTCCAGCCAAATCGGGATAACAAATCTCACCGGTTACAAGAACGCACAGGTTGACAAAATGATTGATCAGGCGCGTGAAGAACGTGATCCTAAAAAACGGCTGGCGCTTTATCAGAGTATAGAGAATCAGATTATGAATGATGTTCCAATAGTACCGACATTTCATCCAGTAGCTGTCCGAGCATACCAAAGCTGGGTTAAGGGTTGCTCCATTCATCCGGTAATACCGCTCTTTTACGCCAAATTGTGGGTTGATAAGAAGTAACATCCTATTATTAGAGCATAAGAAGGAGGCATGGTTCAGTGAGTGAGCAACAGCAACAACAACCGCAACTACTTTCAGTCCGTAACCTCAAAACGCATTACTTTACACCAGATGGTGTCGTTAAGGCTGTAGATGGCGTTGATTTCGATATCGACCGCGGTAAAATTCTGGGCATCGTCGGCGAGTCCGGATGCGGCAAAAGCCAGACCGTGCTCTCGATTATGGGCCTCATCCCCAAGCCGCCGGGGAAAATTGTGGACGGCGAAATTCTTTTTGAAGGCAAAGACCTGGTAAAAGCTACTGAAGCAGAAATGCGTGCCATCCGCGGTAATGATATTTCAATGATTTTCCAGGAACCCATGACTTCGCTTAACCCGGTTTTCACAATCGGTAATCAGATTATGGAAGCCATTATGCTGCATCAGAAGCTGCACGCAGGGGAAGCAAGGAAAAAAGCTATTGAAATGTTGGATCTGGTTGGTATTCCCGCCCCTGATAAGCGGGTTGACGAATACCCGCACCAGCTGAGCGGTGGTATGCGTCAGCGTGTCATGATTGCCATGGCTCTGTCCTGTAACCCCAAACTACTCATCGCAGACGAGCCGACTACAGCTTTGGACGTAACGATTCAGGCTCAGATTCTCGACTTGATGAAAAAGCTGCAGCATGACATCGGTATGGCCATCGCCCTGATCACCCATGACCTGGGCGTGATTGCGGAAGTAGTCGAAAGAGTAGTCGTCATGTACGCTGGCAAAATTGTGGAAGAGGCTCCGGTTGGTGAGTTGTTCGCCAGGCCGCTGCATCCGTACACCCTCGGCTTGCTCGGTTCCATTCCGGCGATTGATAAGAAGACGGATCGCCTGAAAGTCATCCCTGGTATTGTGCCGAACCCGATGAATCTTCCTCCTGGGTGCCGTTTCTATCCGCGCTGCGAATATGTGATGGATATCTGTCGCGAGCAGGAGCCG
This sequence comes from Bacillota bacterium, assembly GCA_050942765.1. Classification (GTDB taxonomy): domain Bacteria; phylum Bacillota; class UBA4882; order UBA4882; family UBA4882; genus UBA4882. The sequence continues at coordinate 4,431 of JBMNNY010000099.1, read as the reverse complement.
GAGATTAAGAAAGTCAGTCCGGATCATTCCGTACGCTGTTGGTTGAGAAATAAGTAAGGCCGGAACGCTGAAATACAGAAAGGGGTGCACACAGTGGCAGAAGTTCTTCTTGAAGTAAAAAACCTGACAAAACATTTTCCGATTACACGCGGAATTGTTTTTCAAAAAGTAGTAGGCTTGAATAAAGCGGTTGATAATGTCTCTTTCGAGATTCACCGCGGTGAAACCCTTGGCCTGGTCGGCGAATCCGGTTGCGGGAAATCGACTCTGGGACGTACGATTTTGCGTTTACTGGAAGCGACCGCTGGTGAAGTATGGTTTGAAGGCCGCAACATTCTCGAACTGAATAACCATGAGATGCGGGAACTGCGTCGTGATATGCAGATTATCTTCCAAGACCCCTATGCGTCATTGAATCCCCGTATGACGGTAGGCGATATTATTGGCGAGCCGCTGCTCATTCACAACCTGGCTTCTGGTAAAGCGCTCGAACAGCGCGTCAAAGAACTGCTGAGCGTTGTCGGCCTTTCCGGACAACATGCCCGCCGTTATCCGCACGAGTTTTCCGGCGGTCAGCGGCAGCGTATCGGCGTTGCCCGCGCACTGGCGGTTAATCCGAAGATCATCGTCTGCGACGAACCTGTTTCTGCACTGGACGTTTCCATTCAGGCGCAGGTCATCAACTTGCTGCAGGATTTGCAGAAGGAGTTCGGCCTGACCTACCTGTTCATTGCACACGATTTGGCGGTCGTCAAACATATTAGTGACCGTGTGGCCGTTATGTACTTAGGTCAACTCGTCGAGCTGACCACTAAGGACGAACTATATGACAATCCGCTGCATCCGTATACCAAAGCGTTGCTTTCGGCGATTCCCATCCCGAACCCGGAAGTTAAGCGCGAGCGTATTCTGCTGGAAGGCGATGTTCCGAGCCCGATCAATCCGCCGCCGGGATGCCATTTCCATACCCGCTGCCGTTATGCTACTCCGGTCTGTTCGGAAATGGTGCCGGAATGGAAAGAAGTTAAACCCGGTCACTTCGTCGCCTGTCATTTGGTACGGTAAGACTGCAATTTGATCTGCATCAGAGAAGATCGCCTACAGAAATGTAAAGGCGGTCTTCTTTTTTGTCTGATTGGGGTATGCTAACAACAAAAGGCGTGAAGGTGTTAGCATGGCGAGTATGGCAAATGGCGCAGGAAATCAGGCTCAAAAAGCTTTGGCCAAGAGTAAGGATGTGATAACTGGCAAGGCTGGCAAGATTGCCAAGACTGCCAAAAATAGTAAGGCTGGCAAAAATACTGCCAAAACCGCCAAAAAGAAAAAGCCACTGACTCCACAGGAAAAGGCCAAACTGAAAATAGCGCGCGAGCTTGGGCTTTATGAGCAGATCCGCGCCGAAGGATGGGGTTCGTTAAGTGCCAAAGAGTGCGGACAAATCGGTGGGATATTATCGAAGAAAATCCGGCAGCGGGGATGACAATGAATGTCTCTTGGCAGATCTCGATCTCTGTGATATAATGTACGGGTGAATTGGGCCCGTGGCTCAGTTGGGAGAGCGCTGCGTTCGCATCGCAGAGGTCGAGGGTTCGAATCCCTTCGGGTCCACCATGTTTCATTTCGCAATCTTACGTCGGAAATTTATTTCGGGGGGATTATTTTGATTCTTAGTAATCATATCAAACCTGTAGTGGTCCGCGATTTGCAGAATACTGCAAAAACCGGCGGATGCGGGCGTTGCCAGAATTCCTGTCAATCCGCGTGCAAAACATCTTGTACAGTCGGAAACCAGGTTTGCCAAAAATAAGTAGTAGTTGATGGTGAATGGCCCTTGGGAAACCAAAGGCCATATTTTTTATGCACGGAGGGTTCGGCATGCACAGCCTTTTTCATTGGTTTCGTGCGCTAAATCGGTATTGGTTATTCGATGTATTACACGGCTCTTTATTTGAAGTTGATCATAATACCATCAAAGTGCTGGATTGGATTGCCGAAAATGTGGCAGCTGACTCGGTATGTCCGGAGTGCCCCCAGTGCCCGGATCAAATTACGGGAGTGGATAGTGCGGCGCTGAAAGATATTTGGAATGATCTTCGAACGCTGGGGCTTTTTGCAGCGCAGGCTGCAGAATTGCCGCACATCAAACATGAGAAACCGGCCAACCTGAAGGCTCTGTGTCTGCATATCGCGCATGACTGCAACTTACGTTGCCGCTATTGCTTTGGAGAAACCGGTGCCTTTGGCGGCGACCGCTCGCTGATGTCTCCTGAGATCGCTTTTGCTGCTGTCGATTTCCTCCTCCGCGAAAGCGGGCCCTACGGGCAATTGGAAGTAGACTTCTTTGGCGGAGAACCGCTGCTGAATTTCGAGACCGTAAAAAAGACCGTCGCCTATGGCCGTCAGGCAGCCCAGGCTGTTCAAAAAAACATTCACTTTACGCTAACCACGAATGCCCATAATCTTGATGATGATAAGCTGGAGTATTTGAATGCGCAGGGAATATCACTGGTACTTAGCGCAGACGGACGTCCAGCAGTGCATGATTATATGCGGCCGGACGCCGGAGGGCAAGCCACATCCGAGCGCATTCTGAAGAATATCGGCAAAGCGGTACGTTCCCGCAATGATTCGGATTATTACGTGCGTGGCACTTTTACGCGCCATAATCTCGATTTTGCCGAGGATGTCAAGTTCCTTTATAATCAAGGATTCCGCAGCATTTCGGTAGAGCCGGTCATTGCTGGTCCGGATGCGCCTTATGGTTTTCGGGAGCAGGATTTACCGGTGATCTTCGCAGAATATGATAAATTAGCCGAGTTCTGTCTGGATTGTGCGATTGCGGGTGATCCGCTGCGCTATTTCCATTTTGCCGTTGATCTGGATCATGGTCCCTGCATTTTGAAACTGATTTCCGGATGCGGCGCCGGTTATGATTATCTTGCAGTAACACCGTCCGGAGACTTGTATCCCTGTCACCAGTTTGTTGGCAGGGAATGGTTCCGAATGGGTCATGTCACCACCGGGATTGAGCGCGTGGATTTGCGTCAGGCCTTTGGTGCTGCTGATTTGTTCACCAAAGAAGGGTGTGCGCAATGCTGGGCACGGTTTTTATGCAGCGGAGGCTGCCATGCCAATGCCCATCTGATCAATGGCGATATTCTTAAGCCGGATCGTGTCGGCTGCGCTTTGCTTAAGAAAAGAATGGAGTGCGCCCTGGGTCTGCAGGGAGTAATCAAGGAAATGAAGCAGGCAACCGCCAGCTAATGGAAATGAAGTATTGCCAGCTAATGTAAATGGAGTCGTAAACCGCCACCAGCCAGTCTAGCGGAAGGGGAGTTGCGTATGTCCCAAATTGAGACTGATAAACCCCTCATTTTGGTAGCTGATGACGAAGAACAAGCCCGTCAGTTTTTTGGCGAGTGGCTTACCGAAGCCGGTTATAACGTTGTCCTGGCTTCCGATGGTGACGAGGCGCTGACCGTAATGCAGGAGCGCCTGCCAGCCATCGTAATTATGGACTTGAAGATGCCGCCTGGAACCTGGGGCGGCATTGACACACTGAAGATTTTACGGCAGAAGTATGCCGATATACCGGTGATAATCGTCTCCAACAAAGCGGAGATTAAAAGAGCTATTGAATGTGTCCGCCTGGGGGCTTTCGATTTTGTTGATAAGGCTGAGGCTGGAAATGAATTGCCGATTGTCGTCGGAAATGCGCTCAGGCTGCGTAATCTGGAGGCGCGTACCGCCAGTCTGGAAGCCCAGAATCAGCTTTATCGGCAGGAGGAAGAACGCCGCTATGGACTGGGCCAAATTACTGGCGGCAGTGATGCTATGCAGCGAGTCTATCGCATGATTGAGCGCGTGGCACCAACGGATGCGGCTGTGCTAATCACCGGAGAAACTGGCACCGGCAAAGAACTGGTGGCCGGGGCATTGCATTATTTGGGGCTTAAGAAAGACGGCCCCTTCATCAAAGTGAACTGCGCCGCCCTGCCGGAAACACTGCTGGAGGCGGAGTTATTCGGGCATGAAAAAGGCGCTTTTACCGGCGCAACCGAGCGCCGCCTGGGACGGTTTGAACTGGCACACAATGGCACGATCTTTCTGGATGAAATCGGTGATATGTCGTTAACTACCCAGGCCAAGGTGCTGCGCATTCTGCAGGAGAAAGAATTCGAGCGCGTAGGCGGCAGCCGGCCGGTGCGGGTGGAAGTGCGGGTGGTCAGCGCTACCAATCGTGATTTGCCGGCCTTGATCGAACAAGGCCTGTTTCGCGAAGATCTCTACTACCGTCTGAATGACTTTGTCATTGAGCTGCCGCCGCTGCGCGAACGGCGCGATGATATTCCACTTCTGGTGAAAGCCTTCTTGGAAGAGTTCGGCGACAAATATACCGGCCGACGTGTGACGCCCGGAGTAACCAAGGCT
>JBMNNY010000003.1:0-37336 GCA_050942765.1 Bacillota bacterium | reverse complement strand
CGCTAAAGCGCCGTCGTTAATGATCACTGGATCTGCTAATGCCTTGCCGGTTACCGGCTTGTTCCCTTTGCCGGCGATTGTTACTAGTTCACTGGCATGTATTAACAGCAAATCAGGCTGGCCATTATCCTGGCCATTACCATGACACTGATAATAACTTTGATTCTGACTTTGGATCTGACCGTCCGGCATCATTCATCACCTCCAGCGTGATTACTCTACAGTCAGTCTGGACTCCAAAATTTGTGCCCGATCAAAATTCTCGATCCGCAGATAATATTCAGCAGCATCGATAAGCGCGTCCATTGGCACTAATCCTATAATCTCACTGCCCACGACCGGAACTCCGTATCTTTCCGCTTCCATTTTAACAGTCTCGAAGACGCGGTACAGAGAGGTTTTGCGGAAGTTGATCATATTGATCGATACCTGGGCAATATGACGCTCATCCAGGTTTACGCCCATCGCCTTGACATACATATATCTGCCGTCACGGGCACGGATTAGTTTGGCGATACGCTTGGCAATGTTAATATCTGAGGTCCCCAGGTTGATATTGAACGCAACCAGTGGCATTCTGGCACCCACAACGGTGGCGCCGGCAGTCGGATGCATCCGCGCCGGTCCGAAATCCGGATCTCTTTCCGGCTGTACGCCCATCTCGGCCTTCAAAGCTTCATACTGGCCCTTCCTGATATATGCCAAATCTTTGCGTTCCGGGCGTGTGGCGGCTTCTTCATAGAGATAAACCGGAATCTCCAGTTCGGTTGCGATTCTCTCGCCCAGCTTTTTGGCCATCTCGATGCAATCCGCCATGGTCACTTCTCTAATCGGGACAAATGGAATAACATCGGTGGCACCAATGCGCGGATGTTCACCATGATGCTGTTCCATATTGATTAGCTCGGCGGCTTTACGGCAGCCGGCGAAAGCAGCCTCCAGCACTCTTTCGGGTTCGCCAATGAAAGTTACCACCGACCGGTTGTGATCGGCGTTCATGGAGTGATCCAGCAGCTTGATGCCAGGTACGGAGCTGATGGCCTCCAAAATCTGTTTCACTTTTTCGGCATCCCGTCCCTCACTGAAGTTCGGGATACATTCAACGATCCTTGGCATAGTCTCGCTCCTTTCATGTTAAAAGCCCGGCCCTTACCCAGCCGGGCTTATTTTATCTGCAATTCATTTCAACATCGGAATCTTAATTCCCTTTTCTTTGGCAACGTTAGCCGCGATATCATAGCCGGCATCCACATGCCGCATCACACCGGTTCCTGGATCAGTAGTCAGCACCCGCTGTAACCGCTTGGCTGCCTCCGGTGTTCCGTCCGCCACTACGACCATACCAGCATGGATGGAATAGCCGATTCCTACGCCGCCGCCGTGATGCACCGAAACCCAGCTGGCACCGGAAACGGCATTGAGCAAAGCGTTCAATATTGGCCAGTCAGCAATCGCATCGCTGCCGTCTTTCATACTCTCAGTTTCGCGGTTCGGGGATGCTACTGAACCAGCATCCAAATGATCACGCCCGATTACTACCGGAGCGCTAACTTCACCTTTGGCAACCAGATCATTAATGATCAGGCCCAGCTTGGCGCGATCGCCATAGCCCAGCCAGCAGATCCGCGACGGCAGGCCTTGGAACGCCACTTTTTCACCGGCCATGCGAATCCAGTTCAACAAATGCTTGTCTTCCGGGAATGCCTCGATAATGGCCTGGTCAATGCGGGCGATATCTGCCGGATCCCCTGACAAAACTGCCCAGCGGAACGGGCCTTTGCCTTCGCAGAACAGCGGCCTGATGTAGGCGGGCACAAATCCCGGGAAATCAAAGGCGTTTTTGACGCCGTTATTAAACGCCACCTGGCGGATGTTATTGCCATAATCGAACACTTCGGAACCGGCTTTTTGCAGAGCCAGCATGGCTTCGACATGGCGAACGATCGACTGTTCCGCCAAATGCACATATTCGGTCGGATTTTCTTTACGGAGCCTGATTGCTTCAGCAAGCGTCATCCCGGCCGGCACATAACCGTTCAGAGTATCATGAGCCGAAGTCTGGTCGGTGACCAGGTCGGGCTTAATTCCACGCTTGACGAACTCGGGGAAAACTTCGGCGGCGTTGCCTTCCAGGGCAATGGCCAGCGGACGGCCTTCACCCATCGCCTTATGTGCCAATTCGAGGGCTTCGTCAATCGACTTCACACTGACATCACAATACCTGGTATCCAGACGCCTCTGGATCCTGGTCGGATCAACTTCCACCGCGATTACAACGCCGCCATTCATGGTAACGGCGAGCGGCTGAGCGCCACCCATACCGCCAAGACCGGCGGTGAGAGTAAGGGTGCCCTTCAGGGAACCACCAAACGACTTACGGGCGGCTGAAGCAAACGTTTCATATGTACCCTGCAAAATGCCCTGAGTACCGATATAAATCCAGCTGCCAGCGGTCATCTGACCATACATCGTCAGGCCGCGTTCTTCCAACCTTCTGAACTCATCCCAGTTGGCCCAGGCCGGTACCAGCATGGAATTGCTGATCAGGACGCGCGGCGCATCCGCATGCGTCTTGAAAATCCCGACTGGTTTCCCCGACTGGACCAGCAAGGTTTCGTCGTTTTCAAGCTGCTGGAGACTGGCGACAATGGCGTCAAAGCAGTCCCAATTACGGGCGGCTTTACCCTTACCGCCATAAACCACTAAATCTTCCGGACGTTCGGCAACCTCCGGGTCCAGATTATTCATCAGCATCCGCATGGCGGCTTCCTGTACCCAGCCTTTACAGGTAATTTTATTGCCCCGCGGAGCTCTGATTACTCTGGCCATATTAATACCCCCTTGTAAAATTTGGTGGCAATTGCTTTTAATTTTATCTAATTATAAACAGGCGCTGACATTTGCGCTCTGCGCCTTGTCTTTGCGCCTTGCACTGTTCGCACTTAATCCAATGGTCCGATCGCGTCTTCCACAGCTTTCAGCAACCGGCCGGAAGTAATCAAATCAGTTATCGCTGCAATGTCAGAATAAAGCGGACGATCTTCGACCAGTGGCGCCACTTCGGCACGCACCGCCCGATAAGCGGCGCTTGTTCCGATGCCCGGCTGCAGCGGTTTGCAGAACTCGATTCCCTGGCAGGCAGCCATCACTTCAATGGCCAGTACCGATGCCAGATGTCCGGCAATCTGGTTAGCCTTGCGGGCCGCTATACTGCCCATTGAAACATGATCTTCCTGATTTGCCGAAGTCGGAATCGAATCTACACATGCGGGATGCGCCAACACCTTGTTCTCGGAGACCAAGGCGGCCGCGGTATATTGAGCGATCATCATTCCCGAGTTCAAGCCGCCTTCCGCGGTCAGGAAAGCCGGCAACCCGCTGAGTGCTGGATTAACCAGTCTTTCAGTCCGGCGCTCACTGATATTAGCCCATTCGGCAAGTGCAATGCCTAAAAAGTCCAACGCCAGCGCCAGAGGCTGTCCATGGAAATTCCCTCCGGAGATGACCTCGCCCTGCTCCGGGAAAAGCAACGGATTATCTGTAACCGAGTTCATTTCTATATTGATCACATTCGTGACATAACCGAGTGCATCGCGGCTGGCCCCATGAACCTGCGGGACGCAGCGCAATGAATAAGCATCCTGTACCTTCGGACAGTTGATATGTGACTTCCGAATTGCACTGTCGGCCACCAGCCGGCGTAAGTTAGAGGCCACCAGACTCTGTCCGGCATGCGGCCTTAAGGCATGCACCTTGGCGTCGTAGGCTGCGTCTGTACCACGCAAAGCCTCCCATGAGAGGGCTGCCGCGATATCTGCAGTTTTGGCCAGAATTTGCGCCTTGTGTAGCGCCAGTGCTCCGACAGCATTCATCATTTGTGTACCGTTGATCAAAGCCAGCCCTTCTTTGGCACCCAGACGGATAGGTTTGAGACCATGCTTCGCCAATGCCGCGCCGCCATCCATAATTTGACCGCCTGTCTCAGCCTGACCTTCGCCGATCATCACCAATACCAGATGAGCTAAAGGACAAAGATCCCCGCTGGCTCCGACTGAGCCTTGTTCGGGGATTACTGGATGAATATCATTATTGATCATACCCAGCAGTAGCTCCAGAGTTTCCCGTCGGACACCAGAATGTCCCTGCACCAGTGCGTTTGTGCGCAGCAGCATCATTGTGCGTACCACTTGAACGGGAAACGGTCGGCCAACACCGCAGGCATGACTGCGGATAAGATTACGCTGCAATTCCTCAGTGGCATCAGCAGAAATACTAACTTCGCTGAACTTGCCAAACCCCGTTGTAACGCCGTAAACCACACGTTTTTCCGCGATCTGCCGCTCGACAAACGCACGTGCCTGTTCGACTTTCCTCCAGGCTTCGTCGGCGATGGTCACGCGCTTTTTGTGATAAGCCACTGCGATGACATCAGCCAAAGTCAGACCAGTCCCATTAAGTGTTAACTCCATTGATTCACCTTCTGTGCAAGCCGATCATCCGGGATATCGGGGAATTAAGAGAATTTGGGGTCAAAGAGCAATATGGACTTTTTGGGAAACCATGCCCGGATTAAAAATGCCATTTGCTAGATAGTCTATTCGGGATCCCCTGACATCTTCCTGCCTAAAATCGATCATAAAAGTAGTAAACCAATGGCGCAAACCCGCATCACATTGCCACTTTAGCTCAGTGCATCACTGGAGCGCGGCAAAGGCGGACCAGGGAAAGTAATGGTGACAGGGTCGCAGGCATGCAGGAATGTACCATGCAACTGGTGACCATGGTAATTTATTTGGGGCGGCTTTGTTGAGGCAGTTTAGTTGAGGCGGTTTACGGTTTAATCGGGACAGCTTAGTCTGGGCAGATTAGTAAGGCACGTCGCGAGGCTCGGCGTCGTACTACTCGTACTATTAGCCGTTGCCGAACTATACATGCAAATATGGTTAAAGGTGCGCTTTTGATCTGGCAGACATTGAATAGGCGCTTCATACCAATCGCCTTCAGTGCCGGCGCCTTCAGCGTCGGCTTCGCTGCCTCGGTCAACTGCCTCATCAGGGCAAGGGCTGTCCTGCTCGTACCACTCATTCAAACGGCCCGGGGGCAGGAAATCAAAGGCCGGATCCGGAGAAGGCTTGATATTAACCGCCAAATAGGTTGCGGTGACGGCCGCTTTACGGGCTTCATATTTTGTGCTCAACTCATTGGTCAAGCGGGTAACCTTTTTAACATAGTTGATCGTCTCAGGATAATTAGGAATGCGCTTCAATTTGCCGACAATGCCCGGACCGGCGTTATAGGCTGCCAGGCAAAGTTCGACGCTTTGAAAGCGGGACAGCTGTTTCGCCAAAAAAATGCAACCGCCCTCAATATTCTGCTCGATATCATACGGATCCTGAACTCCGACATAAGGCCAGACCATTCTCGTCAGTTGCATCAATCCCCTGGCATCACAGCGCGAGCGTGCGCGCGGCCGGAAGGAGGATTCAGCGGCAATAACCGAAGCCACCAGTATTGGATCCAGCCCATGGCGCTCAGCCGATTGCAGGATTGCTTCAATGATTGTCTGTTTTTGCTCTTCTGGCAGCTGGGGATTATATTTTTCAATGAGATCCCTGATTTCAGGTGCGGGGACTATTTGGGACGGATTTTCGATAGTCAGCGGGTCTTCTGGCAGTTTGGCACCCCAGTATCTCATCGCTGCCGGGCCAAGACCAGCGCCGGAACCGGAACCTAAACCTGAACCTAAACCTGAACCGGAACTGAAACCGGCTGCCATTGTTCCTTCGATCACCACAAAATTTATGAGCAATCCAAATATGAAGATTAATAGAAAACGCTTCATAACATACGAACCTCCCGAAATGAATCTCTCAGGTAAGCGTAATAAATGAAGACGTTTCCATATTTCCCACTAAAGCAACTCTTTATACATTTTTTTGCAAAAACGAGACGCGGGGACGGTTTCCGCGTCTCTATTTTCGTCCATTAGCGGGTACACTAATCACGGGAGGGGAGAATGTTAACATGGAAATAGCCAGAGAAGAGACTGCTCCGGAAACGGTTAGAATGCGCGCCGTGCAGTTCAGAATGCCGTCAGACGTTTACGAAAAGCTGCGCCACGTTTCGTTTTACGAGCGGCAGCCGGTAGCGCATATTCTGCGGCGCTTGGTCATTGAATATCTTGAGGAGAAAGCTCTCGAAGAGCCTGACTTTTTCATCCCTCATGATCTCTAAAGGAATCTGTCCCAAACTCCGGTGGCGGCGGCATGTCTTTCGTACTATGTTTCGGAGGAATCACCCGGATCCTGAGAATATCATCATTGGCAAAAGTGACGGCGGCATCCACTCCGAAATGATTGGCCAGATTCTGCGGTGTCAATACATCGCGTGGCTTTCCGTCAGCCACCACTTGGCCTTCGTCTAACATGATGATTCTGGAAGCATAAGCTGCCGCCAGATTCAGGTCATGCAGCACCACCAGTACAGTTAATCCGGTTTGCTGGTGCAACTCTGCGACAATTTCCATCAATTCATATTGATAACGAATGTCGAGATTAGCGGCTGGCTCATCCAACAACAGAACGGATGGTTTCTGGGCTAAGGCCTGCGCCAGTGCCGCACGCCGCGTTTCACCGCCGGACAACTCGGTAACAGCCTTTTTTCTTAACTCCCAGAGGTCCAGGCGCTGCAGCAATTGCTTGGCTACGTTGCGATCCAATCCCTCAGGACGCGCATATGAACCCATCCTGACGATTTCCTCGACCGTAAATGGCGTTTCATATTGTATATTCTGCGGCATCACCGTCAATAGTCGGGCTGCTGCCTTACGCGGCATGCGGCGCAGTTCCTGGCCGAAAAGCCAGACTGTGCCGCTGTCCGGCCTCAAATAACCGCTAAGCAGACGCACCAGCGTCGATTTGCCGGAGCCATTCGGGCCAATCAGGGCTGCCATCTCATTCGCAGCAAGCGCCAGTGAAATCCCGTTCACCACTTTTTTGCCATTGCTGCCTCTCCCGCTACTGCCTCTTCTACCCGGAAAGCTAAACTCCAGATCCCGAGCACACAAGGCCCAGGTCTGCTGACTCCCTGCCGCTTTCTCCTGTGCCGCGAATTTTTCACCAGCAATTTTATCAGTCATCAGATGTGTCATCAGTACTGGCCTCTCTTTCGCAGCAGCCACAGGAAAAATGGCGTTCCGCTTAGTGCCGTCAAAATTCCGATGGGCAGTTCAATCGGCGGCATGATTGTCCGGGCCGCGATATCGGCAGCGATCAGAAAAGCTGCTCCCACGAGTGCCGAAGCAGGTAGTAAAATTTTGTGGTCCGGACCGACTAATAATCTGACAATATGGGGAATCATCAGGCCTACAAACCCAATCACACCACTCACAGAAACTGCGGCCGCCGCCAGCAATGCACCGGTCAGCAGCGCCCAGGCTTTGAATATTTCAACGCGCAGCCCGAGATAAAAAGCTCTTTCTTCACCCAATGCCAGCAAATTCAGCCTGCTGGCCAGCAATCCTGCAGAAATGAGCCCAACTACCAAGTAAGGCAAGACCACCTGGATATGTTGCCAGCCGCGTGCAGAAAAACTGCCCATCATCCAAAAGACCAGTTTCTGCATATCCTGCTGACGCCACACAATTAGCAATGACATCAGTGATGTCAGAAAAGAACTGACCGCCACTCCGGCAAGCAGCAAGCGTCCGACATCCACGCGCCTGTTTTTCAGTGAGAGACCATAAACCAGGCCGGTAGCCAACAGGGCACCCAGAAAGGCAAACATTGGCAGCAAGGCATTCCCGGTATGCCCGATCAATTCGGACAGGGCAATTCCCAAGGCCGCACCCAACCCGGCGCCCGCGGAAACCCCAATGACAAAGGGATCCGCCAGCGGGTTGCGCAGCACGGCCTGAAAACAGACTCCGCCTGTTGCCAGCGCGGAGCCAGCCATCGCTGCCAGAATAACGCGCGGCAGCCGGATCTGCATGATAATAGCCTGCCACGGTCCGGCTTGCTCAACGTCGGTCAGACCACGTAAGTAGTTAATAATGCTTTTGATAATTTCCGCTGCCGGTATCGATACAGCCCCCAGACCTATACCCAGAATAATCACTGCCAGCAAGGTGGCTGCCGCTACTATCAGCACCGGAATTGCTTTCAATCTTTTCACGCCATCACTCTTTACCACTTTTTATTGCTGTTTCACGCCGTTTTGGCGCACTTCGATCGTTTCACGCCGTTGTTGCGCCGCTGTGCGCCGTTTCGCGCCTTTTCACGCACTTTGGTCGATCGTACCGCTGCGCGCCACTTAGCACCGCTTCAGCCGTTACGCGCCATTTCACGCGGTTACTGCTATTACGGCATTAAGGATGCAGCAAATTGTACATCTCGACCAGAGCATCAACCAGGCGCGGCCCCGGCCTGGAATAAATATCAGGATTAATCTCATGGACCCGGCCGGTCTTAATCGCTGAAATCCCGGCCCAGGCCTTGCGATTCATCACTTCTTCCTTGTTGTAGCAAGTCAAAATGATTACTTCCGGATCTCTTTGGATGACAGTTTCCATGCTGAATTGCGGCCAGGGATTAGGACTGTCTCCGGCAATATTGATTCCGCCTGCTGTCACAATCAGTTCATCCATAAACGTATTGGGCCCGGCGGTCATAAGCGGTTCATTCCAAATTTCAATAAACACGCGCGGACGCATCTTTTGCTGACTGACCTTCTTTTTAATATCGGCCACGCGGTTCTCAAAACTGGCAGCTAACTGTTCGCCTGTTTCGGGATTACCGAGAACGCGCCCGAGTACCCGCATCTGCCTCGGAACATCGACAATTTTAACCGCCTCGATCACAAACACCTTCAGTCCAAGGGACACTAATTTATTGATATCTTCAGACTGCATGCTACCAACCCCGATAATCAGGTCGGGCTTCAGCTCAAGAATACGTTCATAATTGAGGTTTACATCGCCAATTTTGGCTACCGCCTGAGCTTCCGCAGGATAATTGCAGTAATTTGTAACACCGACCACGCGGGGACCGGCTCCTAAAGCAAACAGCATTTCAGTTACGCTTGGCGTCAAAGAGATAATGCGTTGTGGTTGAGCATTTAGTGTGACAGAGCGCCCCAGATCATCCTTCATGGTCAAGGGATAAGCCTGGGCAGCCTGTACTTTGGCACCGCTGCCGTACCCGGATCCGGCAAATACGATGGCGATCATCACCGCCATGGTTAACGCCACGGTTAATACGAACGTCATCAAACTTTTCCTTTTCATAGAGATCCCCCTTCGATAAGTTCGTAAAACATAAAACAAGCCCGACTCAGGAAAAGCCGGGCATAAAATCTTCTCCCGGGCTTTTTCCGCGAAAGCCGCAGTCGGTCTTCAAACACAGGCAGGTCTCCTGGCTGCCGGGTCATTGCTTTGTAAACTTAGCCTTCCCGAAAAGTGGCTAAGCTCAGCTCGCCGGTCACAGTGGCGGGACCGCGCCGCTCGGCCTTTAAGCAAGGCCTACGGACTTCCCTTTTCACCCGTTTTTAACGGGCACCTGTGTCTGTTATGTTTTTCAAATTCATTATATCTTATCTTGCGATTATCAGCAACTAAATGTCATCCGGCTGTCATTAATCAGCGATAATGTCATCCGACCTGGCTGACCACATCGCGTCGCTACACCGGCGAAATCCATTTTATTCCTGTCATAGTGCTTCTGCTTTCAGGCCACTATATTATCAGAGGTTTGCAGCGGTCGAGCACAGATTCATATCGGCAGCAATGCTGTCGGTATGGGTCGAGCGGAAGATCGTTACAGGTGGTCGTCTGGTAACGCTTTGCTATCTGTAACGGTCCTAGCGCAGATTATTGCATGCCCGCCAAGTACCTGTAATGGCCCAACTGTCATTACAGGTGCGAAACCGGTATGCAGTAGTCGAGCGAAGATCGCTATCGGTTCAGCAAGGATCGGTTGCAGCCGGGAGGTTGCAGTCGGTTCCCAGTGGATCGATATCGGTCGGCCAAAGATTATTGTAGGCTGTGAATAGGTGTCGTATGGTCGAAAGATTATGCGGTGCCGTGTAGCGGTCTGCGGTAGTCAGAGGGCAGATCGTTGCAAGCCTCTTTAATTTTTCCCTGTTAGTTCCTGTTATAGGCCTTACTCATTACGGTCACCATAGTAATAGAGGTTTGCAGCGGTCGAGCACAGATTCATATCGGCAGCAATGCTGTCGGTATGGGTCGAGCAGAAGATCGTTACAGGTGGTTATCTGGTAACGCTTTGCTATCTGTAACGGTCCTAGCGCAGATTATTGCATGCCCGCCAAGTGTCTGTAATGGCTTAACCGCTATTACAGGCGCACAACCGGTATGCAGTAGTCGAGCGAAGATCGCTATCGGTTCAGCAAGGATCGGTTGCAGCCGGGAGGTTGCAGTCGGTTCCCAGTGGATCGATATCGATCGGCCAAAGATTATCGTAGGCTGTGAGCAGGTGTCGTATGGTCGAAAGATCATACGGTGCCGTGTAGCGGTCTGCGATAGTCAGAGGGCAGATCGTTGCAGGCCTCTCCATATTTTGGCCAACAACTCTCTGCCCTTCTCAAATTTAACTCTTTTCAACAAGCCCATAAATTCGCCAAATTTGCTCGAACTAACTTACACCAGCCGCTCGATTAAGGCCTCGCGGTCGCCGGGCAAAAAGTCCAATGGCGGAATTTCCGGCAAACAATAAGCGCCCGGCTTCTGGAGCAAGCTCGCTCTGGCCGCCGCCACCAGAATCTGACCTGTCAAAGCCGGATTATTAATGGCCATTTTTAGTTGCAGCAGCTGATTAGCAGTCTTACCGGAAGTTCCCTTACGCTGCATCTTAACAGCATGCCCAAAATCCCACAGAGCGTTTACATCACTGACTGCGAACACATGGGTTTCATCTTTGGCAAAATAGGGGTCATTCAGGATTTGCTGCTTCACCTGTTCGTAACTGCTGCCTGGCTCCAGTTCAACATAGACCATCCGGCGATGCACGCCGGTTCCCAGTGGGATGGTCATTGACAGTGCTTCTTTCACCCCGGGCATCGCTCTTACAGCGGTGGAATGTCCCATACTCATCCCGGGCCCGAAATTGGTATATGTTATGCCAAATGGTGCCATTGCTTCAAAGAGCACACGCACGACCGAATCAGTGCCGGGGTCCCATCCTGCTGAAATAATTGCCACTGCATTGCTTTTGACTGCTGCCTTCTGGAGTCTGGCTCTCAAATCCACAATGGCTTGCCCATGAATATCAAAACTGTCTACCGTGTTGATACCCAGATTTAGAATGCCTTCTGCTACATCGGGGATTGTACGGGTAGGTGAGCAGAGAATGGCAACCTGGATATTTTCCACTTCCTGTATGTTACCGACCACGTTTACTCCCAGACTCTTCAACTCGGCATTTTCGCTCTTCAGTGAGCTTGGCCGTCGTACTACTCCTACCAGCTCCATGTCTGGCGCTGTCTGGACCGCGTCAATAGAATAGCGGCCTACATTTCCATAACCTACCACTGCCACCCGAATTTTTGTCTTTGTCATCTAATCGCCTCTTTCCTTCCCAATTTGGGATAAAGGTATCAACCTTGACTAATTTATGCTCTTTTTTGGATTTTTATTTGCTGATTCCTGCTGCCTCCTCAACAAAATCTTTACGAGCTTAGCGAATAACATAAAAAACTGATTTGACTGCTCCGGAAGACCTTTTTTTGAAAGCATAAAAATTAGGCCGGCTAAAGAATGCCGGCCCGCCCTGGCGCTAATCCATCAGTTCAAAATGTCGTCGTAAGTCGTCCAGAATTTCTTCTGGCCGCCTACCATCAGCGTTTAACACAAAGGCATCTGTCATACGATCATGTACGCCGGTTACATTTTCCTCCATTCCGCTGACGATCACAGCATCAGCGTCGCCTAGACCTTCATTCATGCTCTTCACATCATAGCCTTCTTCGATCAGTAAATCTTTCATCCCGGATAGGGTGTCTTCTAACGCAACGATTTTTCGCAAGTGCAGGCCACCTCCAGCGTTATTTTCCGCTGAAAGCCCGCCTAATATTCAAAGCATGCGAAAAGGTGTCCGCCAAACGGACACCTTCGGAACTTTGGAACCAATTCTCGCTAATTAATCTTAGTTGTTCTTCGGCGCGTCTTTCTTTTCTTCGACTTTGCCGGCGGCGGCCACTTCGTCTTTAGCCGGGGTCTTGAAGCTGAGTGCTTTGCCACGTTCACGTACATCTAGATTCGGATTGAGCATTTCGCACTGTCCCTGGAACACAGCGCCATCTTCGACTACCAAAATAGACATCTGAACATCACCGTAGAGTTTGCCGCTCGGCACCAATTCCAACTTTCCGCTTGCCACGACATTACCGTGAACCTCGCCGGCGATGCAAATATTTTTCGCCTCAATTCTGGTGGCCGTAATGTTGCCAGCCTCGCCTACAACCAAATCACTGGTTGTATAGATTTCTCCCTCAAAGCGCCCATCTATACGAATAGCGCCTTCCGAATCGATACGACCTTTGACAACCGTATCTTTGCCAATAATCGTGTCGATCTTTTTGCTGCCTGGAACTTCCTGAACATTTTTGTTACGCATGCCCATTTATTTTGCCTCCTTTTAGGCTTCCTGCTTTGTTAAAATTGAGCCAGAACTGTGCTTGGATTCACTGGAGTCCCGTTTTTCTTAATTTCGAAATGGACATGTGGTGCAGTGCTTCTGCCAGTACTACCTGCATAACAGATCACTTGTCCCTTTTTGACCTGTTGGCCATATTTAACCGCTAATTTACTATTATGAGCATAAACCGATCGATAGCCATTGCCGTGATCAATTTCTACTTTATATCCGTATCCGCTGGCCCATCCTGCGAAGATGACTTTTCCTGCTGCAGTCGCCTTGACAGGCTGGCCGGTATAAGCTTTCAAATCAAGACCTTTATGCGTTTTCAAAACGCCTGTAAAAGGGTCTTTCCGTGTACCAAAATTAGAGGTAATTTTCCCGGATACGGGCCATACCGAGGGGGTGTGGTCCAATGTATTAATAGTATTCTTCAAATCAACAACTAATTTATTTACTGATTTTTCGCGTTCGTCAAGTTCTTTTTCAAGGATATCGAGATTGCGATCAAGGGTTGCCAATCTGGAATCAATACCATCATCCGCTACTACTTCAGTTTTAATATTCTCAGAAAGTCTGTTACGCAAAATCAAACCGCGGCTGGAAGTGGTTGATACTGCGCGGCTGCCCTTATTTTTGACGGCATCAATTAAGATCTTGGCCTCCGCCTCTAGTCTTTCAATTTCCTCAAGCCGTTTAGCCTGCTCAAGACTACGCTCAATACTCGGCTGAATTTCCTTGTTTTCTTTATCTAATCGGGAAATGGTCTGATCACGCCGTTCGATCTCCTGATAAAGGCTATGGATATCATTAAGTTTGGCAGGATAAGCTATCCATACATATATGTTCAGTCCGGTAAAAATGGCCCCTACTAAAAAAAGAAAAAGCAAAAAGGTTAATGAAATATGCAAACGCCGGGGGGGTTTCCCTCCTGCATTTGGAACCGCCATTAAGGTAAAACCTCTTGCCTTGATCTTTGCCCATATCTTCCTAAAGGATTTCTTATTAGTCTCCGGCATGATTCACCCACCCGTTTCTCGCTACTTAACAGTGACAACAACGTCGCGCAAAATCGCGTACCTAATTACTACGACAAAAATGCCAGGAATCCTCCCTTCCTGGCATAAATATCGTCATTCTCACTTTTTTTCTTTAGTATTCTTTTCCTTGATCATTTTTTCATCTATTATCGATCATTTTCTCATCGCATCTTTGATTGCCTGGCGTTCTTCCTCAGAAAGACTATATTCTGATTTCCCGCCTTTAACTGGCTTACCATAAAACCTGGCTTCATCTCTGCCAAAAATGCTTGTAAATATCACACCATCGCCCTTTTTATCAAGCAGGGCTGCCGAAAAGCTTAATTCGCCGCCCCCCTGTTCGAAAGCGCTATAACGCACCAACGCCACATTCTGAATATGTTGTTCCATTTCCTTAGTAATTTGATCTGTTACCTGTTCCAGTTTTTCTGAGCGTTGTGTTAAATCCTCTGCCACTATTTTGTAACTATTGATTAATCCTTCCAGATCTACTCCATCATCCCGCAGCATCAGCCGTTCGTACCTTTTTTTGAGCGATGATACCCGGAACAGCAAAACTGCCACTGTCACTAATAACAACAAAACCAAGGCGGCCAGTACTAAATAGATAATCCCAAAGTTTTGATTTAGAAATTGCAATAGTTCATTTATAAAAGCGTTCACAACTCTGCCCCTTTCATGGCGCACCGCATCATAATTGTTTCACGTGAAACTAATTCGCTTCGTTTCCGGCTATTTTCTCTAAAAGTCTGGTCAAGTCTTCTGAGCTATAATAATCAATTTCGATCTTGCCGCGATCATTAGTGCCATTTATTCTGACATGGGTCCCGAGAATCAATCGAATCTGATCTTCAATCGCTCCTAGATCCGGATCTTTGATCTTCTTAGCAGGCGGAACTACTTTGCGCTTTGTTTCACGTGAAACACCACTCTCCAAATTGCGGACCGCTTGTTCGGTAGCACGCACCGATAAATCCTGGACGCTAATTTCCTGGCAGAGCCTAATCGCATCCTCAGGACGCTTCAAGCCTAGCAAAGCCCTGGCATGCCCCTCGCTAATTTCTCCAGTCGCGACTGCCTTCTGTACTGGTTCAGGCAAAGATAACAGCCGCATCGTATTGGCAATCGCCGGGCGACTGCGTCCCACCCGGGCTGCGACTTCTTCCTGTGTCAAATTAAACTCATCGATCAAACGGCGATAGGCCAAAGCAGCTTCCAGCGGGTTTAGGTCTTCACGCTGTAAATTTTCTACTAAGGCCATTTCCATTAGGCCGCGATCGTCTGTTTCTATTAAAACTACCGGTACGGTAGTCAAGCCAGCTAGTTTTGAAGCACGCCAGCGACGCTCTCCGGCAATCAGCTGGTATTGCTGATTTACCTTGCGCACCGCCAATGGTTGAATTAAACCATGCGCTTGAATAGAATCAGCCAGATCGCGCAGTTTCTCAGGATCAAATTCTTTTCGCGGTTGAAAGGGATTCGGTACGATATCCTCGATGGAGACAGTGATCGTTTTGCTCTGGTCGTCCGCCATTTGCGGGATGAGGGCCTCTAATCCTTTTCCCAAACCGCCTCTAGGCACTCTTAATCACTTCCTTTGCCAGATCCATATAGGCATCTGCTCCCTTGGAACGACCATCATACATAGTGATTGGCAGGCCATGGCTCGGAGCTTCACTTAAGCGTACGTTTCTGGGAATGACGCTTTGATAGACCCTGTCCGGGAAAAACGTCTTTACATTGTCGATAACCTGCTGGCTCAGTTTCGTTCTACCATCATACATGGTCATTACGACGCCCTGAATTTTGAGCCCGGGGTTGGAGTATTTTTGCACCAGCTGAATGGTGCGCTGTAACTGACTGACACCTTCCAAAGCATAAAACTCGCATTGGATGGGTATTAAGACAGAGTCCGCCGCAGTCAAGGCATTAATCGTTAAGTTTCCCAGAGAAGGAGGACAGTCAATCAGAAAATAGTCGTAATCGTCCTTAACAGGCATCAGTGCCACTCGCATCTTTTGCTCACGTGACATCATTCCCACCAGCTCAATCTCAGCTCCCACCAGGCGTTCGGTGGCGGGTGCAATAAACAGCCCTTCTACAACGGTCGGCAAAACAACTTCCTGAATAGGAACTTCATTAATCAAGACGTCGTAAATGCACTGTTTCAGATCACGTTTATTTATGCCTAACCCGGTTGTGGCGTTACCCTGTGGATCAATATCAATGACCAGCACGCGCTTGTCCATGGACGCCAGACAAGCCCCAAGATTAACAGCGGTCGTACTTTTGCCTACGCCGCCTTTCTGATTCGCGATGACCATAATTTTACCCATTGGATCGCACCATCCTTCCTGGGCTTCCCGCCTATCCTTTTTTTCTCCTATCCTACCACTTTTCGCTGTATCTTCCTTTGTTTCCTCTCCAGAAGCAGTAAATTTTACAGGCGCGCGTAAAAGGCCTGTTTATGTCGACATAATGATTTTATAATGATCTTATGTAGTTCATAAAGGCTTTTTGGCTGGTATTCCCGGCCGGCGCGGGTAGAGATCCGGCGTTGGACGCTGCTTTGCGATTGTGATCAAGACTCTGGAGCCCATGTCCTCAGGGAGCGTAAAAGAATGGGTATCAACCACAGCGCCGCCCAGTTTTCGCAAGGCTGTGCCAGCTTCTTCCATTTCTTGGGAATAGCCAGGCCCTTTCATGGCTAAGAACAGCCCGCCAACGTGCAGAAATGGCAGGCAATACTCCGCCAATACTCTCAATGGCGCTACTCCGCGCGCCACCACCATATCAAACGACTCCCGCAGCCGACCGTCGTGAGCAGCTGTCTCTGCGCGATCGGTAATCACAGAAACATTGCCAGCCTTGAGTTCTTGTGCAGCAAATCGCAAAAACTCCGCTTTCTTATTAATCGATTCCAGCAAATGCACATCCCACTCCGGCCGCGCCAGCGCCAGTACCAGCCCGGGCAGCCCCGCACCGGATCCAATATCAAGCATGCGGCATTGCTCCGGCGCATAAACGCTAAAACAGGACAGCGAGTCAAGAAAATGCTTGATCCAAATCTCGTCTATGTTTGTGACTGCCGTCAGATTGATGCGCTCGTTCCATTCCAGAATTAGATTGGCATAACAGTCAAGGGAATTCTCAAGGTCCGTGCTGAGACTGAGATCCCACCCCGCTAAAGTAATGCGTATTAGATTCTTGATATGTTCGCGCGCAGCCTGCGCCTCGACCGATTCCATCGTCATAAAAACCTGCCCCTCGCTGCCAACTTTGACTGACCTGCCTTTTTCACCTTCTACAACTGAGCCAAGGCGCCGCCCGCTCACTGCAATCTGCACCCGAATGCGCCCGGCTACGCCCGACTTTACCCGGCTGCGCCCGGCGCTACTCGCCTTCTGGCTGATCCGGCATCAGACCGCTCTTCTCATCCGGGCCCGGTGCACCTTGATCTTGATCCTGCATGACGGCAGACGCCAGCAAAATCTCCAATACCGCAATATCCGCCGGCGTTACTCCCGGAATTCGAGAAGCCTGTCCCAGAGTGCGCGGTTGCTGCTTGCTAAGCTTCTCCCGCGCTTCCCGCGATAATCCGCCAGCACCCTGATAATCAAACCCTTCCGGAATCAGGCGGTTTTCGTGTCGGCTTTGACGCTCAACCTGCATACGCTGGCGGTCAATATATCCACTATATTTGATTTCCTCTTCTACCTGCCGAATTACATCGGCCGGCCCGTCTGGCAGGCTCTCATCAAACAGCCGCAGCGCTTCATAGGAAATCTCCGGCCGCTTCAACAGCTCCGCCATTGCAATGCGTCCGGTTGGCACAGATGTGCCTAGTCTATGAAACAGCTCCGAATTCACATTATTAGGATTGATGGAAGAGTTTTGGCACCGTTCCATCAGCTCTTCAATACGCTGCTTTCTGATCAGGAACTTATCAAACTGCTCCGCACTGAGCAGACCCACCTGATAACCCAGTTCACTTAACCTCAAATCGGCATTGCCTTCCCGCAGCAGCAACCGGAATTCCGCCCGCGAAGTCAACATGCGGTAAGGATCCTGCGTCCCCTTGGTGGTCAGGTCGTCAATCATGACACCAATATAGCCTTGCCAGCGCTGCAATACCAGTTCCATGGGACCCTGCGCATTGAAGCCATTGATCCCCTGCGCCCGAATACTCAGCGCCGCATTAATC
The DNA here is from genome assembly GCA_050942765.1 of Bacillota bacterium. GTDB lineage: Bacteria > Bacillota > UBA4882 > UBA4882 > UBA4882 > UBA4882. The sequence goes on along the minus strand of JBMNNY010000003.1, from coordinate 19,442 downwards.
CCCGCCATTAAACCCTGTGCCGCAGCCTCTTCATATCCGGAGGTGCCGTTCAGCTGCCCGGCGCAAAACAGTCCGCGAATCTCCTTGCTCTCCAATGTCGGCTTCAACCGCGTGCTGTCGATCACGTCGTATTCGATAGCATAGCCCGGCCGCATGATGCGGGTCTTCTCTAAGCCAGGAATAGTCGCCAGCAGTTGATGCTGCACATCTATTGGCAAACTGGTCGACAGCCCGCTCAGATACATTTCTTCGCCAACACCGGACTCCGGCTCAATAAACACCGGATGCGACAAGCGCTTCGGAAATTCGACAATCTTACTTTCAATAGAAGGGCAATAACGCGGGCCAGCCCCCTTAATGGCACCTGCAAATAAGGGCGAGCGATGCAAATTCTGCTTAATGATCTCGGCCGTCTCGGCGGTCGTATATGTTGTCAGACACGGCATTTGCGGCCGCACCGGCAGCTCCTGCCAAAAGGAAAAACCACCCGCCTCTGCCTCGCCTGCGACCCGTGCCAGATTACTCCCATCGATCGTCAGCCGATTAACGCGCGGCGAAGTGCCCGTTTTAAAACGACGCAAAACAAAGCCCAGATCGCGCAGCGACTCCGATAACTCAATCGTGGCTGGAAAACCGGACGGGCCCGACCGATAATGCAAGTCGCCAATATGAATCATCCCGCCCAAAAAAGTACCGGTAGCCAGAATGAGCGCCTGACATGCAAAGACTTCATCGCCCCGCAGGCGCACTCCGCTTACCTGCCCGTTTTTAGTCAGTATCTCAACCACGGTGCCTTCTCTCAAGTAAAGGCGCGGTTCTCTTTCCAGAATCGTTTTCATGGTCTGATGATAGAGCTTCTTATCGGACTGGGCGCGCAATGCCCGGACGGCCCGCCCTTTGGCCGTGTTCAGCATGCGCATCTGCAAATAGGTCTGATCTACCACGCGCCCCATTTGTCCGCCCAAAGCATCAACTTCCCGCACTAAATGACCTTTGCCGGGTCCTCCGACGGACGGGTTACAGGCCATCAAGGCCACATTATCCAGGCTGACAGTCAACACCATGGTTTCGCAGCCCATACGCGCAGCAGCAAGCGCCGCCTCACAACCGGCATGCCCTGCTCCCACAACAATAACATCAAAGCGCTGTTCTGCATTCATATTGCTCACCTATTTCCCAACGCAAAAATGACTGAAGATTGTCTCAACAATCGATTCGTCCGCTGACTTGCCGCTGATGCGACCGAGTGCGCTTAAGGCCGCACGCAAATCCGTAACGATCAAATCCGGCTCCAGGCCGCCGGCAATAGCCTGTTGCGCCTGATTCAGGCAGCGTATCGCCTCACCCAGGGCTGCCTTATGTCTTTCATTGACCGCCAAATACCCTTCTGTAGCCGGAATGCGGCCATTAAAAACTTCATTAATTAGAGTATCTTCCAGTGCCTGCAATCCTTCGCCACGTAATATGGAAGTCTTCACGATCGGCCGCCCCGGGAAACGCGTCGCTGCCTCTTCCTCAGAAGTCCGGCTCGGCAGATCGGTTTTGTTCAAGACAATTACCAAATGTTCCTTTTTGACAAGGGCTTCAGCCAATTCCGGACTAACTGCCTGTACGGCAGCGTCCTCCCCTGCATCCAGAATCAGCAGTACTGCATCCGCCCGCTGCAAATAATCCATTGAACGCTGAATGCCGATGCGTTCCACCGGATTATCAGTTTCATGAATGCCAGCGGTATCTGTCAACCGAAAAACAAAGCCCTGCAGGTTCACATACTCCTCCAGCGGATCACGGGTGGTACCGGGAATTTCCGTCACAATAGCCCGTTCATAGCGCATCAAAGCATTCAGCAGACTGGATTTTCCCACATTAGGCGGCCCGATAATGGCCACCAGAATACCTTCCCGAATTAGTCTGCCCGCATCCGCCGAACGTTCCAGTTCCTTCAGATTCGCGCGCCAGACAACGATCTCCCGGCTTAACCCTTCCAGATCCTCATTGGTGACATCATCCTCCGGAAAATCGATCTGCGCCTCTAAGGCAGCCGTATAAAGCAGCAAGGCATTTTCAACCTTACCAATCGCCTCCGTTAGGCGACCCCGCAGCTGATGCACAGCTTGCTCCAGCGCACGCTCGGACTTGGCAGTAATCAGGTCAATAATTGCTTCTGCCTGTGTTAGATCCATACGTCCGTTGAGAAAGGCGCGCTTGGAAAACTCTCCTGGTTCAGCTGGCCGCGCACCAGCAGCCATGAAGGCAGCCATCAGACGCTTCATGTTTAGTGGCCCGCCGTGACCATAGACTTCCACGGTATTTTCCCCGGTATATGAATGGGGCGCTTCCATACGCACATATGTAACCTGATCCAGGAACGCTCCGCTAATCGGATCGATGGCGTGCCCAGTATAGAGATGCCGCACCCGGCTGGCCTGAACCTTTTTGCCGCTAAGGGAACGCAAGACCCGCGCGGCCACTGCCCAGGCATCCCGGCCACTAATACGGATCCCGCCGACCCCGCCTTCTCCGGGGGGTGTCATTATGGCAGCAATTACGTCATCCATCCTTTATCCCCTCCAAAAGCCGCTTCCTCTTCACAAGCCCCGTCCTCTCCACATAACTTTCCACAAAACATTCCCGGAAAACAAAAAAGCGTGCCCCCGGATGAGGCACGCAGCGTCAAACCATTAGTCGCGGTTTTCGGGAGAAATGATCACCCGGCGGTAAGGATCTTCTCCTTCGCTATACGTCGACACATTGTTCACATTCTGTAATGTGGTATGGATAATACGTCGCTCTTGCGGCGTCATCGGTTCGAGAACCATTTTCTTCTTTTCTTTTCTGACTTTATCGGCCATCCGTAAGGCCAGCCGGCGCAATGATTCCTCGCGGCGCTTGCGGTACCCCTCCACATCCACGATTAATCTTTGCTTTTCTTCCGCATTCCGATTGGCCACGATATTGACCAGATATTGCAGTGAATCCAGCGCTTGTCCGCGTCTGCCAATTAAGGCCGCCACATCATCACCGGAAATCTCCAAGACCGCATTATTGTCTTGCATTCTGGCGGTAATTTCGGATTTAATGCCAGCTGCGTCCAGCAGGCTCTGCAAAAAAAGGCGTCCTTCCTCAAGAGGCTGCTGAAAATAAGTGACACGAACTCTGGCGGGACGGGTACCTAATAAGCCAAGTATACCTTTGCTGCCTTCTTCCAGTACCTCAACCCGGACCATAGAACGATCAACGCCTAATTCCTGTACCGCTTCTTCAATAGCTTCTTCAACTGATCTACTTGTTTTGTCCAGAGTTTTCATTGGCGGGTCCATTCCCCCTTGGTGGTTCCTTCAGGAACAATTCCAACCCATAATGCTGTATTATGCCGAAAAGGGTGTTTGACATCCAGTAAACTGCCAGACCAAACGGCAGGGTTGCTGTAATCCATGCCATGAAAAGCGGCATGATATAAAGCATTCCCTTTTGAGAAGCATCTGTAGCGACCTGAGCTTGCTGCCAATAAGTTGATAAGGCCGTAATTGCTACAATAATGATCAAGGCCAGCGTACCCTGTTGAGATACAACCGTACTCAATTCCAGACCCAAGAACTTGGTACCGGCCATCGCCACACCGAATTTTGCCGGATCACGCAGCAAAGTAAACCATCCAAAGAAAATCGGCATTTGCAGCAAAGTGGGCAAGCATCCGCTGAACGGATTAACGTTCTCCCTTTTGAACAATTCCATCTGTTGTTTCTGCAATTCTTCCGGATTTCCTTTATACTTTTCCTGCAAAGCCTTCAGCTTCGGCTGGATCTCCCGGTTCTTTTTCATATAGCGGTGCTGCTTAATTCCGGTTGGCAGCAAAACGATCTTTAAAAGCAAAGTCACCAGAATAATCGCTATACCATAATTGTTGACTAATCCGTTCACAAACTGCAAAATATATGCCATTACTCTTGCAATAGCGCTGATCTGATTCACGCTCCTTTCGGATCTCATATCCGAATAGTTATTCTATCAAGGAACCGGATCATATCCTCCCGGATTCCATGGATGGCATCTTAATATACGCCGGATTGCCAACCATCCTCCCTTAAGTGCCCCGTATTTTTCAACGGCAATCATGGCATACATCGAACAGGTTGGCTGAAAGCGGCAATTCGGTCCCAGCAGCGGGGAAATAAATTTACGATAAAAACGTAATAAAAGAAGGATTACACCCTTCATGGGGAACCCCTTCCCTTAACATTAACCTTCTGCGCAATCTTCCGCTTCTCCGTGCCAAAAGCCGGCACGTTTCCAAAGGTCTTGCATATATAGGAACAACTCTTCCAGTCCCAACCCGGCTGCGGGACGTCTGGCCAAAACAACGATATGCATATTACCCGGAGTATGATCACGTAAACGCAAGTAGGCTTCCCGCATTAACCTTTTAATCCTGTTGCGCATCACAGCATGTCCGATTTTCTTGCCAACCGCGAAACCAATACGACGATCACCTTCCATGGCAGGCAGGTAATACAAAACAAACATTTTGTTCGAAAGGGAACGGCCTTCCTGCAGAACCTGCTGAAACTCGTCCCCTTTACGCAAAGAAATTCTCAAGCTCAATCACGCCTGAAAGCATTACTGGCTGTCTGCAGCAGCCGGGGATTCGCGTGTGATCAATGTGATGATCAAATCTGATTAGGCAGACAATACTTTGCGTCCTTTGGCGCGGCGACGGCTAAGTACCTTGCGGCCATTCTTAGTGCTCATGCGCACCAAAAAACCATGATCCTTTTTGCGCTTTCTTTGATTGGGCTGAAAAGTCATTTTCATTGATATCACCCCCGCCCTGTAAACATCAAAAGTACATCCATATGAACATATTCATCCACATGGACGTTATGGGCATCAGATTATATTATAAACAGGGGGCTGTGATATGTCAAGTAATAGCGCCATGTTGCTGGTTTCTAACTCGATCTTCCCAATTTATTCTTGCGCCTAAGAGGGCGATTTTATTCCATTATCTGACCCTCATATAGGCTATTAGCTCGTAAATGGCTCAGAATCACTTTGCCAAAAGTTATCCACATCTGGTATGATATATCCGATTCCAAAATTTATCCACCATTTGTGGACAAGCGTGTGGACAGTTTCTTGCAACATCTTTTTTCTGTTTTTATACAGATAACAATCTGCAAATTCCGCAACCTATTGTCACATATTTTGGCAACTTAGCCCATTTTAATCCTGTATTTTTTTCTCTTTTTACAGATTTTATCTGTGCATAAAAAAAGGCGACCAGATTCACTTGCATAGAAAAAAGCCCTTTTATATCAAGTTCTCAACAGCTGTGGATAACTTTGTGTATAAGTGTTAACATTTTGTGAAGTGAGGTGTACCGCTTTTAGGCGGGAGGTATGAGTGAACAACTGCAAAATTTATGGAATTCCATTTTGAAAATGATAGAACCGCATGTCCCTAAGCCAAGCTTTGAGACGTGGCTCAAACCAACATATGCCTCATCTTTCAAGGATAATACTCTATTTATTGAAGCTCCCAACGATTTTTTCCGGGATTGGCTGGAAACCAAATATGCTACGATGATTAAGGATGCTATTCGTCAACTGCTTAATGAAGATGTAGAATTATGTTTTATAATCCCGGCCGCCGCTGCGGCAACCACCGCCGCTACTCTTGAACCAGTCAATACCGAAATCGCTCCTGTGGCAGCTCCGCCGCCGCAGGATGATCCCGCTATTTCAGCTCTTAATCCCAAATATACATTTGATTCGTTTGTGGTTGGCGAGAGTAACCGTTTCGCCCATGCCGCATCCTTAGCCGTATCGGAAGCACCCGGCAAAGCCTATAACCCCCTGTTTGTCTATGGCGGGGTAGGGTTGGGCAAGACCCACCTCATGCATGCCGTTGGTCATTATGTTAAGCAACATCATCCGCTAATGCGGGTAGTTTATATCACTACTGAGAAATTTGCCAATGAAATTATCGATGCCATTCAGTCCAGACGCACCGGCACTTTCCGTGAGCGTTACCGCAATGTTGATTTGCTGCTCGTCGATGACATTCAGTTCCTGGCTGGCAAACAGAGCACCCAGGAAGAATTCTTCCATACATTTAATACTCTCTATGAGGCTGGCAAACAGATTATCATTTCGAGCGACCGTCCTCCCAAGGAAATTCCCACGCTGGAGGATCGTCTGCGTTCGCGCTTCGAGTGGGGCCTAATTACTGATATTCAGGCTCCGGATCTTGAAACCAGAATTGCTATTTTGCGCAAAAAGGCCGGTGCCGAAAACTGGCGTATTCCTAATGAAGTAATCGTCCACATCGCAAACCAGATCCAGTCGAACATCCGCGAACTCGAAGGTGCCTTAATTCGGGTAATCGCTTATTCATCCTTACAGGGAGAAAATGTTACGCTTGATCTGGCTAATGAGGCTTTAAAAGAACTGCTCAGTTCCTCCAAGGCCAGGCAAATCAGCATCGCTTCCATTCAGCAGGTGGTGGCAGCCTATTATCAGGTTGATCTATCCGAAATGAAAGCCAAAAAGAGAACGCGCGATATTACGCTTCCGAGACAAGTCGCGATGTATCTTTCCCGGACACTGACTGATATGTCCTTGCCGCGCATCGGCGATGAATTCGGCGGCCGCGATCATACTACAGTGATGCACGCTTGTAATCGCATAGCTGAAATGATTCAGGAAGACTCATCATTTGAAAGAACTATTCGTGAATTAACCAGACGTATTAAAGGATAATTTTTAGAATTTGTCCAAGGTCTATTTAGGATCAGGATGCTGCAAGGATAAGATCAGGAAGCGGCGTTGATTTGATGTGGAGATTAGTTTTCCACCGGTGGCTAGTTATGTGTACAAGTGGACAAGCCATCGTTTTTCCACGGTCCAATCCACATGCGTCTGCAGACTATTTTCCTTTTCGGATCAATAGTTCGCCTGCTTTTCCACGTAGTACACAGGTCTTATTACTACGGTTACGACCTTTAAAAGATCTATCAATTCCTATTAATAATCACACCGGTGGATAACAGGAGGGTGTTTGGATGAGATTTCAATGCATGCAAGAGGACCTTTCACGTGCATTGCAGGTAGTGTCACGTGCCGTAGCCACCCGCAGCACGCTGCAGGCATTAAGCGGTATCTATTTTGAATTAAGCGGCACCAGACTGAGGTGCCTCGGCTCCGATCTTGAAATTGGCATTGAAACTTATATTCCGGTTACAGCAGTGGAAGGCAGTGGCAGTTTTGTTTTGCCAGGCAAGACCATTGCTGATTTGGTGCGTAAACTCAGTGCCGAGATCGTGGAAATCGAGATTTCCGATACTGCCAATCAAGGAATTATTAAAGCCGGTAAGTCAGTCTTTCATTTGAACATGCTTCCGGCAGCTGATTATCCGCCTAATCCGACACCGAAAGAAGAAACCTCCTGGACATTGACTGATCTCTTCCTGAGAGATGCCATTCGCAGAACTACTTTTGCCACTCTGCCTAATGACAGCCGTCCGTTTCTTTCCAGTATCCTGTTTGAGCTGGAAGGAAACCGTTTCCGGGCAGTGGCTACCGATGTGAGCCGCCTGGCTGTACAGGAAGGCACCTTGGAAACCACCGTGGAAAACAAAATATCGGTGATGATCCCGGTGCGTGCGATGCAGGAAGTCTTCAAACTCCTGAGCGGTACCGAAGATGAGCTGGTCGAAATAGCCGTATCGGAAAGACAGATTATGTTCAGATGCCGCGAGGCTAATCTATACAGCCGCTTGATCACCGGTCAGTTCCCGCAGTATGAACAGGTCATTCCGAAAAGCTCTGCCACAACCGTAATTATTGACAAGAATGATCTGGCATCTGCTTTGGATCGTGTTTCTTTGTTTGTATCTTCCATCAGGATGACTCTGTCACAGGGTGGGGTGCATATTAATGCCACCGGACCGGAAGTAGGGGACGCCTATGAAGAAATTGAGGCCTCTGTTGAAGGACCGGAACTTGAAATAGGCTTTAACGCCAAGTTTTTGATTGACTTCTTGAAAGCTACCGAGTGCGAAACCGTCCGGATCCGCTTTAACGGTCCCAGAACACCGGTACTGATGGATGCCGAGGATGATGAGAAATATTTGTATGTGGTAATGCCGCTGCTGTTGAGTGAGTGAGAGAGCGAGGGAGAGGGGCGCGGGGCGCGGGGCGCCGCAATAGCGCCATCATCGCCGTACGTAAGGAAAGCAGGATTTTCGATAAAAACGGCGAAGCTATTAGGGGCGCATAAAAGGCGCAACGCGACAAAGCGATGAAGAGACAAGTTATGGATGCGGACCATAATGATGAATCACACTATGCCCGGCGAAAAACCGGGATTTTTTAGTAATAACGAGTTTCATTCCGGGAGTGTAATTCATTGATTCTTAATAAGATCGAACTCCGCAATTTTCGCAATTACGCCCGGCAAAGCAGTGAATTTTCCGAGCGGGTTAATATCTTTTCCGGAGCAAATGCCCAGGGAAAAACTAATCTGCTGGAATCAATTTATCTGCTGGCTTTGGGTAAATCATTTCGTGCCAGCCACGACCGCGAGCTAGTCCGGCATGAATGCCAGGCCTTCAGTATCCAGGGAGTGTTTACCGGTGATGCTTTTCCGGTGCAGCCTTCCACAATCACGATCAATAGTGACGGTTCCCGCAAGAAGGTTTTTTTGAATGGTACTCCGCTGAAAAGGCAGACGGACCTGGTTGGCATGGCCAAAGTGATTTTGTTTGCCCCGGAAGATCTGCAGATTGTCAAGAGCTCGCCATCTTTTCGCCGTCAGTTTCTCGATATTGGTCTGGCGCAATGCAGCAGCATCTATCGTGATGATCTTTATCGCTATACCGCCGTACTGACGCAGCGCAACAAGTTCTTAAAAGATCAGATCGGCAAGAGAGCGGACAAAAACGAGCTGGCGGCCTGGAATGACCAGCTGGTCAAATATGCCGGCCGGGTGGTGCAGGGGCGCTGTCAAGGAATGGCCGTGCTGGCGCCAATAGCTGCCAGATACCACGCCATGGTCAGTAATGGGCGTGAGCAGCTGAATGTGACGTATAAAACCTCACTTGAAAATAGCAGCCTGGGTTACGCCGATCAGGACAGCCAAAGTGGCGATTACAATTATGAAAAATACGGCGAGGCTCTGGCCGCCAAACTGCAGGAATTAGAACCTGCCGAGCTGGCGCGCGGGTTGACTTTGGCCGGGCCGCATCGTGATGATCTGCTGCTAACTATTGCTGATCAGGGAGAATTGCGTGTTTATGCTTCTCAGGGGCAAGCCAGAACAGCGGCGCTGGCCCTTAAAATGGCTTTAGTGGAACTGATCAAAGAAATGACCGGCGATTATCCTTTGTTGCTTCTGGATGACGTCTTATCTGAATTTGACAATGAAAGAAAGACCGCCCTCCTGGAAACAGTGATGGGCATTACGCAAACGTTTATCACGACAACCGATCCGAAACGATTTTTGGATAATCCGGATTGTAAAATGTTCCGTGTGGAAGGCGGTGCAATTCTGGAATGAGCGGATTGCATAGGCTGAGCTCCATTATGGAAGGATTTATGAAGGCTTCTGGTACCAGAAGCAAGATCAAGTCATACATGGTTTTGGATCTTTGGCCACAGATTATCGGGAGTGCCCTGGCTGGCCAAACAGAAGCCCGGACTGTCAAGAACGGCGTTTTATATATCACATGCGTTTCTCCGCCGGTGGCGCATCAGCTTTCCTTTATGAAAAAAGGAATTCAGAAAAAGATTGATGAACTGGTTGGCGCCGGCGTAGTCAAAGATATTAGGTTTCAGGCTGGCGAAATTGATGCCGCCTGTTCCGGAAAAGCACGTGCCACAAAAGACAATGAGGCAGACGGAACTGAAGCGGACAGAGCACTTTCGCAGCTGGCAGAACTGGATGGGCAAGATATGGCCTTATTGGAAGGGCTGCGTCAGAGTGACACGGATCCGGCGTTGCAGACTGCTTTTTTGAAAGCTGCGATAACCGCCAGGCGCGTGCGCAAGACCAGACTGCAGCAAGGCTGGGAGCCGTGCCGAAAATGTGGTGTCCTTTTCGACCCCAAAAACGGTAGTGATTTGTGCCCGGTTTGCACGCAGCAGGAAACGCAGCAGCATGTGGAAGAAGCGGCTGAACTGCTACGGCTCTTTCCGTGGAAATCCTATGACGAACTGCATCGGGAGCATCAAACCCTGACAGAGTTCGAATACCAAATCGCCCGCCGGGAGAAACTGCAACAGCTTAGTCAGGAGATTAACAACATCGTAATTGCCATCAGACGCGGCGCGTGGGCGACAGCAGCAGGACAGGCAGCGCAAATCTCACCACAGGAGCTTAGCAAGTTGCGCACTTTGGTGCTGGAATATATCATGATTTATGATGGGTGTCTTTATCAGGATCTGACAAGTGAAAAAGTAAGCGCTGTTTTGGGCAAGAATACTGCCGAATGTCTATTTTCTTAGCAAAATATAGCGTCCAATAGGGTAGTTTTTGTGATAGTATAACGGGGGTGATAGTTTTGTTTTTACACCTTGGCGGAGATACTGTAATCCTCACGAAAGAGCTCATTGCTATTATTAATCTGGAAAATCCGGTGATTGCAGCCAGCACAAAGGAATTCATCAAAGTGGCTGATGAAGAGGGATTTATAAAAAACCTGTCAGAAGATGATCCCAAGTCATGTGTCGTTACTAATCGCGATGTCTATATGTCACCAATCTCGTCCGTGACACTCAAGAATCGCGCCAACTTTGTGAAGAAAATTAGTATCCAGCAGCCGATGCAGACACCATCACCGAAGCCAACTAAGACCGCCGCCAGGCAGGTGCGAAAAAACTTAACTCCCGGGAGGGAATAGCTAATTGGATCAGCTAAACGGCAAAAACGGAAACAGTAAACAACAATATGATGCAGAACAGATTCAGGTTCTGGAAGGCCTGGAAGCCGTCAAGAAGCGCCCCGCCATGTATATCGGAAGTACTGATACACGCGGGTTGCATCATCTGGTGTACGAAGTAGTCGACAATAGTATCGACGAAGCCATGAATGGCAACTGTGATCAGATTGATATCATTATCAATGCCGATGGCTCAGTGACCAATATCGACAACGGTCGCGGCATTCCGGTTGGAATTCATGAGAAAACCGGTAAATCAGCGCTGGAAGTCGTTCATACGGTCTTGCATGCTGGCGGAAAGTTTGGCGGTGGCGGTTACACCGTTTCAGGCGGTTTGCATGGTGTTGGTGTGTCGGTCGTGAATGCGCTTTCGGAATGGCTGGAAGTAGAAGTCCACTGGAATGACGGCAAAGTCTATTTTCAGCGTTACGAGCACGGCAAAGCAGTTGCACCGGTGAAAGTGATTGGGACCACGAACAAGACCGGTACCAAAACTACCTTTAAGCCCGACCCGGCCATTTTTGAGACAACCGAGTTTGAATGGGACGTTTTGTCCCACCGTCTGCGCGAGCTGGCCTTCTTGAACAGCGGGCTGCGTATTACGCTGACGGACGCCCGTGCCGATAAAAAAGCCGAGTACAAGTATGACGGCGGCCTGGTGGCTTTTGTCGCGCATCTTAACAAGAACAAGAACGAACTGCACAAAGAAATCATCAGCATTAACAAACAGGTTGGCAATATTGGGGTTGAAATTGCTGTTCAGTATAACGACAGTTATGTTGAAAGCGTTTTTGCCTTTGCCAATGATATTCATACTTACGAAGGCGGCACGCACTTGTCAGGGTTCCGCTCCGCACTGACGCGCGCCATTAATGACTATGCGCGTAAGATTGGTCAGCTGAAGGAGAACGATCCGAACCTGTCCGGTGAGGATGTCCGCGAGGGACTGACTGCCGTAATCAGTGTGAAGCTACCTAATCCGCAATTTGAGGGCCAGACCAAGATGAAGCTCGGCAACAGCGAAGTGCGCGGGGTTGTCGAATCGGTTGTTAATGATGGTCTGGATGACTTTTTCGAGCAGAATCCCACTCCAGCCAAAAAGATTGTGGAAAAATGCCTGATGGCTGCCAAGGCCAGGGATGCGGCCCGTAAAGCCCGTGAACTGACGCGCCGCAAGAATGCTCTGGAAACCACTTCTTTGCCCGGCAAGCTGGCGGACTGCACATTTAAAGAAGCAGAACTTTGTGAGCTTTATATAGTTGAGGGTGATTCCGCAGGCGGTTCTGCCAAGCAGGGACGCGATCGCCGTTTCCAGGCGATTCTTCCGCTGCGCGGCAAAATTCTTAATGTGGAAAAGGCCCAGCTGGATAAAATCCTGAACAACGAAGAGATCAAGTCGATGATCACAGCCCTGGGTACCGGGATTGGCAATGACTTTGACATTACGCGGCTGCGTTACGGCAAGATCATTATCATGACCGATGCTGACGATGACGGTTCCCATATTCGCACCTTGCTACTGACCTTCTTCTTCCGCTATATGCAGGAACTGATCGAGGAGGGCCATGTATATATCGCGCAACCGCCGTTGTTCATGGTGAAAAAGGGCAAGGACGAATATTACGCCTATAATCAGAAGGAGCTGGAGACGATCCTGGAACGCATCGGACGCTCCAACTATACCGTGCAGCGCTATAAAGGTCTTGGTGAAATGAACGCCGAACAACTCTGGGATACGACCATGGATCCGGCCAATCGCACGCTGCTGCAAGTGCAGCTGCATGATGCAGTGGCTGCAGACTTGACATTTACCATGCTGATGGGAGATAAGGTTGAACCGCGTAAGGAATTTATTATGGAACATGCCCACGAAGCACGTAACCTTGAGGTTTAATCCGGAAGTGGAGGCACCGCAATGAGTCTTGACGAAGGCAAAATTATTCAGGTTGATATAGACAAGGAAATGAGGCATTCGTACCTGACGTACGCCATGACGACGATTATCGGGCGCGCCATTCCCGATGCGCGCGATGGTCTGAAGCCGGTGCACCGTCGTATACTGTACGGCATGTACGAGACTGGTACGACACCGGACCGGCCCTATAAAAAATCAGCCCGTATTGCCGGTGACGTTATGGGCCGTTATCATCCACACGGCGATGCGGCAATTTATGATTCCATGGTGCGTATGGCGCAGGATTTTTCCTACCGCTATCCCCTGGTCGACGGGCATGGCAACTTCGGCTCGGTAGACGGTGATCCGCCAGCCGCGCCCCGTTATACGGAAGCACGGCTTTCTAAAGTTGCGATGCATTTGTTGTCCGATATCGAAAAAGAGACTGTCGATTTTATCCCCAACTATGACGAAAGCATGCAGGAACCGACAGTACTGCCGTCGCGTTTCCCGAATTTGCTGGTGAATGGTTCCGCCGGTATTGCCGTCGGTATGGCCACGAATATTCCTCCGCATAATCTGGGCGAAGTTATTGATGGCGCGGTCTTGCTCATTGATGATCCGGATGTCGAAGACGAAAAGCTCCTTAAGGTTGTCAAAGGTCCTGATTTTCCGACCGCTGGTATTATTCTGGGGCGGGAAGGCATCCGTGATGCTTACCTGACCGGACGCGGCTCGGTTAAAGTCCGGGCGCGGGCGAAAATTGAGCCGATGCAGGGTGGCAAGCACCGCATTTTGGTGACTGAAATTCCTTATCAGGTCAATAAGGCCAAGTTGGTGGAGCGTATCGCCGAGCTGGTGCGGGATAAGGTGATCGATGGAATCACCGACCTGCGCGATGAGACGGATCGCACCGGAATGCGCATCGTAATCGAGCTGCGCCGCGATGTTAATCCGAATATTGTCCTGAACTTACTATATAAGCACACTGCCATGCAGGATTCGTTTGGCGTGATCATGCTGGCGCTGGTGAACGGCCAGCCGCGCGTATTGACGCTGCGCGAAAGCCTGAACGTTTATCTGGAGCACCAGCGGGATGTTGTGACGCGCAGAACGCGTTACGATTTGCGCAAAGCGGAAGAGCGCGCTCACATTTTGGAAGGACTGCGTATTGCGCTCGACCATATCGATGCCATTATTAAACTGATTCGCGCTTCCCGCACGGTGGATGATGCCCGCCAGGGTTTGATGGAGAACTTCGGGCTCAGCGAAAAGCAGGCGCAGGCCATTCTTGATATGCGTCTGCAACGGTTAACCGGACTCGAACGCGACAAGATTGAGGCGGAATATCAGGATGTGATCGCCAAAATTGCTTATTACAAAGAATTGCTGGCGGATGTGCATAAACTGATGGGCATTGTCAAACAAGAGATGCTCGAAATCCGCGAAAAATATGGCGATGCACGCCGCACTGAAATAACAACTGATGATGGCGAACTGGAAGTCGAAGACCTGATCGCCGAAGAGGATATTGTCATTACGGCGACACATAACGGTTACATCAAACGCACTCCTATCAGTCTTTACCGTAATCAGAAGCGGGGTGGGCGGGGCATTTCCGGAATCAGCACCCGCGAAGAGGATTTCGTGGAGCATCTTTTCATTACGACCACCCACGATTATGTGCTCTTCTTTACCAATCAGGGGCGCGTTTATCAGCTGAAGGGGCATGAGATACCGGAGACCGGACGCCAGGCCCGTGGTACGGCTATTATCAACCTGATTAATGTCGAGCCCGGTGAACGCGTCACGACTATATTGACGACCCGCGAATTTGATGATAAGCACACCATTTTTATGGGGACCAAATACGGAATTGTCAAGAAGACCCTGCTGTCCGAGTTTAGCAATAATCGCAAAAATGGCTTGATCGCGATTGGACTGGATGCCGGCGATGAGCTGATTGGTGCGGAAATCACCGATGGCGATTTCGAAGTCATGATCGCTACCCGTTATGGTCAGTCCATCCGCTTCCACGAAGACGAAGTCCGGTCTATGGGCCGTGCAGCGCGCGGGGTTAAAGGGATCACGCTCGGCAAAGATGATTATGTGATCGGTATGGACGTGGTCAAGCACGGTACGGATTTGCTGGTAGTCACCGAAAATGGCTACGGCAAGCGGACGGCGGTTGATGATTATCGCCTTCAGAGCCGCGGAGGTAAGGGCATCAAAACGCTGCGCATTTCCAACAAAAACGGACCGATTGTCGGAACAAGAGTCGTGTCAGAATCGGACGAAGTGATGTTCATTACCGCCCTTGGCATTCTGATTCGCATGAAAGTCAAGGATATCTCGCGCTACGGTCGTGACACCCAGGGTGTCAAGATTATGAAGCTGGACGATGCCGATCAGGTGACTGCTCTGGCTTTGGTCGCGACCAAGGATGAAGAAGATACGCAGGAGAGTTTGTTCTAAGTGGTTATGACGGCGTGCCTGGGTGTGGGCTTTGTAGGCCTAAAGGCACGCCATCATAATAAATAGGGGTGCGTCGCGCCTTAATGATATGCCTAATGACGCGTCATTAAGATGCGTCGTGCACTGGTGACCGAAAGGGCGTGTTAAGTTGGGTAACGGGTTTGGCATGCGAAAACTCAGATCAGTGTTAATGCTTCTAATCGTGATTGCATTGATTGTCTTTACTTCCGGATGCGGCGGGCGCGGTTCGGTGGAAGGCTACGTCTATGCCGGAATGGACTTATTACCGGTTAGCGGGGCCAAGGTGGTCTGCACAGGCACAAAAACCAGCGCACAGACCGACGTCAACGGTTATTTTCGCATTGATAATATTAAGGTGGGAGCCCAAAAACTGACTGTTACAGATGGATCAACATCAACTCAAAAGTCGGTCACGATCGTCAAGGATCAGCTCGCCAAAGTCAGTGTGGTGTTTCAGGGAAGCCTGCCGCTTAATCAAAAAGAATGGACGATTTTGGTTTACATGGCTTCTGATAATAATCTCCATTATGAAGGGCTCAAAGACCTTAATGAGATGAAAAAAGTTGGATCCAATGAGCAATTGAATGTTGTGGTCCAATATGACGGCTGGAGCAACGGGGACAGTGAGCGCCTATATATTAAATCGGGCGAAGCGCTTTCATTAGAACCGCTCGGCGAAGTCGATATGTCGCTAGGTACCACACTGGAGGAATTTGTGAAGTGGGGCCTGACCAATTTTCCGGCCGAAAATACGATGCTGGTTTTATGGAATCATGGCGGCGGCGTCTGGCCGCGCAGCATTGGCCGCCCGGGAATGGATGGGGCGAGCGGCGGTGGCGCCCGGGCCAGTGGTGTTAGTGGCGTTGGTGGCGGCGGCGTGGTGCAGCCAAGCGGTGTTGCGTGGGATGACAGCAGCGGCGTTGCATCTCCCTGGGACTGTCTGACTGTTGATGAACTGCGCATAGCCCTCAGTAAAGCTTATTCGGCTGTTCCGGACAGCAAAATTGATATCATAGACTTTGATGCCTGTCTGATGCAGATGTATGAAGTATGTCTGGAATTAGAGGGTTTGGCGGACTATATTGTGGGATCGGAAGAGGTTACACCCGGAGGCGGCAATCCCTATACTGATATTCTGACGCTGCTCGAAGAGGATCCGGATATGACACCCGCAGATTTTGCTTGTGGTGTGGCCGAAGAATTCATGGATTACTATGATAAAGCAGTTGGCCTGTATAATGGTCTGGTTCAATCGGTGGTCAAGATCAGCGGTCAGGAATGGGAAGACTTTAAAGTGGCTATGGATGCCTTTGGGACAGAACTGGCTGGTCTGGGCGTTGATGAACTGCGTGCTGATGAGCTGCAGCATTTCCGCAATAAAGTAGCCGGTTACTACGTTTTTGAGGAAGACGTTTTTGCCGGCGATTTTGAAATTTGTCCGGTTTTGCGTTTTGAATATCCGGAAAACGCCGATCTGAAATGGATGTTGCAGACCATATTGAGCAGTGATAATGCGGCACTACTGCCAAGCTTGCAGACTGTTGCGGCTGACCTGCTGGATAAACTGGATGGTATTGTGATTTCCGCCATTGGTATGACTGGCGAAAGCTACTACGGTCCCGGGAGTTATGAAGGGGCTGGCGGCCTGGCTATACTGATGCCCTGCGGATATGACGAATGGTCATCATATAAGGGGAGTAATCAGTATGTTAAGTTGAAAGTCGGCAATACTCCCTGGTACAACGTTGTTCAGAACATTGTGCCGCAGGAAACTAGCGGAGAAAGCTTAAAGGTTGAATTGGATTGGAATAGTGGCAACCTGGATCTTTATGTTTTTGAACCGCATGGCAGCTGGTATTGTACCAAGTCTTTTGCATCCTCAACGCCAAATGGCAAGTTTACTGCGGACGTTTCGTCACCAAACGCATCGACATCCGTCAAAGAAACATATACACTCAATACGGATTACGAAGCTGGCACTTATAGGTTCTATGTCTATTGTGAAAGCAGTTACGGCGAACCCATCAACGCCGTATTAACTATTAAAGACGGAGAAGGAGAACACAAATTCTACTACGACTTAGAACCGGGTGAATTTGACGTTTACGAATACCAACTATAAAGTCCGATCGGGGACAGGTTTGTTTGGACTTATCAGTGATTACTCTGAAATGGCAACTTCATTTGAGACAATTATATCAAGAAAAACCCAACTTCCACAAATACCCTGTTGATGATATAGGCCCGCCCATGTTAAGATGACAAAGTCGCTCCGACAGAGAGCAGTCGATACCAAGAAAAGCAGAAAATTGACGGATTGGAACAGACATCTGCTTGACGGCGGCGATAAGATGTGGTAATCTAATAAAGCGGCTTGACGATGGAAGGCCGCAAGAGAGACTCACGGACCTTGAAAACTGAACAGCGTGCGAATGTGGACCTTAAGAAAAGAGTGAGGTTCAACAAATAGCGGCCAGAGGAAACTCTGGACAGTAATTAAGATAGCTTGGAATTGAGCTTTCTGAGAAGAATGTAAGCGAGATGCAGTGGAGACACAGCATCAAGCGATAGATTTTATCGGAGAGTTTGATCCTGGCTCAGGACGAACGCTGGCGGCGTGCTTAAAACATGCAAGTCGAACGGACTTCTCATGAAGCTTGCGATTGAGAAGTTAGTGGCGGACGGGTGAGTAACGCGTGGGCAACCTGCCCCTGAGCCCGGGATAACAGTTCGAAAGGACTGCTAAGACCGGATATACTTGCGGTGAAGCATTTCACTGCAAGGAAAGGGAACGCTCAGGGATGGGCCCGCGTCCCATTAGCTAGTTGGTGAGGTAACGGCCCACCAAGGCGACGATGGGTAGCCGGCCTGAGAGGGTGAACGGCCACACTGGGACTGAGACACGGCCCAGACTCCTACGGGAGGCAGCAGTTGGGAATCTTCGGCAATGGGCGCAAGCCTGACCGAGCAACGCCGCGTGAGTGATGAAGGTTTTCGGATTGTAAAGCTCTGTCTTCCGGGACGATAATGACGGTACCGGAGGAGGAAGCCACGGCTAACTACGTGCCAGCAGCCGCGGTAATACGTAGGTGGCGAGCGTTGTCCGGAATTACTGGGCGTAAAGGGCGCGTAGGCGGCCTGTCAAGTCAGATGTGAAATCCCCGGGCTTAACCCGGGAACTGCATTTGAAACTGGCGGGCTTGAGGGCAGGAGAGGAAAGCGGAACTCCCAGTGTAGCGGTGAAATGCGTAGATATTGGGAGGAACACCAGTGGCGAAGGCGGCTTTCTGGACTGTCACTGACGCTGAGGCGCGAAAGCCAGGGGAGCGAACGGGATTAGATACCCCGGTAGTCCTGGCTGTAAACGATGGGTACTAGGTGTTGGGGGTATCGACCCCTCCAGTGCCGCAGTTAACGCAATAAGTACCCCGCCTGGGGAGTACGGCCGCAAGGTTGAAACTCAAAGGAATTGACGGGGGCCCGCACAAGCGGTGGAGCATGTGGTTTAATTCGAAGCAACGCGAAGAACCTTACCAGGGCTTGACATCCCGTGCCATTCTGTGAAAGCAGGAGTTCCCTTCGGGGACGCGGAGACAGGTGGTGCATGGCTGTCGTCAGCTCGTGTCGTGAGATGTTGGGTTAAGTCCCGCAACGAGCGCAACCCCTATCTTTAGTTGCCATCATTAAGTTGGGCACTCTAGAGAGACTGCCGGTGATAAACCGGAGGAAGGTGGGGATGACGTCAAGTCATCATGCCCCTTATGTCCTGGGCTACACACGTGCTACAATGGCCGGTACAGACCGAAGCGAAGCGGCGACGTGGAGCCAATCGGAGAAAGCCGGTCCCAGTTCGGATCGGAGGCTGCAACCCGCCTCCGTGAAGTCGGAATCGCTAGTAATCTCGGGTCAGCATACCGAGGTGAATACGTTCCCGGGCCTTGTACACACCGCCCGTCACACCACGAAAGTCTGCCACACCCGAAGCCGGTGGCCTAACTCGCAAGAGAGGGAGCCGTCGAAGGTGGGGCCGATGATTGGGGTGAAGTCGTAACAAGGTAGCCGTATCGGAAGGTGCGGCTGGATCACCTCCTTTCTAAGGAGTACCGGATTCCT
>JBMNNY010000098.1:0-8254 GCA_050942765.1 Bacillota bacterium | reverse complement strand
CCCATTACAGGGCACAAATGTGTTCGTCAAGATAGCAATCAGCCGCTCGCGCGGCGACTGAATGATTCTGGCGGCAATCACTCCGGCGGCATTGCAGCCAAAACCCATCGCCATGGTCAGCGATTGCTTGCCATGCGCGCCAACCCGCCGGAATAGTCCGTCCATATTAAACGCGATGCGCGGCAGATAACCCAGATCCTCTAAAAGTGTGAACAGCGGGAAAAAGATCGCCATCGGCGGCAGCATCACCGACACAACCCACGCCAGGGTACGGTAAACTCCCGTAACCAGAAAGCCATACAACCAGGTCGGTGCCTGGATCCATTGAAAGAAGGCAGTCAAGCGGTCCTCAATGCCAAAGAGCAAATCGGCCAATAGTGCCGAAGGATAATTAGCACCCTGGATTGTCAGCCAGAAAACGCCAGCCAGTAAAAACAGCATAATTGGATAACCAAAAATGCGTGAAGTTAGAACATCGTCAATGCGGCGGTCCCAATCTTTGCGATTCGCTTTCCGCACCGCCATTTGCGCCGTATCTTCCGCCTTCTGATACAGACTGGCAACAATTTGATGGTAGGCCGTTGTGCCCAGTTCGGCGCGCATTTTTTCGGCCTCCTGCAATACCTCATAGAGTTGCTGTTGCCCGATTTCATTCTGCTCGCTTGGCGCTGGCGCTGCGCCGTCCCGCTGCTGCCCGGTTGCGTCATCTCGCTCCTGCCCGCTCCCAGTCAGCTGGCTTTGTGCACCTTGAGCGCCAGACATGCCTGCCCTACCTGGCACGCTCACCATGCTTGATACACGTGTCACAGTCACACTTTTTGAGGAATCGTTCATACTGTCACTGTCCCTTCCTCCCTGTTATTGTTAACAAGGTAGTCCGCGAGCGCTGCAAGTACAGTATCATCCCCATCCAGCAGCCTTAGCGCCGCCCAGCGCCGCTTTAAGGCATTTTTCAGCAACGGTTGCAGCTTTTCGGATAAGATGGCAACCGCCTGCTCGATCGTCTGAGGATATTTGATCCGGCAGGGGTTGGTTTGTATCTGCCCATCGGCTATAGCGGCTACTGCCTCCTTCAGCTCTTCCAGACCCCGTCCGCGGCGCGCCACCGTTGGAATGACCGGCACACCCAGCTCCCGCTCCAGTATGGCTGTGTTCAACATCAATCCTTTGCGCGAAGCTTCATCCATCAAATTGACACAGACAACCACCCGGCCGGTAATTTCGAGTATCTGCAAAACCAAATTAAGATTACGTTCCAGGCAGGTGGCATCGACCACGACGATCGTGGCCTGCGGGTCATTGAACAACAAAAAATCGCGCGCAATTTGCTCCTCCACTGACGCCGCCAGCAATGAATAAGTCCCCGGCAAGTCTACCAGGGTGTATTTTTTATGATTATGAACATAGCTGCCTGTTGCTTGTGCCACGGTTTTACCCGGCCAATTACCAGTGTGCTGGTTCATGCCGGTCAGAGCGTTAAAAACGGTGCTTTTTCCGGTGTTCGGATTTCCGGCCAGAGCAATCACATAATCCATAGTCGCTACCTCTTTACCAAGTTGTTATTGGTTTTCTGCATATTTGGCAACCATTACGTTTGCCAGCTGCCAGACTGACACGACTCTACTTAGCTGCCTGTCATCTCGCATTATTGTGATTCGATTTCCACCAAGACCAAATGTGATTCCTCAGCCCGGAGGGCAATTACCGCCCCGCGGATGCCATAGGCCGTCGGGTCTCCCGAGGGACTGCGGCGGATTGACTCTACAATTGTTCCGGGAATTAGTCCCAGATCCATTAGTCGGCGAGCATTAATACCTTCGCCCATTATTTTAAGAACACGGCCAAAACACCCTACTGGCAGCAATTCCAAGCTGCAGCGCGGCCGCGAAAAGACACTCACATTGATGACCTCCCTGCAGGTCACTTTACACTTTACTGAACCGGGTCCGGCTCGGCTTCCCATTTCGTTGCCAGACCCATGTCACTTTACTGAACATTGTATGCGGCCTATAGCCTATCCTGTTACCCGCATCCTGCGCGCTACCGCACAGTAAAATCGGGAAAAATGCCGATTGATAATAACCACAAAAAAGTGCGTCACATGCCTCATGCCTACTCATACCGACTCATGCCGATTCGATTGCATCAAAAAAGCGGCCGCCTTCTGCAGGCAGCCGCTTGGTAAGCCCCATAACTTTAGTAATATGGCAATACTAATCCAAAATCTCAAACCCCGGTTCTATGCCAGATTATTAAGCATGTACTATTAAGATTAAGCATGTACGCGGCGATAACGCCATTTTCCATCCTGATAGAAAACCAGCTTCACCAGCGTAATTGCCACATCCGAAAATACGTACGACAGCCAAATCCAGTGAATCGGCAGTTTCAGCCAAAGTATTGTGATTAGCAGTACCGGAATTTGCACTACCCACTGGCCAACAATACTTGAAAGCATCAGCGGCATATTATAGCCCGACCCGGAGAAGGCCGTTCCCAGACCAAATCCATATCCGACAAAGATCAGCCCGACGGAAACAAAGCGCAGCATCTGGGCACCATAGGTGATCGCCAGCGCATCATCCGTGAAAATCCCCATAATCTGTTCGCCATATAAGAATGCCACAGCGGTCGCCAATATCATGGCGGCCATTCCAATATAACCTGTTACCTTGCTGGCTCTATCTGCGCGTTCCACTTCTCCCGCTCCCAGGGATTGACCTACCATGGCCGAACCGCCCATTGACAAGCCTACCAGGGGCATAATTGCAAATCCTCCAAGTTTGTTGGCGACCCCGACTCCGGTAATAGCGGATTCGCCAAACATCGCAACAAACAAGAGCACAATAAAGCCGGACACGTTACGAAGAAAAGTCTCCAGGCCATTAGGCAGCCCGATGGTCAGCAGCTTCTTGGACATTTCCTTATCCAGGCGAAACAGGCCCTTTAGAGAAGGTTTGATTCCCTTTTTGCCGCTAAAGATATAATAAAAGCCTATAATGAAGGAAACCGTCTGCGAAATAATGGTCGCCAAAGCTGCCCCGAAGGCTCCCATGTTCAATCCTGGCAGCTTGACCCAGGGAATCGTCTCAAACATCAGGATTGGATCGAGCACCACATTAAGTACACTTGCCAAAATCATGATCTTCATTACGGAACGGGCATCTCCAATGCAACGTAAAGCAGTATTCACGGAATAGGAGGAAAACATAATCGGTAAGAAGAAAATGCGTAAATAACCATATTCTAATCCTAGTACAGCTGTATCGCCTTTAATAAAGATGCTCATTAGAGGTTTGAGAAAGAAAACGAGCACGATCGCAGCAATGGAGGCTGCCACGAACTTAAAGGTAATCGTTTGCTCAATCGCCAGATTGGTGCGTTCAATGTCTTTCTTACCATAGGCCTGTGCAATTAGTGATATTGAACTGGACCCAATAACCTCATTCAAAGCCTCGAAAAGCCAGAAAACTGTCGTGAATACAGTCACACCGGCAACAGCATTGCTAGATAACTGGCCAAGCCAGAAAATATCAACCAAATCATAGAGCATCTGCGCACTAAAACCGATCATGGACGGGACTGCCATGCGCAGCAGGTTTTTGGTAATACTACCCTTGGTAAGATCAGTTGCCATAAAGAAAAAATCCTCCTGTTTTCTTGACATGCCGCCGTCCGTTATTCTGGAACGCCGGGGCGTTTCCTTCTTTGGATCTATGGAAAAAACACTTACGAAACAATCATACCGCAATTTCGTTGGCTATTCCAGAAAGCAAATGCGTTTTTTCTGTGGGCGCCCGCTATCTTGTCAGGTGCCAAGTTTGGGATTATAATTAATTTTTAATGAGATTTGACACACTTGATTGGATTTCGCACATTAAAGCATTAGCATCGAACAGGCTTAGCCCATCCGTACTTAGCCCATCCGTACTATGAATAGGGCGAAGCCGGGAGGAGAAAATGAAAATCGTTGTAATCGGCGCCGGCAAAGTAGGCTTTAATGTTTCCAAGTCATTATCAGAAGAACAGCATGATGTCATTGTGATCGACAAAAACCCCGAGGTACTAAGCTCCGTCGCGGATCGACAGGATGTCATGACCGTGGTCGGCAATGGCGCTAGCGCCAAACTTCTGGAGGAAATCGGCATTCGCTCTGTCGATGTCCTGATTGCGGTCACCGAAAATGACGAACTGAATATGATTGCCTGCATGATCGCCAAGCACTGTGGCGTACCCAAAACTGTTGCCCGCGTTAGGAATGCGGACTATACTTCCCCACATCCGCTGATGCTTTCTTATGGCGAGTATGGTATTGACATGTTCATTAACCCGGAGCATTTGGCTGCTCAGGAGATTTTTCGCCTTATCGAAGCTCCGATGGCCACTGATATGGAGTATTTCTGGGATGGCAAGTTAAGTTTGATCGGCCTCAAGGTCGAAGAGCGGCTTGATATTGTCGGCAAGACCATTTCCGAGCTTAATCTGAACAAATTGACTGTCGTGGCACTCATCCGGAATGGTGAGGCCATTATCCCAAATGGTAATACCAGGCTGCTCGCGAAGGACAAGATCTTTGTCCTGGGGCAGACCGCCGGGTTTCATAACCTGAATGACCTGATGAAGAAAAAAATGCCTTCACCGCGGCGCATTTTGATTGCCGGGAGCAGTCTGATCACGCAATACCTGCTGCGCCTGTTGCATGATAAAAAGAATGTTCCCGATATCAAAGTGATCGATTCTGATACCAAGTTGCTGCGCACATTGGCACAGACGTATCCGAAATGTAGCTTTATAAATGCGGATCCTACTAAAATAGAGATTCTGCAGGAAGAAAAGGTGGGTTCCGGAGATATTTTTATCTCCCTGCTAGGCGCGGAAAACGCCAATCTGGTTGCTTGTCTGCTCGCCAATAAACTGGGTGCTCATGAAATTATCTGCGAGATCGGGCGCGAAGATTATATTCCGCTCGCTGAAACCATCGGTATTACCGCCACGATCACACCGCGTCTCTTAACCGCCAATACCGTGCTTAAGCTGGTACGAGGCACCAACGTTGTTTCGATTAATGTGCTTGATACCGGTGATGCTGAAGTGATTGAACTAATTGCTGATAAAAATTCGCCGATAACTATCGCCCCGCTAAAGGATCTCGCCATGCCAAGGGAGATGGTCATTGGCGCAGTCGTACACAATGATGAATTGATTGTCCCCCGCGGCAACACGATCATCTATCCTGGTGATCATGTTATTGTCTTCGCATTGCGGCAGGCCATTCCGGCAGTTCAGCGGTACTTTGCTGGTCCTGAGGATGATGATGATAAGGCGGAGGCGAAACAATGAATTACAGATTAGTGGCGCAGACGATCGGTAAGCTCATGATCATTATCGCACTGGCCATGTGTTTCCCTCTGCTTCTGGCGATCGGTGACAGAGGCTCAGACCGCTTCGCATTTTGGTTGTCCGTGTTGATCACCCTGCTGCTGGGTGTGCTTCTGTCCATGCTGAAAAGCTCCGGCTCCCCGGGACGCAAAGAAGGTTTTGCCGTTGTCAGTCTGGGGTGGATTGCGGCCACGGCTTTGGGAGCATTACCGCTGGTTTTATCAGGTACAGTGCCTACTTACACGGATGCTTTCTTTGAAGTCATGTCCGGCTTTACCACGACTGGTTCCACAGTGATCCCGGCTGTGGAAGCTGTCCCACGCAGCATTCTCCTATGGCGCGCAATAACTCAATGGCTGGGCGGAATGGGTATTATCGTCCTTTCACTGGCCCTCTTTCCCTTTTCCAAAACCGGCACCACATTGTTCATGGCGGAAGTCCCCGGGCATATTACGGAACGCATTCTCCCGCGCTTGGGCAAGAGCGCCGGGATGCTGTGGTTGATTTACTCTGTCATAACCGCCGTAATGATTATTACGCTCAGCATCGCCGGTATGCCACTATTTGAAAGCATCGTTCATTCCTTAACCACTGTGTCAACCGGCGGGTTTTCCGCCCGGAACATCAGCATTGAGGCCTATTATAGCCCGGTGATCGAAGCCATCGTTGTTTTCTTCATGCTCCTTTGTGGGATGAACTTCGCTCTTTTCTACCGGGTAGTTCAAAAGAAATCGCTACGGCCGCTGTTCGCGGATACGGAGACCAAAGGCTATTTTGCCATTGTTTTGGTGGCGATTGTTATAATTGCAATCTCGCTGATTACGGCTATGAACTTACCTATTTGTGAATCTCTCAGGCAGTCAGTTTTTCAGGTCGCCGCTATTATAACAACAACCGGGTTTTCCAGCACCAATTTTGACCTGTGGCCTGCGCTGGCTAAGGGAGTGCTGATTGTCCTGATGTTTATTGGCGCCTCAACTGGATCAACGGCCGGGTCCATTAAAGTGGCCCGCATTCTGCTATTGTTCAAATACTTCCGGCGGCAAGTCCAGAAGGCAGTCAGTCCCAGACGCGTATTACAGACCAAGCTGGGAGACACCGTGATATCCGATACGGTCATGCATGAAATTCTGGCCTTTTTCTTTATGTATATCTGCCTATTTGCGGCGGGCGCTTTAGTGGTTATGGCTACCGGGCAGGATTTCGTCACT
Source organism: Bacillota bacterium (assembly GCA_050942765.1). Classification (GTDB taxonomy): domain Bacteria; phylum Bacillota; class UBA4882; order UBA4882; family UBA4882; genus UBA4882. The sequence goes on along the minus strand of JBMNNY010000098.1, from coordinate 1,664 downwards.
TCCGTTTCCGCTGCTGCCACCGCCATAGGCAATAATGGCCCCGGTTTAGCATCAATTGGGCCATATTCGAATTTCAGCGGTTTACATGCGATTGCCAAATGGGCACTGTGCTTTCTGATGCTGGCTGGCAGGCTGGAGATTCTGACGCTGCTGTCGCTCTTCAGTATCCGCTTTTGGCGTGATTAGCAATGCCTCTATTCCGCAACGACTTTAACCGGCAGAGTGGTATCAATTTTGATGATAATCCACGGATAGGTAAAGGCCTGGGTCACCATGGCACCCTTTTCCGGTTTCTGCTCGCCATAGACCACCGTTACGATTCCATTGCACTCGGTTACGCTCTTGATTACTACGCTGTAACCTCCGGTTGGCCTGGCACCTATAGCGATAAAGACGTACTTGCTGTTATTGGCATCCACGATTGTCACAAGCGGTTCTTTCTTGTGTTCATCGACTAGCGCCTTGATATTGTCCGGTATAGCATCATAGGAGACGATCTCATAATCCACTTTAACAGCCAGTCCCTCCTCCGTACCAAGTTGCTGCGACGGTTTCGACGGCAGCGCCTGCGCCTGCTGACCTGGCTGCCCGTCCTGTTCCGCCGATCCCGCCACCGGCTGCCCTGACCCCGCTGCTATATCCTCTTTCTCGCAGCCGCACAATAGTCCGCTTGCCACCAAGACTGTTAACGCTGCCACTAAGAATAGCAAACGCATCATTTTGTTTCTTTTCATCCACTTGACCTCCCATACTCTTTCAACTTTGCCTGATAACTACAGGCTTCCGCGACACACTGCGCCAATACGGATGCTCCGATGGACAGAGCCTGCTCATCAAGGTCAAAACGGGGGCTGTGCCATGGTTCGACTATTCCTTTGGCTTCATTTCTTATTCCCAGCCACAGAAAACATCCGGGGGCCTTTTCGAGCCAGAGCGCAAAGTCCTCACTGCCCATGACCGGATTAGCAACCGCAAAAGCTTTGGCTCCAATCGCATTGCGAACAGCGTTTCCGGCAATACGGGCTGCTTCAGGATGGTTGATCACCGGGGTCACGCCCCGCATATAACGAATTTCTGCGGAAAGGTCCAGCGCCGCCACCGTCCCATTGACGATGCGCTCGATCCAGGACTCCATGTCGGCGCGTAGTCTGTTGTCATAAGTGCGCACCGAACCGGTTAATTCGACTTCTTCCGGAATAATATTATCCTGTGTGCCTCCATGAATTGTACCGATTGAAAGCACGCCCGGTTCCAGAGGATTACGATTGCGACTGACCAGCGTCTGCAGGTTCATAATCACCGCGGCTGCTCCCATAATCGGATCACGTATCAGATGGGGGTAAGCGCCGTGGCCTCCGCGGCCCTTGATCTTGATGGAAAAGACATCTGCAGCTGCCATAAGCGGCCCTTCCTTTACGCCGACTCTGCCTGCTTCCAGATCCGGCTGTACGTGCAGGCCGAAGATCCAATCCACTTTGGGATTTTCCATGACCCCTTCCCGAATCATATCTCTTGCCCCGGCCACGATTTCCTCAGCTGGCTGGAAGATGGCTTTGACTGTGCCATGCCAGCAATCCCGATGTTGTGCCAAAATCCGCATTGCTCCGATTAGACAGGTCATATGCGCATCATGACCGCAAGCATGCATGACGCCTGGATTCTTG
>JBMNNY010000002.1:0-37728 GCA_050942765.1 Bacillota bacterium | reverse complement strand
AGCAGATAACTTGAATGAGCCAAAAGATGAAAAAGCCCAGGATAGCACTACAGAGACTCAAGAAAGCGTCGAAGACGACCATGCCGATGAAGACCACCTTCAGAAAAACATAACTAAGGATGATCTCATTACAGAAGAATACATCGTTGACTATGATCGTTCAGAGGAAAGCGGCGCAGCCGAAAACTGTTCAGAAGAAGAACGCACAGATGAAACCGAAGCCGAAGGCGGTAATAACCAAGAAGCCAACGTTGAAGATAATGACTCCGAAGTAGTCAGCGCTGAAATCGATAATGAAGAAGAGGCCGAGCAAGACCGGTAACCCCCCGGGGGTGCCAAGCGGTTAAAGAACGGTGGGATAAGGATCCCGCCGTTCTTTGTGTTTGATGCTGGCGTTCGCCGCATATGCCGCTTATCTTATTACATTTTACGTTTAATGCACACTTGTTACATTCAAAACAAACTTGCGCCAAAGCGCTCCTTCAACAACGGCATAGTATTTGCTTAACCGATCTTCGATAATGACGATGACTTGCCTAATCAGCTCTACGCTACAGGTTGGGAGGTGACGCAAGGTTGTTCAGCGCCTATTGGAAGTTGGCGGAGATCGCCTTTAAACGACAAATAGTCTATCGGGCTGCTAATTTGGCTGGCATGGCCACCAATATTTGCTGGGGATTCTTTAGAATTTATCTGTTATTGGCAGTCTTGGGATCTGGAAAAGAGATAGGAGGACTTGATCATGACGGCATCATAATCTATGCGGGATTTACGCAGGCCATAATTGCTCCCCTGAAGATATACGGAGGGTGGGATTTACTGCGCGCCATTAAGAGTGGCGAAGCAATTTCGGATTTCTGCAAGCCGATTGATTTTTATAGCATGTGGTATGCACGTGATTGCGGCCAGGCGGCCTACCAGCTGATCGCCCGGGGTTTGCCCATAATGCTGCTTTTTCTGGTGGTTTTCAAAATACAACTGAAATTAAGTGCTTTAAAGGGATTAGCGTTCCTAATCAGCATGAGCATGGCACTGAATATCAGCTTTTCCTGGCGCATGATCTATAACGCAATCGGATTTTGGGTATTGGATGCCAGAGGAATTGCTATCATGGCCAACGCCATCAGTGAGTTTCTGATGGGTTTCACGATTCCGGTCAGTCTCTTTCCAGAATGGTTGCAGCAGGTAGTGAGTCTGACACCTTTCTCAGCAATACTGGATATACCGTTGGCGATATTGCTCGATAGACCGGCAGGAACAGAAGAAGTATTTCTGCTCTTGGGCAGACAGTTGTTTTGGACGATTGCTATGCTCATTACGGCGCGGCTCATTTTACGCGCCGGAGCTAAAAAAGTGGTGATCCAGGGTGGTTAGATTGTATTTTACCTTGATTGGTGCCAGAATACGCAGCCAAATGCAGTATCGCACATCATTCTTGCTTGAAGTGCTGGCTAATTTTTGCTATGCATTTATCGATCTGGCAGCCACAATAATTCTTTTCACGCATACACCAGCGCTCAAAGGATGGAATCTGGCGGAAACGGCGCTCTTGCTTGGGATGACCAATACCTCTTTTGCCCTGGCGGAACTGATCGGTGGCGGGTTTGACCTTTTCCCGCAAATGATCCGACAGGGTGGGTTTGATCAGGTGCTGGTGCGCCCGTTGGGACATTTTTTTCAGGTGATGACCAGTGAGTTTGTACTGCGTCGATTCGGAAGGCTCACCCAGGGGTTGATGGTTATAGCAGTGGCATTGCCCCGGGTTTTTGCATGGAAAACCGTGTTTGGCATGGCCGCACTCCTGCTGCCAGTAATCGCAGGTGGGGCTTTATTCTATTTGGCAATTTTTATCGTGCAGGCGACAGTTGCAATCTGGACCGTAGAAAGTCTGGAAGTATTCAGTATCATCACTAACGGAGGCAATGAAGTACTTAGCCATCCGCTCGACATATTCCATCCAGTGTTAAGACGGTTTTTCACATACATTCTGCCAATGGCGTTTATCAACTACATTCCCGTGGCAGCAATTATGGGTAAACCGCTGACTGCGGCCGGGGTGCCGCCATGGATCGCCTGGTTTTCTCCGTTGTTTGGAGTGGGCGCATTTCTATTGGCACGCCGATTTTGGGATTATGGAGTCCGGCATTACCAGAGCACCGGATCCTAACACCCTAACGCTCTAATAGTGGACGATTATTGCGCAATGGGGAGGCATTGAAAAATTGATTGTCGCCAAAGAACTGGTCAAGGAGTACAAAATCTATCAGCACCGCCGCGGCTTTTTCGGAGCGGTTCGCAACATGTTCAGTACCAGCCACACTATTGTACGGGCGGTGGATCAGATTAGCTTCCGCATCGCTGCCGGTGAGTTGGTGGGCTACCTGGGGCCCAATGGGGCTGGTAAATCCACGACTATCAAAATGCTGACCGGCATTCTGGTGCCTACATCCGGAGAGCTTACGATTGGCGGTATTGTCCCATGGCGCGAGCGTGTAAAACATGCCCGGCGGATGGGAGTGGTTTTCGGACAGCGCACCACCTTATGGTGGGACCTGCCAGTCATTGAAACAATGGATTTACTGAGGACTATCTATAAAATTCCGCAACAGCAATACCGTCGCAATTTGGAAATGTTTACGGACCTTTTAGGGCTGTCCGAATTCCTGAACACTCCGGTGCGCAGTCTGTCACTGGGACAGAGAATGCGCGCCGACCTGGCAGCAGCCTTTTTGCATGATCCTGAGATTGTCTTTTTGGATGAACCGACCATCGGGCTGGATGTGCTGGCCAAAGAGCGCATTCGCCAGTTTATTGCCACCATTAACTGTGAGAAGAAGACCACCGTCATCCTGACAACGCATGATCTGGGTGACGTAGCTAAACTCTGCCGCCGAGTTATGATGATCGATCACGGAAAAGTGCTTTTCGACGGTGCCCTGGCGGAACTGGTCAGCCGCTTTGGCGGAGAACGCAGGTTAGTAGTGGATTTTGCGGAGGAATACGATGATCAGAGTATTGCAGGTGCCAGGATCATCGCCAAGGAAGGACGGAAAGTAACCTATGCGTTCCATTCCAACGGAAATGGTGTGGCACCGCTTATTGAAGACCTGTCGCGCAAATACAAGTGGGCTGATATCAGTTTGCAGGATCCGGACGTGGAAACCACAATCAGGCGCATTTATGAGCAGTGGGAAAGCGATCACAGCGCTACGCGCCTTCCTTGTTAGTTTATCCGCAAACCCGAATGATATCATGCAGGACGGCGCAAATTGGTAAAGAATAAGTATTAAAACGTAGTATTGTGGTATTATTGATGCGATAGCCAGAGGATGGGCGTGGGGAGGAGAGCATCATGAAGCATGATGAATTAGATAATAGGATCGATAAAGGCAGCACAACCACACTGGTCCTCGATGTAAAGGATCCACATAGCCGCGGGGATGCCATCTCCAAAGCCGCCACCATCCTGCAAAATGGCGGATTGGTGGCATTTCCGACCGAAACGGTTTACGGCCTTGGCGCGAACGCGCTTAATGAGAAGGCCGTTAAGTCAATTTTTGCAGCGAAAGGCCGTCCCGCAGATAATCCACTCATTGTACATATTAGTAAATGGGAAGAAGCACTGCCGCTGGTGAGCAGTTTTCCGGAGATTGCCCGGCTATTGGCCGAGAAGTTCTGGCCCGGTCCGCTCACGATGGTGTTGCCGGTGAGTTCAGCTGTACCAAAGGTTGTCACCGCAGGGCTTGATACAGTCGGAATCAGGCTGCCTGCCAATGAATATGCGCGGGAGATGATCCGCACAGCCGGCGTGCCAGTAGCCGCCCCGAGTGCCAATGTTTCCGGCAGCCCCAGCCCTACCAGTGCAGAGCATGTTTATCATGATCTGGCCGGAAAGATCGATCTAATTCTGGATGGGGGTTCGTGCGAAGTCGGCGTGGAATCAACCGTATTGGATTTGGCCGGACCGGTTCCAGTGATATTAAGGCCGGGAGGGACTCCTGTTGAAGAGCTGCTTAAGTATCTTCCTGATTTAATTGTTCCCGGACTGGAGATTGCCGAAACTGAAGGAGTACCTCGCGCCCCGGGAATGAAATACCGTCATTACGCCCCGAAAGCCAAGCTGCTGCTTGTAGTCGGCGAAGTGGACAAGGTAGCAGCTGCCATTCGTAAGGAAATTGCTTCCTGGCAGGCGCGCAGAAGCAAGGTGGCGGTGCTGGCCAGCAAAGAGAACGCCGCCCAATATAAAGCTGATATTGTGATTGTCCTGGGAGAGCGGGAACGGCCTCAGGAAGCAGCGCAGCATTTGTTTGCCGCCCTCAGGGAATTGGATGACAGCGGAGCCAATATTATTCTGGCGGAATGCACAGAACAAGCTGGCCTGGGATATGCCGTCATGAACCGTCTATGGAAAGCTTCCGGCGGAGACATCATACGTGCTCGTTAAGGAAGCCAGAGCAATTTGTCAGAGCAATTTACCAGAGCAATTTGAATGTGAAATTGGGATTCGCCCAAAAAGCGGGCAGGAAAAAAGGGGAGTAAAGCGGAAAATTATCCAAATGGATCATAAGATCAAGCCGATTAGTTTGGCCATGTTGATTGCTTAGGCATTACCGATTACTCCAACGGGGCACTAGGCGTTATTTGTTTGGCAGGAGGTTCGCAGAAAATGATCAGAAGAATTCTGATTGTATGTAGTGGAAACACTTGCCGAAGCCCGATGGCGGAAGCTCTGCTGCGCAGTAAGCTGGCCAAGCATTCTGCATCATGGGCAAAGGACATTGTTGTGTCTTCAGCTGGAGTTTCCGCTTTTTTAGGAGGACCGGCTTCTGAGAATGCCATTGCAGCCATGAAAAACAGAAATCTCGATTTATCGGGGCATCAGTCAAAGTTACTTGAGGCTTCCGACATAATCAATGCCGATCTTGTGATTACCATGACCCGTAACCATAAGAAAGCTGTTTTAGCGCTCGTTCCTGAAGCGCTGAGCAAAGTCTATACTCTGGCAGAGTTGACGGCCCTAACGAAAGCTGAACCGGAGGAGGCGGACAGTTTCCGCACGGAGATTCGTGAAGCAGCCCGGAAACTAATGGGACTGGAGCCGCTGAAGCAGATTAGGGAGTTGGAGGCCAGGCGTGAAGCTTTGCGCAACGAACTAATCAAGGTTGAGGCCGAGTTGCGTCGCATTTCTGGCCAGCTCATAACGGAAATAGGCGTAAATATTAAGCAGTTGAATCAATTGCTGGGTAGTCCGCCCGATATTGCCGACCCTTACGGCGGCGATCTTGCCGAATATGAGGAATGCGCCGACTCCATTTCTGAGCATCTTGATTTTGTACTGCAATTCTTGGACGATCAGGCATCGGCCGAGAAAAAGCAGGCGCCGGAGCAATCTGCGCCAGAGCAGACTGCGCCGGAACAGACGCGAAAGGAACAGTCTACTGGTGAACAGACTATGAATGAACAGACTACACAAGAGCAGACTGCGCCGGAACAGGCAGCAAGGGATGCAGAAGTGGCGCCGGATCAGTTGGATGACCCGACTCAACAGCCTGATCAAGACTAAAAAGGGTGGTGCTTATTGTGCGTGTGGCGATCGGAAGCGATCACGCCGGTTTTATCTTAAAGGAAGAGATCAAGTCTCATTTGAGTAAATCTGGCATCGAATTTGAGGATTTTGGGACTCATTCGCAAGAGTCATGCGATTACCCGCTGATTGCGCAGACAGTGGCCGGGGCAGTAGCCAACGGGCAATTTAGATTTGGCATTCTGGTTTGCGGCACCGGCATTGGCGTATCCATTTCCGCCAATAAAGTCAGTGGGATTCGGGCAGCGTTGTGCCACGATACTTTTTCGGCCAGGATGACGCGCATGCATAATGATGCCAATGTGCTGACACTAGGTGCGCGCGTGATCGGTGCCGGGCTGGCACTCGATATCGTGGACATCTTTTTAAAGACCGATTTCGAAGGCGGACGTCACACCAGACGTGTTGAACAGATATGTCAGCTGGACAAAAATCGGTGCTAGCGTAAAAAGAAGTGGGGTAGCGGCAGCGGCGTGTATCACTAGGCTACATTTAGGAGGAATGTGTATTGGCCGTTCATGTAATCGATCATCCGCTAATTCAACATAAGCTGACCTTTATTCGGGACAAAAACACCAGTCCCAAAGATTTTCGGGAGTTGATTGAGGAAGTCGCTTCCTTAATGGCTTACGAGGTTACCAGGGACATGCCTTTGGAAGAAACTGAGGTTGAGACACCAGTCGCCATGGCCAAAACCAAAGTTTTGTCTGGCAGGAAGATTGGGATCATCCCTATCTTGCGCGCCGGCCTTGGGATGACTTCCGGGATTCTGCGGCTGATACCGGTAGCAAAGGTTGGGCATATCGGAGTCTACCGCGATCCGGAAACTCTGCAGCCAGTAGAGTATTATTGTAAGCTGCCGTCTGATCTGACGGAGCGTGATTTGATTCTGGTCGATCCAATGCTTGCGACAGGCGGTTCTGCTGTGGCCAGTATCCGCTTTCTTAAAGAGCGTGGGGCACGTAGCATTAAATTCATGTGCCTGATTGCTGCTCCAGAAGGAATTAAGAGGGTACAGAGCGAACATCCGGAAATTGACATTTACACCGCCGCGATCGATGATCATCTTAATTCGCATGGTTATATCATCCCCGGATTGGGCGATGCCGGCGATCGGCTATTTGGAACAAAATAGGACGATTTAATTCTGATCTGAGAGGTTTTGGTGATGACGCGATGACCCGTCCTTCCTGGGATGACTATTTTATGGAACTCACCGAAGTCGTAGCCAAGCGGTCCACCTGCCTGCGTCGTCAAATCGGCGCAGTCATCGTCAGGGATAAGCGTATTCTGACGACCGGATATAATGGTGCGCCTGCGGGCGTCAAGCATTGTTCCGAAGTCGGGTGTCTTAGGGAACAGCGTCATATTCCATCAGGCGAGCGTCACGAGCTTTGCCGGGCGATTCATGCCGAGCAGAACGCCATTATACAGGGCGCTTTGCACGGTGTCGGACTTGGCGGAAGCACACTATATTGTAGCAACCATCCCTGCGTGCTCTGTGCCAAGATGCTAATCAATGCCGGTATCACAAAGGTAGTCTACCGGGATGAGTATCCTGATCAGCTCAGTGCTGAGCTTCTTCAGGAAGCTGGCATCGAAGTAGTGCGGTTCATCCCCAATAGAACCGTACAGGGGTGAAACAGAGATGGCATATTACAAATACATGGCAATGGCTGCTGCGGCTTTCTTGATTGCTTTAGTGCTGACTCCGGTGGCGCGGCAAATTGGGTTTGCCCTAAACGCTGTTGATCGTCCGGGTGGGAGACACATTAACAGGTACACAACTCCCCGCAGTGGAGGTTTGGCCATTTTTCTGGCATTTGGCGCTGTATTCTTGTACAGCGCTCCGGACGGTCCTGCCAAGATTGGTATTGCTCTTGGCGCGACCGTCATTTTTGTACTCGGTTTTTTGGATGACTTATACAGACTGAGCGCCCCAGTCAAACTGGCCGTACAAATCGTAGTGGCACTGATCGTAGTTGCCTTCGGTGTGCGTATCCGATGTATCTCGCATCCTTTGGGCGGGTTTACTGAGATTGGAGCCGGTTTGGGGATACCGCTAACGATATTCTGGATGGTTGCCATGATGAACATGATCAACCTGATCGATGGCTTGGACGGACTGGCAGGCGGAGTCACGGCGATCGCCGGCAGCACATTGTTTTTCATTGCCATTATGAAAGGACAAGTTTTGGCCGCCATTATGTGTAGCATCCTGGTCGGCGCTACTTTGGCATTTTTACTATTTAATTTTTATCCGGCTAAGGTTTTTATGGGGGATGGCGGAGCGCTGCTGCTCGGATACATATTGGGTGTCATTTCAGTACAGGGAGCTCTCAAAGCCGCCACTGCTGTGACGCTCGTGATTCCGGTGCTGGCGCTGGGAGTGCCGTTTTTCGATACCTTATTGGCGATTGTGCGGCGCGTCAAGGCGAGACAACCCATAATGGCGGCGGATCGCGGACATTTACATCATAAAATGCTGGATCTGGGACTGTCGCAGCGCCAGACCGTATTGATCCTTTATTTGATTAGCGCTGTGCTGGGTGGCGCGGCCTTGATTTCGACTGTAAGTGACGTTCCGGTCAGTGCGCTTTTCTTTATGGCGTTTTTGGGTACTGGAGTATATGGCGGCTATAAGATTGGCGTCATTAAGCACGAACCCAGGCATGGGCACGTACCAGGGTCCGGGCATGGTCCGAGTTCAGGCTCGGGCAATATAACCGGGTGAGGGCAAGACTTAGGCATATAGTCAGACACCCACAACATACAGTAACTACGGGTACAGTAGCCCGATTGTGGTCCCCTTTGCATCTTTGTCAGGGGGATTTTTTTCTGCCGCAGCGGGGCTAATCGGGGTGCTGGCGGCGACCGATGCCAATGTTCGCACAGCGCTATCAGTTTAAAATGATGGCTAATTCGGGGGGCTCCTGGGACAACGCCAAGAAACACATAGAGTGTGAGCCTGGCGGGAAAGGTACTAACAGCCATATGGCAGTTGTCGTAGGCGATACAGTCGGGGATCCGCTTAAAGATACGGCAGGGCCTTCTTTGAACATCCTAAAGGGACACAAGGGGACGGTTCTTCTGTGTCATATAGGGTTTAGGATACAATTGACACAGAAGAACCGTCCCCTTGTGCCTTGTGCTGAATGTGTGAGAAAATCAAGAAGGTATTTTGGAATTTGTGAAGAATTGATTTTAATTGTGCGTCATTTGACATTAGGTATATGGTACACCGGGGGTGGGATCGTGGTACGGGAAGTACTTAATGAAGTACAGGCCGCAGAGGCTGAATCCGAGCGGATTGTTGCAGAAGCCCGTGAATACGCACAGAATATTATTAAAGAAGCCAGGCAGAAAGCCGTTACATTGCTAAAGCAAGCTGAAGTATCGGCCAAAAGAGGCGTGCAGGATTTAATCGCCCGCACGGAGCAGGAAGCCAGGGAAGCCGCTAATCAAGAAGCTGCCCGCGCTTCGAAAGAGGCAGAGGAAATTATTGCGTCGGCTAAAAAACGGCTTGATAAAGCGGCACAACTAATTGTGGACAAGGTTGTGAGTTAAGATGGCTGTTGCGCGGATGTACCGGGTCAAGCTGGCCGGGCTGCTAAAAGATCGTGAATATTGGCTGAAAGCGCTGCAGGAAGCACAGGCAATCGAAGTTGATATGCCTGAGAACGATGGGGTTGTGCTCGGACAAGAAGAGATCAATGCTCTTGAGCTCGAACGCCAAATGGCCGAAATTGATCGCCATCTTGGGGACTTGGACAAGACGATCGTTTTTATTGATCGTTATTTTCCAGTCAAGCCGACTGTGGTTCAACAGTTTGCCGGTGTAAAAACTTTTCTGACCGAAACCGAGTTTGGGGAATTAGCCGATGCACGCGATGAAGCGGCCAGAATTGTCGATCAAGCTGCCGAATTGAGCGGTAAGCTGGCTGAGCTCTCCAATCGGGAAGCTTCTGTCCGTTCGGATCTGCAAAACCTCCTGCCCTGGAGTGAACTGGATTTGAGTGAGCAGGATCTGAAAGGGACAAGCCTTGTGCGTGTGGTATTGGGAGAAGTTGAGGCACGGCATTTTGGCGAAGTTCAGGACGCAGTCGCGGCGGCATCATTCGGCTGTGAACTGCGCCGGGTTAGTCAGGATCAGCGTAGTGTGCGTCTGGCCTTATTTGTATTGGCAGAACATGTTGCCGAACTGAGTTTATTGTTGGCACCGTTTGGCTTTACCCAGGTGACTCTTCCGCCCTACGGGAAATTGGCGGCTGATAGAATCGACTCGCTTCAAAGGCAGCTTAAAGAAATTGCCGCCGAACAACAATCCTTGATGCACTCTGTGGAAGAGTTGTCTGGTAAACGCTTGCAGCTGCAAGCGGCATATGATTATTACTATAATGAACGCTATAAACTTTCTGTAGCCAGCAAGTTTGCCGCTGGCAGCAGAACTTTTTATTTGGAAGGCTGGATTCGCACCAAGGACACCGAAGTGTTCAGTAATAAGGCGGAAGCAAGCGGGCTGCCTCATTATCTCGAGTTCCGCGAACCCGTAGAAGGCGAAGAGCCGCCCAGTTTTCTCGAAAACCGTCCGATTATCACTCCTTTTGAATCGTTACTGCAGGCATTTAGTAACCCGCAATACAACGAAGTGGATCCGACTGCTATTATGGCTCCGTTTTTCTTGCTCTTTTTCGGGTTTGCACTAGGGGATGCCGGTTATGGAATCTTATTGGGATGCCTGTGTCTCGCGCTATTGAAATTCCTGCCAATGACAAATTCGGGCAAGAAACTGACACTTGTTTTCCTGGCTGGCAGTGTGGCAACAATTGTTATGGGATTGGGTCTGGGAGGCTTTTTCGGAGATATTATCCCATTTAAGCCGCTGTTCGGTATAAATCCGGTGGAACAACCGATTCAGCTTCTAATACTCTCTGTTGTATTAGGTGTCGTTCAAAGCTTTGTAGGTCTGGTCATCGGCGGCATTATGTATAGTCGTACGGCTGGTATTATTGCCGCCCTGCTGAGAGACGGCGCATATGCTTTGTTCTTATTGATGGCAATTTTAATGCTGGCCAAAGACTTTATCGGACTGGGGGCTTATGGTGATATAATAACGTACGCGTTAATTGCCTCCGTAGTCTTGGTCATTATTGGAGCCATGAGCGAAAGAAAAGGGTTCAAGAAATTACTGGGTATCCCGGCGGCCTTATATAAGATTTATAATAGTATCGGTTTCTTTGGCGACATATTGTCCTATTCGCGTTTGATGGCGCTGGCTCTGGGCGGCTCGGTAATGGGAAGTGTGGTAAACCAGTTTGTCAGACAATTCGCCGCATTGCCAAACTCGGTATTGGGCTATTTACTGGCTGCCATCGTTTTTGTATTTGGGCATCTGCTCAATATGGCGCTTAATCTCTTGTCAGCTTATGTGCATCCGAGCCGTTTGCAGTATCTGGAGTTTTTCGGCAAGTTCTTCGAAGGCGGTGGGCGGCCATTCAGCCCTTTAAGAAAGCAATATAAGTTCACTAACATCATATCTAAGAGGGAGGCTTAACATTAATGGAATTGCAGTGGGGTTCGATTCTTGCCTATCTTGGGATGTTTCTTTCAATTTCTCTGGCCGGCTATGGGTCAGCTCGCGGTGTTGGCTTGGCAGGTCAGGTAGCATGCGGTGTTGTGGCTGAGGATCCGACCAAATTCGGAAAAACGATGCTATTGACAGCTCTTCCCGGAACACAGGGCATTTACGGATTTGTCATTGGCATGCTGATTTTGGGGCGTATTGGCGGCAGTCCGATCTCTCTTGAAATAGGCCTGCGCCTTCTGATATCCGGTTTGCCAATTGGAATAGTCGGATTGCTTTCGGCTATTTGGCAGGGCAGAGTTTCGGCAGCCGGTATTGGAATTGTGGCCAAGCGGCCTGAAGAAGGTACAAAAGGTATGATTTTTGCCGGTCTTGTTGAGACCTATGCTATTTTGGCGTTTATCTTTTCATACTTGATGGTTAACGCCATTTAATGTGAGGAGCGTTGCTGATGGGCGATCTGAACGCGCTGAAAAAAGGAATACTTGATGTAGCCAGAGCAGAAGCGGCACGCTTAAGGTCCGAAGCGGAAGAACGCGCTGCGGAGATTCTTGCTGAAGCCAAAAAAGCATCGGAAGAACGCCGCGGTGAGATCGTCCGGAATGGTGATCAGGAAGCAGCTGAAATACGGCGTAGGATCGAGATCGCGTCCGAACTGGACAGGAAAAGAGATCTCCTTTCCGCCAAAGGCCGGGTTATTGATGAGGCGGTCACGCTCGCTCTGCATAGACTTTGCAATTTGCCGCAGGATCAAAAGTCAGCCCTGTTTTCTGCCAGTATCCTGAAGGCAGTGGAAACCGGTGCAGAGGAAATCAGGCCGGCAGCTGCCGACAAGGCTTTGTTGGAAAAAATTTTGCCGGAGGTCAACAATGCACTGAAGGCAAAGGGTCTGTTGGGTCAGTTACGTTTGGGAGCAGTAGAATCTGGTATTCAGGGCGGTTTTATAATTATCGGGGAGCATTTCCAGGCTGATTGCTCGATCGAATCAATGCTGCTTGGAGTTAAGAATGATTTGATACCGGAAGTGGCCAGAGTACTCTTTGAATAAATGAGTCACAGATGGCTGTAAAACGGGGGAGGGCGTTTCGTTGCGCGAAAACGACTTTGCCTTTGCCGTAGGCCGGGTTAGGGTGCTCGAAACCCGTTTGCTGGACAGCGGTAAATTCGAGCGTATGCTGGAAGCCCGGGATGCCGAAGAAGTTCTGCGTGTACTGGGAGAAACTGAATACGCCCAGGCGTTTGCGGCAATTAAGAATCAAAATGATTATGAGGCAGTACTGGATTATGAACGGCACCGGGTGTACGATCTGGTGCGTTCCATGCTGTCTCCGGAACCTAAAATAGCGGTCTTATACTTTTTGCGTTATGATCTTCACAATTTGAAGGTATTGCTCAAAGCGGAGATGACGGCAACAACTCCTGAAGGTCTGGTTGATGAAGGCGTGTTTGGGCCACAGAGGCTGCAGGCCATGATTAGTGGAGCCGGGGCTGGTTCGAGCGACGGAGCCGGAATTGTAGATTATCTGGCAACATGGATCGAACAAGGCCGCCAGGCAATGCTATCCGGCGACCCACAGGAAGTCGATCTGGCTTTGGACGGCGCCTTCTACCGGTATGCGGCCGCAACAGCTCGCAAAGAAAAGTGGGACGTACTGGAACGTTACTGGATTGGGCTGATCGATTTAACAAATGCCTTATCAACGGCACGTTGCCAGCGCATGGCGACCGGCGTAGTTTTTTTGAGAACGGCATTATTAGAGGGCGGCAACATTCCCACTCATGAATTCCTGAAGTTATATGATCAAAATGCCGAGAGTGCGGCGCGCTTTGCCGAGAATCTGGTGCGCTTTCTGGAGCTCCGCGGATACAAGAATTTATTTGCCGGCAAAGAAGCCTTGACATCGCCGGCAGCTTTCGAAAATGCTGCCAACAGCTATTTGCGCCAGCTGATTGCAGAAGCCGGCCAGGCGGCGGTTGTTGGGCCGGAGCCCATTTTTGCCTACTTGCTGGCTAAGGAAAACGAGATCCGCAAAATCCGGATTATTATCGTTGGCAAATTAAACGGTATCCCTCGCGAAATCTTAAGGGAGAGATTATAGCATGCCTACTTATGAGCTGGCAATCATCGGTGAACAGGATGTGATTCTGAGCTTCAAGGCGGTGGGCGTACAAACGTATGCAGTCAGTGACTCCGATGAAGCTGCTGAAACCCTGCACCGGCTTGTTCGCGAAGGAAAGCACGCTGTTATTTTCATTACTGAAACTGCTGCCGGGAATATATTGCCAATTATACAGGAATATAGCACACGGCCCCTGCCCAGCATTGTGCTGATACCGGGCCGGCATGGCAGTGTTGGGCTGGCAACGGAACGCATCAGGCGCATTGTGGAAAAGGCAGTGGGTGCTGATATTCTATTTGGGAAAGAAGGTCGGTGAGGGACATGAACGCTGGACGGATCATCAAGGTTTCCGGACCACTGGTGGTAGCAGAGGGAATTCCCGGGGCCAAAATGTACGATGTAGTTCGGGTGAGCGAAAGCAAGCTCATCGGCGAAATTATTGAAATACGCGGTGATCGCGCTTCGATTCAGGTTTATGAGGAAACAACCGGACTGGGACCCGGCGAACCGGTATACTCCACAGGCAACCCGCTCAGTGTCGAACTGGGGCCTGGCTTGATTGAATCAATTTATGACGGCATTCAGCGTCCGCTGGACGCTATTCGCGATAAAACCGGCGATCGCATTAACCGCGGTGTGCAGGCACCTGGCATCAGCCGCGAAAAGAAGTGGAATTTTGTCCCGACCGTCCAAAAAGGAGAACAAGTCACCGGCGGTGATATTATCGGGACTGTGCAGGAAACGGTAGTTGTGGAGCATCGCATCATGGTGCCGCCTGGCGTGGAGGGCACGATTGAAGAAATCAAGGCTGGCGACTTTGCGGTTGATGAGACGATTGCCCGCATCAAGACGGCCGCCGGAATAAAGGACATTACCATGCTGCAGCGCTGGCCGGTGCGCCGGGGGCGTCCCTACAGGGAGAAGAAAGCTCCTTCGGAAATTATGTCAACCGGGCAGCGCGTGATTGATACATTTTTCCCGGTTGCCAAAGGCGGTACCGCCTGTATTCCGGGTCCGTTCGGCAGCGGCAAGACGGTTGTTCAGCACCAGCTGGCCAAGTGGGCCGATGCCGATATTATTGTTTATGTAGGCTGCGGTGAACGCGGCAATGAAATGACCGACGTTTTGATGGAATTCCCGGAGATTAAGGACCCACGCTCCGGCGAGTCGCTGATGAAGCGCACCGTGCTGGTGGCCAACACTTCGGACATGCCGGTTGCTGCCCGTGAGGCCTCAATTTATACCGGGATCACCATTGCCGAATATTTCCGCGACATGGGCTATAGCGTGGCGATTATGGCCGACTCCACCTCCCGCTGGGCGGAGGCGCTGCGCGAAATCTCCGGACGTCTGGAAGAAATGCCCGGCGAGGAAGGCTATCCGGCCTATTTGGGATCACGTTTGGCGGAGTTCTATGAGCGGGCCGGCAAAGTAGTATGTCTTGGTAAAGATCAGAACCGGATCGGCTCCCTGACTGCAATTGGGGCAGTTTCACCGCCAGGTGGCGACCTCTCCGAGCCTGTTACTCAAAATACATTGCGTATTGTGAAAGTTTTCTGGGGACTGGATGCTACCCTGGCTTATCGCAGGCATTTTCCGGCGATTAACTGGTTGTTGAGCTATTCTCTCTACACCGAAATGCTGGATGACCATTTCCGTAAACAGGGCAGTGAAGAATGGGTGACTCTGCGTCGCGAAGCTATGAAAATTCTGCAGGAAGAGTCGGAGCTCGAGGAAATCGTGCGTTTGGTAGGTGTGGATGCGCTTTCTCCGAAAGACCGCATAACGATGGAAACCGCCCGCTCCTTGCGCGAAGACTATTTGCACCAGAACGCCTTCCACGAGGTCGATACCTATACTTCTGTTGAAAAGCAGCTCCTTTTGCTGCGGCTGACGCTTGCTTACAGAGAAGCAGCCCATAGTCTGCTGAACGCCGGGCGACCGCTGAAAGAGATTTTTGCCATGCCGATCCGCGAGCGTATTGCCAGGGCTAAATATATTCCCGAATCGGAAATGGACCGCATCGCTCAAATTGAAAAAGACTTGCGTACCGAAGTGGCAAACACCACAGGAGGTGTGGCCTGATGCTGAAAGAATACAGTACCGTTCGTGAACTTGTCGGACCCTTGATGCTGGTCGAAAAAGTCGCCGATGTCAAATATGGCGAGCTGGCTGAGATCAGGCTTGGCGATGGAACAGTTCGCCGCGGCCGCGTTTTGGAAGCTAATGAGGATGTAGCTTTGCTGCAGTTGTTTGAAGGCTCATCTGGCATCAATCTGCATGACTGCAAAGTGCGTTTTCTGGGCCGTTCCATCGAGCTAGCCGTTTCGCAGGACATATTGGGACGCGTGTTCGATGGCCTGGGACGCCCAATCGACGGCGGGCCGGAAATCATCCCCGAGAAACGTATGGATATTAACTCGGCGCCCATCAACCCGGTGGCGCGCGACTACCCTTCGGAGTTTATCCAGACAGGTGTTTCGGCAATCGACGGGTTGAACACGCTGGTCAGAGGACAAAAACTGCCGATCTTTTCTGCTTCAGGCCTGCCACATGCCCGCCTGGCGGCCCAAATTGCCCGTCAAGCCAAGGTTCTTGGCAAGGATGAAAAGTTTGCCGTTGTGTTCGGAGCAATGGGTATCACCTTTGAAGAAGCAGATTACTTTATCAACGATTTCCGCAGAACCGGCGCCATTGCCCGGGCGGTGCTCTTTATGAATCTGGCCGATGATCCGGCGATCGAACGCATTGCCACTCCCAAAATGGCTCTGACTGCAGCTGAGTATTTGGCCTACGAACAGAATATGCACGTCCTGGTAATCCTGACGGATATGACTAATTACGCGGAAGCGCTGCGTGAAGTCTCAGCCGCCCGCAAAGAAGTTCCCGGACGCCGCGGGTATCCCGGTTATCTTTATACGGACCTGGCGACCATATATGAGCGTGCCGGAAGGATTAAAGGCCGCAGCGGTTCCATTACTCAGATTCCGATTCTGTCAATGCCGGAGGATGATAAAACACACCCGATTCCGGACTTGACCGGGTATATTACCGAAGGCCAGATTATATTGTCACGCGAACTGCATCGCAAAGGAATTTTTCCGCCTATTGACGTGTTACCGTCGCTGTCACGTTTGAAGGACAAGGGTATCGGCAAGGGTAAAACCAGAGAGGATCATGCCGATACGATGAATCAGCTATTTGCCGCTTATGCCCGTGGTAAAGAAGCCAAAGAGCTGGCAGTTATTCTCGGTGATGCAGCTTTGTCGGATGTGGATAAGCAATTTGCACAGTTCGCGGATCGCTTTGAAGAGCAGTATGTCAATCAGGGAGAAACGACCGATCGGACTATTACGGAAACGCTTGACCTGGGCTGGCGCTTGATGACCTTACTGCCTAAAGGCGAGCTCAAGCGTATTCGCGATGAATTTATTGAAAAGTACCTTCCCAAGCAGGAAAAGTAAAGGGGGTGGCGGTCTTTGGAACTGCGTGTCAATCCCACCCGCATGGAGCTTG
Organism: Bacillota bacterium; assembly: GCA_050942765.1. Lineage (GTDB taxonomy): Bacteria > Bacillota > UBA4882 > UBA4882 > UBA4882 > UBA4882. The sequence continues at coordinate 20,924 of JBMNNY010000002.1, read as the reverse complement.
GCAGACTGAAAAAGCGTCTGCAGGTTGCCAGGCGTGGCCATAAGCTGCTTAAGGATAAGCTGGAAGAAATGATGAAGCAGTTTCTTGGGCTGGTAGAGGAAAACCGCCACCTGCGTGAAACTGTTGAAGAAAGCCTTTCGGAGGCTTTCAAAGGGTTTCTGTTGGCGCGTGCGCAGATGTCTCCTGAGTTCCTGACAGGGGCAATAGCTTATTCAAAACACAAACTGACCCTGGAAGCCGGGATTCAGAGGCGCATGGGACTTGATGTGCCGTCTTTCGAAATTACCTCGGCGGTCGAAGCCGGTAAGGGATTGCCTTATGGTCTCGCTCAAACTTCGAGTGAGTTGGACCAGGCCATTTTGCTACTGCTGGATTCATTCGGACCATTGCTGGAACTGGCGGAGGTCGAAAAGGCGGTTGAATTAATCGCGGCTGAAATTGAAAAGACCAGACGTAGGGTGAATGCTTTGGAGTTTGTCTTGATCCCTCAGCTTGAAGAGACGATTCGCTTCATTAGCATGAAACTTGAAGAAAACGATCGCAGCACCCTGACCCGTCTGATGAAAGTGAAAGACATTGTCAGGGGTAGAGATTTGTAGACGCAAAGGCGAATTATTTCGGTTTTGGCAGGAAATTTGCTCAGCATTCTGGAATGATTTCAATATATCCGGCATCTGACATGCACTTTTCTTACATGAGCGACAACAGTCGGATTGCAATTTGGTGCATTTTGAGGGAGGGTATTGAATGAAAAAACTTGCTGTTTTTGTACTTGTCGTTATGCTTTTTACATTGTTTGTAAATACCGCTCTTGCTGCTCGCCAAGTGTCTGTGCAAGCCCCCAATGAGTATGTCGATGCCATTGCGAAGGCAATTAGCAAAAAAGGGGCTGAGGTAACTCAATCAATTGGTCGAGCAGGTACCGTGGTAAAAGTAAATGTTGTTGAAATAAAGACCAGATCGAATTTTAACTGGTGGTTTTTACTTTGCGGGCTTTGGCCAATAGTACCTATTACACGTACGACTGCTGATGCCACAGTAGATGTTACTGTGATGGAGGGTTCTAGAACTATATATAATCAACAGGCATCTGAATCGGTCAAGGGTCAGTTTTTCTTCGGCGACATTTATCATATTAGTGATGATAGAGTAGATGAGTTAAAGGCTGAAGCAATTGAAGAGGCGGTACTTAAAGCATTGAGAAATTATAGTTTTTGAATCGAGCAAATGAGCTTAAAAGGAAAATCCGGCAGGACCGGATTTTTCTGTTTTTAGCAGGAATTTTGTTAGAATAATAGAAAAAAGACTAAAGCAATTTGGGTAAATAATTGCGTATCATGATGTATCCGGATCAGTAACAACTCCAAAAATAGCAGCAATTCGGATCTGCACGGAGGGAGAACGTGTTCGCTGTTATTGAGCAAGAAAAATGGCAGGACATTATTGAGAAGATTGAATATGCCATGAAACTGCCAAGTTACCGCATTATATCCACGCGGCAGCCTATCAAATGTCCGGTATGTCAAAAGGACTGCCTGGATTATGGCAAATTGGTTGGAGGCACTGTGCCGGCTTATATTCGTTGCCGGAATTGCGGCTATGACTCCACAGTCAATGCCGAAGGAATCAGGCAGGGTTGTTACGACTGACCTTGACAGGAAACCTTTGGCAGGAAACATGTTAGGTTTTCCAAAACGAAGGGCGGTTCACTGAACCGCCCTTTTGCTGCGCTTTTATCGTGCTTTATAGATCCTCGACTTTTTTGCCTGCATCCGGGAAGAACAGCGGCTGTCCGAATTGATCAAGACCGAACTTTCCGATAATTTCCTGCGTCGACTTGGAGACCATGAAACTCACAAAGGCGGCGCCACCGGGGCCGTTAACCTTGGGGAACTTCGCCGGGTTGACCTGCATGACGTGATAGATGTTCAGAAGGATGCGATCGCCCTCCACCAGAATGTCCAGGTCGAGATTCTTTTTCAGAGCCAGGTAGGTGGCGCGGTCTGTAAGGGTATAACCGTGTTTGTACGAAGCCACATTCAGGGTTTGACCCATACCGGAGCCGGTTTCCTGATACCAGGCAGAAGCAGGAGTGATTGAGAGGGACTTCCAGATATTGAGCTCCATTTTATGCGTTCCGGAGTTGTCGCCTCTGGAGACAAAAAGCGATTTGGTTTCGGCGATTTTGCGAAATGCCTCGGCCGCCGAGCGCATGCCTTTAATTTTGGCAGGATCTTTCGCAGGACCGACAATAATGAAGTCATTGTGCATTACCAGCTGGCGGTTGATACAGACACCCGATTCAACCAGGGGTTTTTCGCTGTCAGGCGCGTGTACCAGTAAAACGTCCGCTTCACCACGTTCCCCCAAAGCCAGAGCTTGTCCGGTTCCAACGGCAATCGTCTTAACTTTATAGCCGGTATCTTTCTCGAAAATGGGAATCAGCACGTCCAGCAATCCGCTGTCCTGAGTGCTTGTAGTGGTTGCTAATATAACATCTTTAATAGCCGGTTCATTCGCCTGAACACTCAAGGCTGCGCCGGCTGCAACGACTAACATTAAAAGTGAAAGCAAAACCAGTTTCTTTCTATTCATGCATCAAATCTCCTTAAATCCTTAAATTTTATTACCGGGCATCGTTGGTTTCGCAGGCATTGTTAATACGCTTGTCCCGCATCTGCAAAATCACCTGCATCTACAAGGCAGCTTCAGTATCACCTTCTTTCCAAAAGGGAGGCATAGGCGTTTCCGCATATACCCTGGCGGCTCAGACCCATGGCAATCTGCGGGCGGCCTGAGGCAACCTGAGGCTACCTAAGGCTACCTGGGTAACCTGCGCCATCTGCGCAACCGGTGTCATCTGCGCAACATGCGTAAAGTCGCACGTCGCAGCTGCTTTAGGGCGTTGAGCTCGAAGGATTTTATTCAGTTATGAGGCTATTCGGCAGCATGACGGTTGAATCCTTGCCGCCGCTGAAGTAAAAGATTAACCTCCCAAGAGACCGGAAAGGCGAGTAAAGTATCCGGTTATTAGCAGCAGACCGGCAATAATCATGAGAATGCCTCCAGCAAACTGAGCAATCCGGGCATAGCGCGCAATTTTGCTCCATTTGGGGAAGAGGTATCTGATAAATGCCGCTGCCAATATAAAAGGCACACCCAGACCAAGAGAATAGCAGATTAAAAGCAAAAAACCACTCAGTGCTGTGCCAGTAGTACTGGCCATTCCCAGAATGGTACCAAGAGCAGGACCAACGCAGGGAGTCCAGCCCAGCGAAAACGCCATGCCCAGCAAAAAGGATGGCCAGATACCGGTGTGCGCTGGTGAGGATTGGGCTGCATGATGCTGTCTGTTGAGTAAAGGTATCTGGACAATCCCGGTGAAGTGCAAACCGAAGATAATCGCCAAAACGCCAGCGCCAATCTCCAGGTAACGGCGATAGGACAAGAGGAGGCTTCCGAGCAGACTGGCGGACATTCCTAAGGTGATAAAGACGACACTGAAGCCAGTCACAAAAGCGATCGCACGAGGCAGTAACTTGGCCTGACCAGGATTCTCAAATAGCTCGGTCAGCGAGGTTCCGGTAAGGACTCCAAAGTAAACCGGCACCAGCGGCAGGACGCATGGTGAAAAGAAAGAAGCCAAACCGGCCAAAAAGGCCATTGATATACTAACCGTGTTCACTGCACTGCCCCTTTCATCTCTCCAATTCAGCCTAACCTTTAAAATTAAAATATGGCAAAATCAGATCAAGGTAAAATCAAGGGAAAAAACTAATAGATACCTTTTGACACACATGTGGCTTTTTGCTATACTATATTTGTGTCTAAAAACGGGAATTCCTTTAACTCAATATGTAGCATTTTGTCGGGGCGTGGCTCAGCTTGGTAGAGCGCTTGGTTCGGGACCAAGAGGCCGGAGGTTCAAATCCTCTCGCCCCGACCATTTTTTAATAACAGGGATTGTCCCTGTTTTTTTATTGGGCTTCTTGCTCCTTTTCAATGCGGATATGATAGGAAATCTTGGCTTTGGCCTCTACCATTGCTGAAACAGAGCAGTATTTCTCCATGGACAGCTGCACAGCGTCTTCAACAGCTTTTGGATCAAGGTCGCCATATAAGACATACTCCAAATCAACGTGCGAAAAGACACGCGGATAGTCTTCGGCCCGCTCACTGTCAATATTTATCTCGAACCCCTTAATTGGCTGGCGTTTCTTCTCCAAAATGCTGACTACATCAATAGCAGTACATCCACCCAATGCCAGCAGAACCAGTTCCATCGGCGAAGGGGCACCGGCATCTTTAGCTTCAGGACTTGGACGCCCCCCTAAGACAATCGAATGACCGGATTGGGAACGTCCAATAAAAGTCCAGTCTTCAACCCACTTGACTGACGCTTTCATTATAATCCTCCTAAACATATATTTTCGAAAAACATTCTGCTAAAAGCATGGTATTTCCTGCATGGATGTGCCTTTCGCCTGAGGCGTGGCCCTTTGGGGGCGAATATCATAGAACAGATGGAGCCTTAGAATGGCTGTTAAAGGTGGTGAAAGCACTTGCCGGAAGCAAGCGTTCAAGTCTTGGTTGAAAGCACAGTTGAGCTCGAACAGCCGGCTGTTAAAATAGATGAAATTCGTGCGATGGTAAGAGATCTCACCTGTACGGTAATTGCCGACAAGGTGATATTTCAGGGCGTATTGCACAAGCAAATCTTTTTTGTTCGCGAAGACGGATTAGTGGCGCATCAGGCTGAAGATGTCAGATTTGCAGGCTTTGTGGATGTACCAGGCGCAGTGGCTGGCTCTGCCTGTCGAATCGATGCTGTGATAGAGTTCGTGGACTTTGATTTGATTGATCCCATCACTTTGATCCAAAGAGTCGTAGTGCGCATTTTTGTTGAAACACTTAATGGACAGTCAGGAATCATAGTACCGGTGCAGCCGCAGTCGGTGACGTTCTTCGGAAATGGTAACAATGGCGGCAATGTCCAGACCAGTATGACTCCCAGTGGAGTTTTTACAACCATGAGTTCAAATACATTTCATGTCAGATCAGGTCCTAAGGAAATGGGATTTTTCTCAACCGCGGTACACAGATAATGACATTTACAGGAGGGTTAGGAGGGCTGTGTAAGCCCTCCTTTTTGGCGCTCATTGACCACGCTTCCCAAAATGTTATATGATGGTATTGTCCGGGGAGGTGACCAATGTGCTTGATAGTGCGCTGCAACATTATCTCCGTGCCACAGAATCCATCAACTGTAATCATCCCTCGCTTTGGCTAAGGGCCGCCCGGCTCACTGCCAATTGCAGCGGATCGGTAGAAAAGGCCCGTGCGCTTTTCAACTTTGTTCGGGATGAAATCCGCTTTAGCCCGGTAATTGCCTATCCGGCATCCGCAATATTAGACCGGCGGGAAGGTATTTGTGCAGCAAAGGCGTTACTGTTTGCTGCCTTATGCCGTGCGGTGGGAATACCGACCGGATTTGCCTTTCAGGGGATCAGAGGTGCTCGCACGGCGGACAAGTTGATGATGCATTGTTTATGCGCATGTTACTTAAATGATCAATGGGTGCGTCTGGATCCCAGAGGCGGTACCCGTTATGTAGTTCCCTTCGACAGCGTCAGAGGCACACTTCTCCCTGAGCAGGACTTCTATATTGCGCAATATCCCGGACTTTATGATGACTTACCAGAAGAATTTGTCCATGCCCTCAAGCAGGAAAACTGGCAAGATGCATGGCCGGAAAGCATATTAAGGCCCCCAACCGATTATATTTCCTGGCAGGAGCTATAACGATGGATACAATGATGATCGATATACTGCAAGGACTGGGATTCAGTCCCTATGAATCTAAGGCTTACCTTGCTTTGCTTGGCGGAAAAAACCCGGCAGGGGGATATGAGATTGCCCGGCGCGCAGGTATACCAAGCTCGAAAATATACGAAACATTGGAGCGACTGGTAGCCAAGGGCGCAGTTACCGTCCTGGAGGGTGAGGCGACGACATATGTGCCGGTTCCAGTGCCGGTGTTGTCTGCACAGTTGAAAAGGGAGGCGGCCCTGCTAGCGGATTCATTGGTTGCTCAATTTGCTGAAACCAAGAGCGTCAAGGATTTTTCTTCCTGGAATCTGTCAGGTCATGTAGCTGTGTTTGCCCGGGCAGTGGCAATGATTGCCCAGGCGGAGCGAGAAATATTGTTACAGGCATGGTTCTCAGAAATTGAACCTCTGCAGGAAGAACTGTTGCGGGCGGCAGACTCCGGTGTGCACCTTTCAATCATTGCCTATGGTGATGGGAAAGTTAACCTTCCAAATGTACACCGGCGTCGTGGACGCAAGGGCGGACAATTGCGGCGGGACCGCTTTTTCATATTAGTGGTGGATGGCAAGCTTTCGTTAACAGCGGCTTTTAGCCGCAGCGCCACCGGCAGCTGGACTGCCAATCCGGCACAAGTATATCCGATGGCTGAATATTTGCGTAACCAATATGAGAAGACCGTAAACATGGTACGTCGGATGATGCCGAAGCTGCCGGTCAGATTTAGTTTCAAGCATACGCCGGATGACTAATATTGTCAGGTATGCATTAGCTGGCTATTCTGCAGGAATGACAGTTTAACAGTCGAAATGTATGAGAATGTATGATTTAGTATCGAATTGCCGGAGGCATTTCTGCATTTGTGCGCCGGGATAAATGTTTATGAAGTGAGGAACAGGAGTGAAGGGTAATGCGGCGGATTTTTTTGATCCTGGTAATTGTGGCAGCAGTTGCTGGCTTGATCGTATGGATCGGACTCAGCTTTGATTTCCATTCGTTTTTTGGCAAAGAGCAGGCCGATCAAGAGGCAGATCAACCGACACCTGCCATTAACACCAATGTCGCGGCTACTGAAACGGATTTGCAGTTTAAGACTATTTTCAGAAAAAACGCCTGGAACCCAATTAAGATGGATCCAGTCGAATTAAAAGAACTGACGGAGCTGGCTTCGGAAACCTATGCTTCGCCGGGAAAACGCATGAACGCCTTCTTAAGTCCCATTGAGTTTGAGTCGTTTGCTGATGTCTACATCGAGGACGTCAAGGAAGCATCGCGCTGGCAGCTCCAGTTGGCTTTGGAGGGGAATCTGACTCCGAAGAAGTTTTTATGGGTTGATGACGACCGTTTCCTGACAATCCTCGGCTATGCATTTGGAACAACCAGCCCGGGCGGAGATGTATACCTGGTGGACGCCCGCACGGGTCAGGGCGCATTATGGTATAAGCCGGGCGAATATAGCGAAGTCACCGAGTTGAAAAAGGAAAAAGGCAAGATCATCATGTCGGTCGTCAGATTTGATGAAAACTATAACCAGATCGACAGCATCCTGGAAGAAGCAGAATTGCCATAGGACACAGGGGGATGGGACACAGGGGGACGGTTCTCCTGTGTCATTCGTGACACGTGAAAATTAGCACAGGAGAACCGTCCCCCTGTGTCCCCCTGTGTCCCCCTGTGTCCCTCTGTGTCCTTCTTATTGTGGAGGTGCCTCCTTGAACGACATAGAACAGTCTCAGAATATTGAGCAATTGAGATTTGACAGTGATGGCTGGCAAATACTATGTCAGCCAGAGGAAGCCCGCCTTTCTTTCAGTTATCAGGGTCGTCTATGGCTGGCAGGTGCCACCTTTTCTCTGGCAGGCGGCTATGGCCTTGTTCGGCCTCAGGATTGCGGCCGTGCAGAAGGGAAACTGGCATGGTCAGCGACTGGCTGCAGCTACACCATTACATATGCCGGTAATTCCAAAACCGCTTTATCATTACGCTTGCGCACCTCCCCTGATGTACCGGGAATTTTCCTCAAAATGGCTGTCAGGAATGACGGTACTGAACCTCTAACGATTTTTGGATTCAACATTATTGAAGCTCTCGGTGGTAAGGCTTCATTCTGGCCTGGCTATGGCGGCACCAACGGCGCAGTTTTTGATTGGGGCTTTCAGTCACTCAGCCCGGCGAAGGTAAGGCGTCCAGGGGATTCTTACGCCTCCGGGATCAATGAGCACTATCTGCAGTTTGATCCGGGAGTTAAGCCCTTTGGTGGTCAGAACCAATTTATCAGCAGCTGGATTTGTGAGTTATGTGCCGGTACTGGCGAAGAAAAGGCATTACTGGGTTACGTACATCCCAAAGATCAATCCGGATATTTTCTTTATCGCCGTGTTGATCGCAGCGAAGACTTTTTAGCCCGGTCTGATGCGGAAGGCCGCACACTGGAAGCTGGCGGAGTAATGTCATCGGAAGAGCTTTATATTACATTGGGAAAACAAGAAGAGCGGCTCGTGTCAGAGCTTTTTAGTCTCAAAGACGGGGCTATGGCATGCAGAGAACAGAATAAATGCGATACGTGCGCTGCGAGCGAATCTCCTCGCGCTGGCTTGCGGGTACATGTCAGTCCCCATTTTGCCGACCGTCCGGAAGGTTACAGCGTTAAAGCCAGTATTAAAGCCAGCCTTCCTGACACTGCATCGTATGGTTTTTGTGACACCATCTTTCTTGATGCTGATTTGATCGGTGATTTCATGGACGCCTATGAAGACGCTTATGAAGCTGATGCCGCCGGTGTCTGGCTGAAAGAAGCCGCCGTTGAGATAAAGGCCGCCGGTTATCGTCCGGCACTGTGGTGGTCGCCATTCGCAGCATACCGCGATGGTGCCATGCTTAAAAATAAACCGCAATGGGCATTGCAATGTAATGGCAAAATGGTGCCTGCCGGGAAGCTCAATGGACGTAAGCTGGCGGCTTTGGATGTCACCAATCCCGAAGTCGTTGACTATCTATCCGTAGCAGCACGCAGGATCAGTGAGGATTGGGGCTATCATACGGTAGTGCTGGATCGCCTCTATCTGGCAGCCTTAGTTGGTGAACGGCATGATGCGCAAAAAACCAGAATCGGAGCTTTTCATGCCGGATTGAGTGCCATTCGCAGCGCTCTTCCTTTCGCATTCCTGATTGGCAGGGGTTGTCCGTTTTGGCCAACTGCCGGATTGCTCAATGCGGTCGATATCGGTGCCGAAAATGGCAACAGTAGTCAGCCTAGGAACCGCTCGCTTTTCCCGTTTCTGCGCAAAAAGCCGGACACGGAACTCCAACCTCTCAGTAATCTGATACTGAGATCACCTGCTGGCGGAGTTTTTTGGAAAAGCGCGCTGCGCTGGCAAGCAAGTCTATGGGAACGGTTTACGCCAAAGACAGCGGCTGCTTTGGCAGCCTTTGGTGGCGAAGTGGTCATTTTTGAAGCACAAGATGAAAATCACGCGCTAATCAGCAACGCCGAGTTCAGAGAAATATTCACCGATCTTCTGCATGCGCCAAAGCAGCATGGCGCGCACTGCACGCAAGGTACGCATTGCACGCCTGGTCCCGGATGGATGACTACTTCCGCAATTAAGTCTTTGATCATTAAATCAGAGCAATGCGCAGGGTTGCTTGTTTTGGTAATCAATACAGGGAATGCTCCTGAAGAAGTGGCACTTGATCTGGTGCAGTACGGGTTTGGCATAGCAGAAGGCGACATGGAGATCCAGATCTTTGACAGGTTTACTAACTGCCTTTTGGCTACAGTTTCCGCTGACCAATGTTTTCGGCCACAGGAAATGCTGGCACCCTGTGATTCCTGGCTGTTCCATCTGGTGCCGAAAGCAGAAGCACCTGTGACCGAAGCTCCTGCGACATAAGTGCCATATAACATAAGTGTCATTTAATATGCGCGCGGATTAAGAAGGAACTGGCATATTATGCTAGAATATCATAATATTCGAGGGGGTCTAGCGATGCGAATCTCGTTTTGCGGAGCAGCCAGAACGGTAACAGGTTCTTGTTTTCTACTTGAAGACGGCGGTTTGCATGTCTTGGTAGACTGCGGAATGTTTCAAGGCAGAAAAGAGATTCGCAGCCGTAACGATAATCCTTTTCCATTTAACCCGGCTGAGATTGATGCCGTACTGCTGACGCATGCGCACATCGATCACAGCGGATTACTGCCTCGTTTATGTAATCAGGGGTTTAAAGGCCCTATTTATACCACGGCAGCCACAAAGGATCTGGCCAGTATTATGCTACCGGATAGCGGTCATATTCAGGAACTGGAATCGGAGTGGCGTAACCGTAAACGGGTCAGGGCTGGCGAAGAAGCGCTGCCGCCCCTTTATACGGCTGCTGATGCCATGCGCTGTCTGAGTCAGTTTGAGGCAGTCGATTATGAAGAGCTATTTGATTTGGGAACGCTGAAAGTCTGCTTTCATGATGCCGGTCACATCTTAGGATCAGCCTTTATTGATATCACAGCAGCGGATGATGACGGCACTCCGTTTACGATCCGTTTTTCTGGCGACCTTGGTCAGAAAAACCAGCCGATCATTAAAGATCCGGCTACCGGCGGCAATCCCGATTTCGTCGTTTTGGAATCGACTTATGGCAACAGATTGCATGAAGAACGCGCTGCCCGCCTGGAGCTCCTGGCAGAAGCCATCAGAAATGTCGCTGCCCGCAACGCAAAACTGATTATTCCCTCATTCGCAGTTGGACGTACGCAAGATCTACTGTATCATATTAAAACCTTATATATGAATAACAAGGTTCCCAGAATACCGGTTTTTATCGACAGCCCGATGGCGGTGTCAGCCACCGAAATCTTCAGGAACCATCCCGAATGTTATGATCAGGAAACCTGGGAAATTCTCAATATGAATAAGAGTCCGTTTGACTTCAACGAACTGCGTATGGTGCGAACCGTGGAAGAATCCAAGGCATTAAATGCCATGGAAGGCACGGCAATCATCATTTCTGCCAGCGGTATGTGTGAAGCCGGCCGCATTTTGCATCATCTGAAACACAATCTCTGGCGTCCGGATGCCACGGTTCTGTTTGTCGGGTTTCAGGCGGAAGGTACGCTTGGGCGCCGACTGCAGGCAGGTGATCAAGAGGTTCGCGTTTTCAACGAAGAAATTGCTGTGAAAGCGGCGATAAAGTCTATTGATGGATTTTCGGCCCATGCGGATGCCAACGGGTTGCTGGAATGGGTTCGGTCTGTTGAATCCAAACCGAAAGCCGTTTTTCTGGTACATGGTGAGGAAGAGTCGATTAACTCATTGGCATCCAAAATCCAAGAACAGATTGGTACAGAGTGTCTGGTGCCGGTATTGGATGAAAGCTTCGAAGTCAGTGCTGCTGGCGTACGCCGTAGTGGCACGGCTCTTGTAAAACACGCCGAAATTGACGAGTTGTACGCTCAGGTGGATCAGGCCTGGAAGCAACTGCACCAGCGGTGGATCAAGGAAGAAGAAAACTTGCCGCTTGATGCCCTGAAAGGACTGGTGGCGCAGTTGAAAGCACTGGATCAATGGGTTGAATCGGCTAAAAAAGCCGACAAAGCCGGATAGAGCATTCAGAAATTTGAGGGGGATGGATGGATGAAGACAAAAATTTGGAGAAACCTTTTCCTGGTGGCAGTTCTGCTTGTAGTGTGTGTAGTTGCCCTGAACGGCTGTGGCAAGAAGGAAGAGCCAACTGACGCGCAGGAGGATCAGACTGCAACAGTCGTCGACGAGAACATGCTTGTCAAAACGCAAGAAGATCTTGGCATAATTATCTACTCGGGTGCCATACAGACTGTCGGTGAGGAAGTGGATGGCGTCCTCAAAGTCGTGTATACCACCGAAGATGCTTTTTCAATGGTTAACGCCTATTATGAGATGCGTTATCCCAGTGCTTTGAAAACATCAATTGTTACTAATGAAGGCAGCGAAGCTTACACCATGTCCCTGATGGATGAGAAGAATACCACATTGACTCTGGTTAATGAGTTTCCGGTCAAGATCATTATTGAGCAACCACTGTTCTAAGAAATTTTGACATTGGATCTCAGGTATAAAATTAATAGGTTAGCAAAAATAGGTAACAACGCAGGAACTCAGAGGGACGCATTTTTGTGCTGACTTGGTTCAAAGCATGGGCAGCATAAAAAGCGTCCCTCTTGTTTGTGCAAGCGGCGGGTGAACAGACGCGGCGGGCGCGGCGGGCGAGGCGCAGCAGGTGCTGCACAGCAGGTGCGGTACAGCGGGTTCGGGCGCGCGCCGCAGCAGACCAAGTCAGCATGGGCATGGTGCACGCTAGTGTGCGGGGCGCGTAGCGTCCGCGAGCACGCTGCATTCACAACAGGTTTAAAAATAAGAAACGGAAAGAAAATAGACAGTGAATCACAATGCAAGCCCAAGACCAGTTCAAGCCGGGTATTGGAGTGAACATATTGTCCTTGTTTAAGTTGAAGCGCCAAAACTTCTCTGAATGCCGCAAAATGTTATGCAAGGCTTATATAGAGTTTGTCAATTGTACTGCCCGTGTGGAAAGAGTAGGTGAAATGGTCATAGATCGCCTGGCCATACGCGGGTTCCGGTCGATTCTGGTCAGCTGGCGCTGCCATTGGCCTATTGGACTATGGCTTCTGGCTGGCCGAGATATATATGCCCAATCCGGAATGGGCAATATCCTTGAAAATGTATTGCTATCAAAGTTTGGATGGGATACTCTGCCAAGGCTTTACTCACAAGACTCGCTAATGCAGCTCAAAGAACTGCTAAATTCAGGCCGCAATGTTGCCCTGACAGCCGATAGTCCCTTTGGCCCATATCGACAGGTGCAGCCTGCCCCTCTTTTTCTCGCTGAAAGAAGCGGGCAGCCGATAGTACCATTCGCGGCTGCAGCCCGTCCCGGTATCTATTCCCGTAACGGAACCGGTTTGCTTTACCCGCTTCCCTTTGCCAGGGTAGTGCTGTACTTTGGCCCTCCGGTATGGATTGAATCTGGGCCTGATGTCGAAATCTTTCGCCGGAATCGGGATGCATTGGAGAAATCGTTGGTGGCTGCAGAAAGCGGGGCAGCTGCGGTGCTTAAGACATGAACGAAAATTGGCTGGTAATCTTTCATGCCGGTCCGGCGGCAGCACTCGAACAGTGCTTCCCGGTAGCACGAAAACTTAAAGATATGATCCCTGATTGTCGTCTGGCATGGGTCACAGACGAAGACAACGCTGACCTCATAATGGAAACCGGTGCGGCCGCTAAGGTGGTCGACAAAGTAATTGTGCATCCGCGAAGATGGCGCAGACGCGGGCTAGTCGCATGGATTAGGGCGCTGGCCTATACGGGGAAAGCGCTTCAGAGATTGCAGCCAAGCCAAATATTGGATTACAGAGACAAAAGAAGCGGCAAAGAATTCTGTGAGATGCAAAAAGACCACTTCAGCAGCAAACTAGATTATTGGATATTGACGCGAATCATGTATCTCGACAGGTATTTCAGCAGGAAAAAGGGGAAATAACGAAGAACATGAAAACAACGGTAAAAGGTAATTCTATCCCGAGCGGGAGTGGTTTTTTTGACATATGCCTTATATGCGCTGAACACGCAGGTCATTTTTGGCGAAGGAAGCATCCCAGCTTTGACCAAAAAAGTCAAGGAGCTCGCCAACAGCGGTTCGGTAGCGATCATTACCGATGATGATACTGGCAGCAATCAGCTTGATTTTTTGCAATGCGCGTTGTCAGACCCGAGCAGTAGTTCCAATATTACCTTTGACAGCACCCCAAGCAGTATCCACACAGAAAGTAACCTAAGTAACACCCCGGACAACAGTAAAGGATCCCCATCCCTAAAGCCGGTACCCCAAAGTTTGATATTCCAGGCAGATCGTGATTTGACGATCGCAGAGGCAGAGCAGCTAACTTCTGAACTAAGTAATCGCGCAGTACGGTACTTGATAGCGATCGGCGGCGATTGCGCGATGAATTTGGCAAAGAGCGTGGCTGCGATGCTGAATGCTCCTGGGATTACCAATTTCAGCAACATCGAGAAAAGCGGATTAGTCAAAGTCATCTGTATACCAACTAATCCAGGCACTGGAGCAGAACTGGTCAGTGAAGTCATCCGCACCGAAACAGAGACATCGGGTCATCAGCAAATCTATCACGGTGCCGGTTTGGCTCCGGATTGGACCGTGTATGATATTCAGCTGATCTCTATGACGCCAGATAACCTTATCCGAGAAAAGGTGGCCGCCGGACTGTGCCAGGCAGTGGAGGCTTTGGTATCGGCAAAGTCCAACGAAGTTACGGATGCGCTGGCCATTAGCGCCGCAAAGAACCTAGGCCTCTTACAGAATCGTCTGGAAGTTGGCTGTAACAGCGATCGCGAACTGCTGAGCAAAGTAACGAATGGTGCGATGCTAGCCGCGCTTGCCCGGCAGAGCGCCGGACATGGTGCGGCACAGGCTTTGGCGCGCTGGATTACCGGAACTGATTGCGGGCTGGAACGTCTGGGCCAGGGACAAAAAAGATATGCAGCGCTGGCAGCGGCCTTTTTGCCACTGGTGATGCGCTATAACATGCCACAGTCGCATGAGAAGTACGCTGTACTGGCGGGAATATGGGGCATGGGTAGCCGGGGGGACACTGTTGATCAAGCAGCCCAGGCTATCAGGCATATTATGAATGTTAACAGACGCGCGGGCATTCCTGCACAACTCCGGGCATTTGGCTTTGACAAAGCGCTCCTGGCTGAAGCAGTCGAGTGTACAGAGAACATCGGATTAATGGAGGGCAACCCTCGTCCGGTAAATAACCGAATGCTTGTCAGTATTTTGGAGGAAGGTTGGTAGCGGCGTGCGGCGCGCGGCGGGTGGCGTGTGGCGTGCGGCGCGGCGGGTGGCGTGTGGCGTGCGGCGCGGCGTGTGGCGCGCTGCGCGCGACGAGCTGCGCTCCACGAATGCACCGCGCCGTCGTGCATTGCTATTTCATATGTTATTTAATAGTCTGCAACAATTTTGTAAAACGTGCTAATCACACAGAAACTTTCCTGCGATATACTGATACCGTAAGCAGAAGTTTTCATCGGTTTCGCATATGAAAGGGGGCTTTTACATGTTTTTATCGGATGGTTTCAGGAAACGCTGCCTTAAGTCAGGACTCGCCTTATTAAGCGCATTGCTGATAGCGATTTTCACAGGCAGCTTGGCTTTGGCCGCCAGAGATTCGGCTGCCCCGACCGGTAGCATCATGATTAATGGCGGCGCAGGATTCACTAATACAAGGAATGTCACATTAAATTTGTGGGCTCAGGACAATTCCGGGCAGGTACCGCTCATGGCCATTAGCTTTGACGGTCAGTACTGGAACCCCTGGCAGGCTTACAAGACAGCACTGGCGGTGACACTTCCGGAGGGCGACGGCCTGAAAACCGTGTATGTAACTTTCCGGGACGGCTCAGGAAATGTATCCCCGGTATACAGCGCCAGCATTACCTTAGACACACTGGCTCCACAGATTTACGATGTGAATATGAATCTGATCGGCCCGAATCAGGTCAAAATCACCTGGCGGACCAGTGAACCCGCTTTTTGTATTACGCAATATCAGGGCGACAGCACGCTGATAATTTTGAATCAGCAACAGCAACAGATTCAAACGGCACAGAGTGTTTACTATACTCTGGAGCACGAAGTCGTACTCGATCAACTCTGGGCAGGTTATACATACACTATTCAAATTACTGCCCGTGATATGGCGGGGAACCAGTCCCAGCCAGTGCAGCAGATGATCACTGTTCCGGGAGGCACTGCGAGAGACACCGTGCCGCCTACTGGATCACTGAATATTAATAGCGGTGCTCGTATCACTAATAATTATCAGGTCACGCTGTTTTTGAGCGCGACTGACAATTCGTCAGGTGCGATTAGTGTTCAGTTCTCAAACGACGGCTGGTCATGGTCGCCATGGGAAGTATTGACCCCATTCAAATTGTGGTACCTAAGCGCGGGTGATGGTGTCAAGACCGTATATGTGCGTTTCCAGGACAGCGCTGGCAATATTTCGCCCGCCTATAGTGCTACAATCGTACTTGATACTAAAGCTCCGACTATTTACGATGTGAAAGTGGAAACCCTCGGAATTAACACTATCAGGGTATCGTGGCGCACGGATCAGGTCACCTATGGTTATTTTGAATATTACTGGATGTCACCATCCATGACGCGCCGTATCGAGCAAAAGGTACCGTCTGACACTCATGCGGTAGAAATATCAGCGATCCTTTCCAATACTAATTACTATTACGTCATTCAGGCCGTTGATGAGGCCGGTAATGTTACCAGATATGATAATGTCTTCGCCTGGCAGGAACGGGATACCACACCGCCGCAAGGGCAGCTGATCATCAACGAGGGCCGGGAGTACGTCAACAACCGGCAGATTAAAGTCCAGGTTAAAGCGTCGGATGATCAGAGCCGGACTGCCGATATCGACTTCCAGCTTTCGAATAATGGCTATAGCTGGAGCACATGGTATTCGGCCACTTCGACAATCAATTGGAACCTTGATTACGGCGACGGTCAAAAGACGATCTATTACAGATTCAGAGATGACGCCGGCAATGTTTCCAAAACAGAAAGGTATGTAGTGACTCTGGACACCAAGGCACCTCAAATCAGTAATGTCAGTGTTGATCTAGTCACTGGCAACACTATCCGGGTACGCTGGCGGACTGACGAGCCTACAGTCGGATTAGTGGAAGTCGGTTCTTACAGAGCCCAAAGCAGCTATTACAATACCGACCATAGCGTGAACATTTCAGGCCTTAGCGGTTCCAGTTACCGGTATACCATCAATGCCGAAGATCGGGCCGGCAATAAACGAGTGTATCAAGGCCAGTTCAATATGCCCAGCAAAGATACGACGCCGCCGTCCGGAAGCATCTCTTTGAACAATGGGGCGCAGTACACCAATCGCACGCAGGTATCCGTGAAAATAGACGTCCGTGATAATCAGTCCGGTCGTCTGGAATATCAGCTTTCTAATGACGGCAGAGCCTGGAGTAGTTGGGCACAAGTGGCTACTTCGGTAACGTGGACGCTTACCGGCGGGGATGGAACCAAAACAGTCTACGCTCGTTTCCGGGATGCGGCTGGCAATGTTTCAACGGCGGTAACAGCGCAAATTATCCTCGATACCAAAGCACCACGCATTTCTAGTGTAGCGGTGGCAGCGGTTTCAAGCCGCAAGGTTCGCATCAGCTGGCGTACAGATGAGCCGACTAGCGGTACGGTGCTCTATGGATCCGGCAGTCGTGGCAGCCTTGACAAGCGTAGCGATTCCGGCCGCAGCAGCAGCTATACCACCGAGCATACTGTGACTCTGAGCGGACTGAGTGAAGGAACCAGCTATCGCTTCCAGATTCAGTCGACCGATCAGGCAGGCAATAGAGCCACGCATGATGGCAACTTTGCGACCAGCTCGGCGGCAGATACCACACCGCCACGGGGGAGCATCCGCATCAATGGTGGTGCCGCCAGTACTAACAGCTCACAGGTTCGCATTGACATCGAAGCAAGTGATGATCGGGGCGGCAGGATTGAATACCAGTTGTCTAATGACGCCAGAGTATGGAGTGCCTGGAACAACGTGGTAAAATCAGTAAATTGGACATTGGCTCCCGGCACCGGAACAAGAACAGTCTATGCCAGATTCCGCGATGCCGCCGGTAACATTTCAGCAACAGTCAGTGATGATATTATCGTCAGCAGTACGTCCACGCCGCCGTCCAACAGTTCTGAAGCACCAAAGATTAGCGGCATCAGCGTTGAGAAAATTGACGATAAATCGGTCCGGATTCGGTGGAAGACCGACAAGCCAACGATTGCGGTAATAACTTACTATGTTGCCAGCAACTCCGGGACTAAAAAAGAGGAAAGATTCAATTCGGGAAGCCAAGATCGCAGCGCTGATTATAAAACGGAGCACTCGGTAGTGCTTACGAACCTGATTCCGAACAGCACTTACAAATTCAAGATTATGGCCATTGATCAGTCTGGCAAGTCCAGTGTCACACCTGAGCAGTCTTTTGTACTAAGTACCAAATCAGGCAGTGCCACGCTTGATACAAGCAGGCAGTATGCAGCCAATTATGCGTGGCCGGGACTTTGGCTGCCGGATCCAAGGCAAAATCTGAATGCGATCGGCTAAACCAGTTACATTTCGAATTGACAAAAACAACCCGTACAGACTGTAGCAATAAACGGGGTGCCGCATTTGGACCGGCACCCCGTCTTTCTTTAGTTTAAGGCGATTTTTATTATTTATTTTTCGACATAGCTTTGGTATAATCTATCTCGATCTGACAAAAGAAACATAAGAGGAGCGTGATATTGTTGTTACAAACCCCGAAGAAATACACTCTGGTGGCTGGTACCGCCGAAGGCCGCACCAGATTAAACGCATTTGATAATGCGCTACTGGCTTCTGGCATCGGGAATCTGAACCTGCTGAAAGTCAGCAGCATTTTGCCTCCGGCAACGGAATTTGTGGAGAAGCTCTCAATTCCCCCAGGGTCCCTGACTCCGACCGCCTATGGTTCGATAGCCAGCGATGTTCCTGGGGAAGTCATTTCTGCGGCAGTAGGCATCGGTTTCTCCAAGAATGACTTTGGCGTGATCATGGAATTTTCGGGAAAATGCGACAAAGCCGAGGCTGAGAGACAAATCCGGGCGATGGTGGAAGAAGCCTTTGAAGTGCGTGGCATTCCGCTAGTCGATGTAATGGTGAAAGCCACCGATTGTACAGTTCAAAAGTGCGCTTGCGCATTCGCCGCTGTTGCTCTCTGGTATTAAGCTGAAGGGGGACCTGCCTGAAGTTGGAACTTTGGTTTACAGAAAAGCAGACCGCCCATCTTGGACTGGATTTGCTGATTAAAGAAACATTGCATGTCGAACAGACTCCTTTCCAGCATCTGGCTGTACTGGATACTTTTCAGTATGGACGTATGCTGGTACTCGATGGCATGGTACAGACTACCATTGGGGATGAGTTTGTCTACCATGAAATGATCACTCACGTTGCGCTGCACACCCATCCATGCCCGAAAAAGGTTTTGGTGGTTGGTGGCGGAGATGGCGGAGCAATCCGTGAGATTCTGAAGCATGATACTGTAGAACAGGCCACCTTGGTTGAAATTGATGAACGCGTTGTAGAAGCCTCCCGCAAATGGCTGCCTGAAATTAGTGTTGGCCTGCAGGATCCGCGCTGCCAGGTGATTATTGACGACGGTATCAAACATGTGGCTGAGCATAAGAACAGCTACGATGTGATCCTGATCGATTCGACAGAACCGGTCGGCCCGGCGCAAGGTTTGTTCGCGAAGCCGTTCTACCAGTCCATTTATGAAGCGCTCACCGAAGATGGTATTATGGTTGCCCAAACCGAGTCTCCTTTTGTAAACCGGGATCTGATTCGCTCGGTCTTTGCCGATATCAGCGCCACTTTCCCAATTGCGCGCCTCTATTTGGCGAATATACCGACTTATCCGAGCGGGCTATGGAGCTTTACACTTGGGTCCAAAAAGCATGATCCCTTAAAGGTTGATCCTAAAAAAATGAAACGGTTGCCGATGCGCTACTATGGGCCAGAAGTGCATCACGGCTGTTTTGCCTTACCGGAATTTGTAGCAGAATTGACAAAATAGTTTTGGAGACAAGCCTGACAGCCGGCTGATTGACTGAATCAGCCGGCTGTGTGTGTTAAGAAATCGTATAGGCGAAGGGAGCAAAAAGACATCGATGTTTGACTGGAAAGAGATAGTCGATCGCAAGAGTCGCTTTATGGATTCTACGGATGATTATGCGGCGGCATCGGCTGTTATCATTGGGGCACCTATGGATTATACGGCATCATTCCGCCCCGGTTCGCGCGGCGGACCACAGTCCATTCGCGAAGCCTCGTATGGGCTTGAGTGGTATAGTCCCGCTTTGGATCGGGATCTGCATGAAATTTCTTTTACTGACTTAGGCGATTTAATTTTGCCGATCGGCAACGTCAGCGGCAGCCTGGAACTGATCCGCAAGGCATGCAACCGCATTTTAGGCGATAACAAAATGCCTTTCCTGCTTGGCGGAGAGCATTTGGTCAGTCTGCCAGCGATTGAAGCCATTGCCGAACGCTACAATGATATAGTATTGCTGCATTTCGACGCGCACACCGACCTGCGCACCGAGTTCTTTGGCGAAACACTTTCGCATGCCAATGTAATTCGCCTGGCTATTGAACGCGGATTTGTTGCCGATGTGCATCAGTTTGGCATTCGCTCGGGGGACAAGCCGGAATTCGACTATGCCCGTGAGCATACGCATTTGCACGCAGATGTAATTGAGCCATTTGAGCGGTTACTGCCTTCTCTTGGCAATAAACCGGTCTATGTCACCATCGACATCGATGTTCTTGATCCGGCGTTTGCTCCTGGAACCGGCACACCAGAACCAGGCGGCATTTCTTCCAGTGAACTGTTGAAAGTGGTTCGGAAGTTGCGCGGATTGAACGTTGTGGGATTTGACTTAGTCGAGATTGCGCCGGTATATGATCATTCCGAAGCAACCTCACTGGTGGGAGCCAAAATCCTGAGAGAAGCGCTGCTGGCCCTGGTGAAATAGTGCTGGCTCAGGCAACATGACGCTGGCATTGGTGAAATGAAGCCATATTTCACCAGAGAACAGGAATAAAACTTGAAACAAACGCCCCGGACGATTCTGTTTGGGGCGTTTTTTGCATATCAAAGAGTTAAAGGAGGAAGTAGGCTAAAATAGTAGAAAATGCAAGAAGGAGTTCTAGTCGAAAAAACGAGTAATTACAGCGATAAGGAGTGACAGCGAAAGGAGATGGGATATCATTACAAAGGAAGTCTAACGGATCCCAAACCAGGGTAAAGGAGTGTGACTATGAAGCTTTATTTTACGGCAGACTTTTGGTATTTATTGATCGGCTTTATTATTTTTTTTGCAGCTTCGATTTTTGAGCGCAAGAAGTTCAAAAGCAAATCTGTCATCACAAGGGACTTATTTTTTGTCAT
>JBMNNY010000097.1:0-8359 GCA_050942765.1 Bacillota bacterium | reverse complement strand
AAAGGTCAGTTCCTGGCCTTCCCGCCCCAATAAAATACTGCTCTATCTTACTCGCTTTTCGAGTTTACACAGAATCGGGGATTCACCCCTTACTCTGTACCATGTGTATGTCGCTTATTTGTTTACCGATATTTTTGAAAGCGGCTTTATCCACATGTTCTCCGGCTGATTTCCGGCAACAACCTGTACATAACCGTCTTCATGTTTAATATCTCTGCCGTTCACATTTGTGGCAAGTATGGTAAGGGAGTCGTTAATAATCTCAGGAGAATACTCAATTGCAAAATCATCAGAGGACGATAGGGTAACTGAAGAATATTCAGCAACGTCGAGATAGTCAAGAACGTCTTTTAAATAGATGCCTTTCCATGTCTCTTCCAGTACAGTGCCATCATGTTGTTCTTTTTCCACTACTATTGTAACTTCACGAAGCTTGGTGTAATCAATACTGGAAAAATAGTAAGAATCAGCGCCCTTAACGCCTATAATCCATTTGGGTTCTACAATGACATCTCCGCAGGTGCATAGAAAAATCATAAGTAGCAATAACACAACGAATAATAACGAACATTGTTTTTTATTCATTTTCTCACCTCATTAATCGTATTTATTTCCCAATTTGAAATCAGCCGTCAACGCAGAACGGCTGCCAAGGCCGGTCTTTTTAAATATGTTACCCGCATGAAATTTGACCGTACTCTCGGTTATATACAGCACGGATGCTATTTCAGCGTTAGACATTCCTCTTATAATGAGACTAAAAATTTCCTGTTCTCGGGCGGATAAGCCAAAGCGTCCCCCATATTCAGACAATCGACGCATTTCCATCTCTTCGGTGTTGACAGTCGGAGAATAAATCTTTTGACAAAGAGGAAAGAACAGGGCGATAACAAGGGCAAAAAAGACACCAGAAACGATGACAAGTGGCGTGCCAGCAAGTAGACTCGTGCCAAGAGTACCCGCTGCTTCACCCAGCCGCCCCACCAAAAGCCCGATGACGGCAAAAGCGGGAAGACCTCTTTTTGCAGAAATATCAGAAAAAACAAGGATACGATATGCCGCCCAGAAGCCTAAGAATAGATAGGCAATCATCCACATGACGGTTTCTCCGGTAACGCTGCTTCCAAGAGCCAGCGCCGCGAAAGGAAAGGCCAGCGCCGCCAGGCAGCAAACAGCACCCCATCTGCGGTTTTTGTCACTAATCACACCTGCGATAATGAGACCGACTGCATAAAAAACGCGTGTGAATTCCACATATACGGTGCCTGATGCGTGCTTTAGCGGGAAAGAGAATCCAAGCGTGTTTTCCAGTGAAAGCAGAAAAAGCACTGCCGCAGCCAGCCAAATGACCTTTTTGCCAATTCCGGCTTGCAGGGGAGCTTCGCTGCGGAGCTGCTCCGTTGGCGGTGAAAGGCGCTTGACCAGAAGTAGCGATATGGCAGCGAGAATGGCCACGGCAAAAAAGCTGACTTCGTTCCAGAGAAGTTTTCCATCCATGGGTAAAGATATCAGCCAAGTACCGATACTGCCAAAAGCATAGGCGCTGCCAAACACAAGGCCGCGGCGCTGCTGTGGAATGTCTGTGGCCAGCCTAGTGAGATAGCATCCCGATAGCAACCCGATCGTTATATTCATCAGCGCACCAGCAACCAGAATGACGGGCACAGATGAAGAAAAAATGGAGATTGTTGCAAAGGTAATCGTAAAAACGGTGGTCCAGAAGGGAAATGCACGCCCGCCGGCAACAGCATGACGTTTTGCAAAAAGCAAGACCACCGCGCCGATGCCGGCAGCCTGAAAAACGTAGTATGCCCCACACACAACCAGATTGACCGTGTCTCCATCCAGGAACTGAAGCATATGGTAAGTCTGTACGATATAGGCTGTGCCAGTCCAAAAAAACCCGAGACCGATCAGCGCAGCGAAATAGAGAAATTTGTTTTTCGAGAGGGTACAACTGTCTTTCGTCATATTTCGTCTCCTGTCGGCAAAAAAGTTACTATATATCATTTATACCATACAGCAACGGAATATTCCAAGGCCAATCACGAGATATGGGGATACCTATACCAAAACTATACCCTGTTTTTGCTTACCTGTACCTCTTCCGGCCTGTCCATATTGTGCTTTGTAAACGATAATTAAACTGAGGTGATCTGTATGGAGAGTCAAGGACGTTGTTTTCCCTATGAAAAAAGCATCGTGATTAACGCGTTGTACGATACCATTGAAGCGCTGGGGTTGTGTCTTGACAACTCTAACAGTGCAACGGGTACTCTCACCGTATCCGATGCCGGGCATACAGGGAGTATGCAAATCTCACTGGACGCTGCCGGAAGCACAGTTGGTACACAGGTAACCCTCTATCCCAAAGATGCAAACAAAACTGTTTTAGAAACCTGGGGCTTAATCATACTGGATGAGCTTTTTGGAACCATACAACGGGCACGCTGCGCCAAACGAGAAATTATTTAAATTGGGGGAAGTCTTATGAAAAAATTGCTGGCTGTTATTTTGTGTTTATCATTGTTGTTGCTTTTATTCCCTATGAATGCAATTGCTGCGGGGCCGTATGACATCAACGTGCTCGCTGGAGACGGAGGAAGAATTGCGCTGACGGAAGATGGCCCTTCCGAAAACGGCGACATTTCGGTTGATGAAGGTAATGATATCACGCTGTATATCATTCCGGAGAGCCATTACTCAATTGATGATGTCATGGTGGACGGCTTTTCCGAGGGAGCGATATCGCAGTATACATTTAATGATGTAACCTCAGCGCATAGCATCAGCGCTTCTTTTGTGAGAAATACCAGAACGATCACTGTTGCAGCTGTTGAAAATGGAGAGATACTCATCAATGGATCGGGCGAAAACGGCACCACCGTTACCGTCGATCAAGGCAGCGAAGCGGACGTTGCCATACGCCCAAGCACCGGTTATGAAATCGACAGCATAACGATAGGCGCAACGACTTATAGCACGGACGGGGAGATCGGCGACAGGTCGGGAGAATTCTGCCGAACCGTTACCGTCAATGATAATATCAGTGTGTCCGCTGAATTTAGGCTGGCTCCGCATACCATCACGACCAACGTGGGACCAAACGGCACATTGAGCCCAATGAACCCGCAGGTCAGCCACGGCGGCGACGTGACGTTTACCATTACCCCCAATCTCGGGTACTCAATCCGTTCTCTGTCAGTGGACGGGAATCCGGAAAGTGTGGATGAGCACAATCAGATCACTTTATACAATGTCCAAAACGATAGGATGCTGTCGGTCGATTTTGCGGAAGACATCACGTATACCATCACGACAATTGCCGGCCCAAACGGCTCCGTTACGCCAGAAAATCCCGAGGTGGCAGCCGGCAGCGATGTCACATTCACCATCACGCCGGATTCCGGTTATATCATAGACGAGCTGCGGGTGGATGGCAGACCGGAGATGGCAAATGAGCACAATGAGTTTACGGTGTTCAATGTGCAGCAAGACATGACGCTGGAAGTGACCTTTATGCAAGTTGTGGCGCATACCATTACCATACCAAAGCCTGCTCACGGTAATATACAGATTGTAGGTGCAGACGGGGTTGTACCGCAAGAGGGAACGGTCATCACGAGCAATACAGGAGAAACGGTATCCTATTTTATAATACCGGAACGGGGGTATGGCATAGCTGATATCAATCTTCGAGATCTGTTTGAGGAAGAAACTATTGCTTTCGATTATTATTATGATGAGGTCGCTCAAAAGATACGATTGGATGTTCAAACTATGTTCGATTATTCTTTGCACATTGAATTAAAAAGTGCTTCAGCTGTAGAACACTACGCGATTTTAAACACCGAAACGGATACGGAGGAACATATTAAAGCTGCTGCTAGGCGTGAGTGGGCGTTGGCGGGATTCGATGTCCCCGTAGAAGTCATGACAATTACTGAAATAAGTGAACACACTTCGGATAATGGTATTGATTATAAAATGATCGGTATCATATATCCCGTGTCCACTAACATTAATAAAAGTGCTGTTTTTATATCAGTTGAACACTATACAGATATTGTTATATTATGCGGTGGCTTTTTACCAGAGTATAGCCTATTTAAAAATTTTACGTTGATATATACAGTTGAACCTAATGCAATGCATGCGGGAATCGAAATACCCGCGATCTCCCAGGGCCATTTATATATGTGTGCCCCTTATGGAGCTTATGTGGCAGGCCTAGTCAATATCGATATACCTTCTGCAGTTAGCATATGGGTCGTTCGCCCAGGTTCTCTGTTTCAAAGCGCCATTAATAAGTTTTTCTACCATATGCAATTGCATATGGTCAATCGCGGCGAAAAAGTAGGCAAGGGAGTCAATTTACTTCCTCTGACCATAATTCAGGAAAATGCGCTATGTATCAACGTGCAAGGCGATTCCGAATTCGGTAGACAGGAATCGTTGGGTTGGGATTTAGTCACTTATTCCAATCTCACGTTGGATGATAAAACGCACGAGGTGTTCTTCGGCAACGACAGGGTCATAATTGAAAAACCGGCAGGCGGCATTGGCGGTATTTTGAGCATGAGAGCGGCTGCATCCAACAACCCCGGTTATACTTTTACCAACAACAGCGACGGCACCATCACGATTGATTTTCTGTCCGATTACTATGATAAGGTCACAGTGCCGCTTACTATTGTCAAGCAGAGCGGCGGAACGGTACAAAGAAATTTGATTATTCACCGGGTCGGTGTGGATATACAGGCCCACAACGCAGCGGACGGCAATCCGTCACCGACGCGAACGGTGTTTCACGGCACGCAGTACGGTAATCTGGTGGATTTTGCAGACGGCAACAGGTATAAGCTTACCGCATCATATTTCATTCCGGATTACGGCGACGAGCGGCCTTACGGCCTGTATGTGACCCGGAAATACGCAAACGGCAGAATTGAAACGCAGATCATTACACAGCCGATGACCAACCCGCATCCCGGGCAGGCAGATGGGTTTGATTTCGCAAAAAAGATATACAGGTACAATGACGGTTCATCCGGATGGGCGAATGTGGCAGACTATCTGATTTATGCGGGGCCGAACGCCGCTTCTGCACCTGTCGAGGTTTCGGTGCTGGTGCTCAAAAACGCGCCCACAATTGGAGGTCTCTTCGGAGGCGTGGACTATGGCTCAGGTACAGGCGTCACATGGACGAAGCCGTGAAGGAGGACTGAAAACGATGAAAAAGCTTTTGATTATATTGACCGCAGTATTATTACTGGTAATGAGTGTCTATCCTGTATCAGCATTGGCTGATAGCCGCCCAGTGACGACACTGAACGTTTCTTGTACGAAAGGACAGGTCTCCTATAGCGGAACCGTGGCTTCGGGCGTGAAGGCGGCGGCAGTGCTGCTGTTTGACCCGAACGGCAGTCTGATGATGATGGACACATGCGGGGTGACAAGCGGCGGCGCTTTCTCGGGGACAATGAGTGCGAACCTCACACTCGCAGGCGCATACACCGTTAAAGCTTCAGACTATGAGGGCGGCGCTTTTACAGAGAAAACATTTAGCCTCTATTCAATCACCTATCATTTGAACGGCGGAGCAAACAATGCGGCAAATCCCAGCCTTTACTCCTCGACTGAAAACGTCAGCCTGCTTGCACCCACGCGCAGTGGATACCGGTTTTCGGGTTGGTATACCGAAAGTGCATTTACAACAAAGGTGACGGGCTGGAACGCGGGCGAGACGGGTGATAAGAACCTGTACGCAAAATGGCGGAAAAACTCATACGCCTCTGACCCCGAGCCAACCGTGACGCCTTTGCCAACAGTTACACCCGTGCCTACAACGTCACCGGCACAAACGCCCGCCCCTATTCAAGGGCCGGTAGTCAAGGTGGATGAAAGCGGTATAGATACGTCTGTCAATCAGGGCAACGTAAGAGCAGTGGTAGACGACAGCGCTTTGCAGCAGGCTATTGAGCAGATTCTGCAGGGTATCAGCTCCGGGCAGATCAAACCGGGTGAAGCGGTGATTGAGCTTCCGAAGGTCGGGCTTCCGCCCGGTATCACGCAAGGCAGCATAGAGTTTGACATAGAATCGGCTCGACTCATGGCGGAAAACGGCATATCGGTAAGAACCCAAATCGGTAATGCCGTAATCGATATACCCGCAGCGGTACTTGGACAGGCAGCAGAGGCAGAAGGAGCTTCGTCTGTGCGTATCGCGAGCGGCCGCGAAGAGAATCTGGACGGTGCTGATAACGGCCTTTTCATGCTGACATCTGGGGAGCAAGGCCAACTGATCGGTTCGCCGTACAGCTTCGCACTGGAGTTACTCTTGGCGGACGGAAGTGTTCAGAATATCACAGCGTTTGACGGAACTGTCAGCATCACGATCAAACTGACAGACGAGGAGTTAGCCTCTATTGAGAACCCAGACAACCTAAAGATGGTTTACGTCAATCCGCAGACAGGCGAAACCGAAGTACTGGAAAGCGTGTTTGATCGTGAAGCAGGGACGCTGACATTCTATACGTCACATTTCTCTGTTTTTCAGCTTATGGAAGTTGGGAAAGCTGTTCTCGATAAACCCACAAACTTATGGTGGATACTCTGGGTTGTGCTGGGCTTAGCTATTGTCGGCGCGTTGGGCATCATATATTTCACGGTCAGGAAGAGAAGATTAAACAACGAATGACTTTATTACCGGGGATTTCGTTAGACAGGTTTATTGGAGGTACTTTATGAAAACTAAAAAACGAAACTTTACTATTGTTTTAATGTTGGTTTCTGTGTTAATGTTTTGTCTTTCGGCTTGTGCGGAAAATCCGGGTGTGGCGGGGGGCGACTTTGAGAAACAGAGTTCATTGATCGACGTGTTTTCTACAGACGGTAATACGACCATTACACTGACAGGTGACGAAACGCTTGATCTGAACGGCGTTAGTGTCATTGGAAGGAAAGAGATATTCCTCAACAATTTCTCACTAAAACTTACGGGGCAACTTGCCGTATCGGAAGAAGGTGTTATCGACATCAAACCAGGTGAAGGATTTACTGAAGGCATAATCGATTTAAGAGATCTGTGCTTTAACGTATCCCAAGTCCCGGATGATCTGCCGCACGAGCTGTCTATTATCGAAATCAGACCTGGAGTGGCGATTATAAAGCCCGAAACAGGTGCTGGTTTTAGAGTGATGGAGTTTCCCGGTATACTTACTGCTATCGTTTATTTGCCTGCCGAACAGCCTGCAGACGAACTCGTACAAGGCGGAGACGAGGGCGGGCAGAACAATCCGCCGCAGCAGACGGCAAATATAAATCTGGTGAAATACGACGGCGGCTACTTTTCGGTGATGCTGCCGGAAGGCTGGCAGATACAGACTATGGGTCAATACACTACCTTCGGCTTCCGTGCTTGGGATCCGCAAAACCCCGACTATGAGATATTCTACTACGGAAATCTGGGACCGCTGAACAAGAGCTACGACGCCAAAAATGGCTGGGCGAGCTATATAGGCAACATGGGCTTTCCCAGCGCGGAGTTGTACTACGATGCACCGGTCGTGACAATGGACAGCGCGAGCAGCGTTTTCTATACGTTTGATGCACTTCAGGCAATATCGGACAAATATGGTTTCGGTTTTAGCCTGCCCGTTCTTAATAACCTCATGCCCCAGAAGAGCGTACCGATCGAAACGGCTTTTACACAGGCAACCACCGGTGAGTCGATGATGTTCGCCGGGGTTCGCGGCTCGAATGGCGGCGCTTGCGGCGGCATGTTTATGGCGTCGCTATGGAATACAAATCCATACTTTGTGGGCGGCGTGGATATGTCCCCAACCTCCGCGATGCACGTGACGGGCGTTATCGCTCCGACGGAGGATTTCCTGAACTTAGAGGCAACGCTGACGCAGGCGGTGTTCAGCCTCCGATTCACAGAGGAATATATTCAGGACGCGATAGCCTACAGCGAAGCCGTTGGGGAAGCGGCGATGGCGAGCAATGCGGCGCTTCAGGCGGTATTTGACAAAGCGAACAAAGCATGGAGCGAATACTTCCGCGGAAGCCCCACCGCAGGTGGCGACGATTTCAACCACAGGATAGACGAGATCAACGATATGCTGGATAGAATAAGGTTTGCGTTGGATTAAGGGTTATAAGGACGCGGACAACTAAAATAATGAAACAACTTGGCAGAAAGGATAAAAGAAGTTCTCGGTTGGAAAGGGATAAGGTATCATAAATTGCGCAAATTCAGAAAAGCGTCAAGAAGAAAGGGACATGGACGCAGCCGCTTGGTAGAATAAAGTTATCATACCATTCACCAAGAAAGGGGCTGCGAACATGTCCGATA
>JBMNNY010000096.1:0-8393 GCA_050942765.1 Bacillota bacterium | reverse complement strand
CCACTGATGATTTCAAGACAACTGTCGCTGACAGTCCTTATGTCATTGAAAACAACATAGTTTTCGCGGGTGGTCTTGATATTATCGAAAATACGCAGCTCTATGTAATGCCGGGAGCCAAGGTTGTCTTCTCGTCAACCGAGGCGGCCTTAATCTATGTTGACAGGGGCAAATTCGGCACAAAAGGCCTCAAATCCAACCCCATCTACTTTTCGAGTACTGGCGGTGGGTATGAACTGTGGATTAATGAGGCTGCAGAAGGCTCGCAATTTGAATATACGGAGTTTAAGGATTTGGCTGGTGTATTTGATTTAAACTCAGTGATAGTAAGCTCATGCTCCCCAACCATTAGTCATTGTCGCTTTATCGACAAGGACGATGCTAACATCACAACCGCCTCATTGATTAACTCCGGCGCCACCATTACTTACTGCTATTTCAGCGGGCTGAGTTTAAAGATCGAAGATTCTGTAGAGGATACGCTGAATATCAGCTCCAATATTTTCGTTGACAACAATGTTGCCTTGTTATTCAGCAACTTTACCGACACCACCACTGTTCCGGCAACCGAAATGATCCAAAATAATGTTTTTGAATGCAACGGTACTACTGGCACAAGCTATTATACTGCTGATCTGGCTATCCTTGCATCGACGGATGTAGCCTGCGAATTTCTCTTGGGCGGCAACTACTTTTTCCGCTCCAACGTTTACGATACTGCATTAACTAGACGTGAGGACTTTATTGTTTTCTATTCCGACCTGTGTCCTAATCAGACATTTAACTTTGATAATTTGCTGACCGTCCGCCCGATTGGCATCGGCCCGGGCTGGGGCGCGTTGCCGTTCTAGTTGCTTTCTCGCTGTTTTCGCTATCGGTCAAATGAAAACCATCTGCGAATCCAAAGGCGCGTCCATCTGTGCAACAGTTCTAATTAACTGGAATAATCGGCTCCGCGAGCAACAGATCGCCGAGGGTATTGCGCGCATCTGCGCTTCTTTCGACTAAGATTTTTGGAGATTAAGCATGCGTATTGATCGAATGCTGGGTATCACTATTATCCTGCTTGGCCGCGAAAAAGTCACTGCCCGCGAGTTGGCGCAACGTTTTGAAGTATCGCTGCGCACCATCTATCGTGATCTCGAGGCCATTCAGCAGGCTGGAATTCCTGTTGTCTGCCTTCCGGGTAGTGGTGGCGGTTATTCGCTGATGGAAAATTACACCGTTGACAGGCGTTTGCTGAACTTCGAAGACATGGTGGCAATTCTCACGGCTCTGCGCGGAGTGCAGAATATGGCCACTTCCCTCGACAGCAAGCCTGGCCATCTGGAATCCATATTTGAGAAAATCAGCAGCCTGGTGCCGCAGGATAAAGCGCAGGAAGTGGAGCAGCATCTCGAGCGACTGGTAATCGATTACCTGCCATGGGATACATCCCCCAGACAGACAGCGCAATTTAAAATGATCAGTCACGCGATCGCGAATAATGAGTTGCTGAGGCTCACATATCGCAACCTGCGCGGCATCACGAGCACACGCGTTATTGAGCCGATGACCCTTCTTTTCAAGGGATACACCTGGTATTTGTATGCATTCTGTCGCATGCAGAACGACTTCCGCGTCTTCCGGCTTTCGCGCATTCTGGAACTGGAACCAACCGGCCAGCAATTCCGGCGCAGGGAGGGTTCTTACCGTTCCATCTGGGACTCGTACCAACCGGCCTCACCGCCCGTAAAACTGGTGCTGGCTTTTGCACCAGAAGTCAGGAGCCGAGCCGAGGAGTATTTTGGTTTCGATGAACTGTCAGAACTTAGTGACGGCAGGCTCCTGGCCCGGGTAGAATGGCCAGAAGATGAATGGGTCTATTCGTTCTTGCTTAGTTTCGGCGAACATCTTGAGGTTCTTGAGCCGCCTCATATCCGCAAGCTGCTTTGCGACAAAGCAGCCCGAATCTATGAGACCTATAAAAGCAAATAGCAGACATTAGCAGCACTTCCTCAATAACAAAATGATCATGCCCGGCAAAGCTGACATAGGGGTGTCACAGCGCCAGGATATACTGAAGACAAAAGAAAACATCTGTTATGAAAGGGGTCTTCAGTATGTCAGTAACACATTGCCATTCATGTGGCATGGCGCTCAATCAAGACTGCGCCTGCGGGAACTATTGTCAGTATTGTATCGACGAGAAAGGAAACCTATTGCCGCGCGAAACAATTAAGGCCGGTATTGCCGATTGGCTCAAGAGTTTTTCGCCGCACAATGACAAGACTGACTTTGAGAAACGTGCCGAGCACTATATGAAAGCCATGCCTGCCTGGGCCGATGCCGATTAGAAGGAGCATCGCGATGGAAAAAGTCCGCATTTATGAGTTTCCCAGCTGCAAAATGGTGACTTCCCAATGTGGTACATTTGGTGATGGCAAACTTGAAAAATTCAATGAATGGTTCAGTTCTTTTCCAAGAGCCTTGTTCCCAAAGGACTTTTTGACCTATGATAATGAGCGGAATGGCCTTGTTTGGTATTACATGTATCACGATGGGATGCATGTACCCGAGGATTTTAGTATTATTGATTTCCAGGGTGGCTTATATGCCGTTGCTACAGACATAGATGGCGCAGACGACTCGGAAATAATGGGTGTAATTAGGGAATTAGTCAAGCAGAAAGGTTGCTTTGAAGAAGACCCTTCACGCCCCTATTTTGGTAATATTCCAACCCCGCCATCCGCTGCCAAGGCATTGGGATATGAGCAAATGGATTATTACATACCGATAAGAATCTTAACTCCGCAAGAGTAAAAAACGCGGCGGGCTGCCAGAGATTACAGGCAGCCCGCTTCGATTTTGCGCTATGCCTTCTTCTGCGGCAGGATCTCAAGCCAATACCCATCGGGATCATTGATGAAATACAGTCCGCGCTCGGTATTCTCGTAGCAGATGCACCCCATCTTGCTGTGCAGCTCATGCGCAGCCTGGAAATCATCGGTGCGCAGCGCGATATGTGACTCGTTATCCCCCAGATCATACGGCTCCTTACGATCTCGCAGCCATGTAAGCTCAATACGGAATTGCCGTGTCTCATCCGCTACAAAAACCAGAATAAAAGAACCGTCCGGCGCTTCGACCCGGCGCACTTCCTCCAAGCCCAGCGCCTCTTTGTAAAAGGCCAGGCTCTTTTCCAGATCCAATACATTAATATTGCAGTGTTCAATATGGAATTTCACGACTGTGCCCCTCCCCCTCTTAATGATCATTATTCATCTGAAATGACTTGATCCTTTTGGATTTTATGGATAATATTCTGTTCCATAGGCGACCAATCATTCCTTCAACCTCACAAAAATTCGTCGTAAATTGCTCTCTGCCGCAATTACCCTCTACCAGCTACTCCCTTCCCCATCCCTATCGCCTAATCTCTTCCCCAACCTCCTTCCCACAACTCCCAGCCCCCCACCCCCCTCCCCTTCCACTACCTACTCCCTACCCCTGTCGCGAAGACGGCCATTTATCATTGCCAGCTAGCCATCAGATTATTTATTTTGGGCTTCCCAAAATAATTGACGAAATAGCCCCAGAGTTCCGGTCATACTAACAGGTAGACCGGCCGAGGCACTTG
This sequence comes from Bacillota bacterium, assembly GCA_050942765.1. Classification (GTDB taxonomy): domain Bacteria; phylum Bacillota; class UBA4882; order UBA4882; family UBA4882; genus UBA4882. The sequence continues at coordinate 4,774 of JBMNNY010000096.1, read as the reverse complement.
ATCATCATTGAATACATGTGCTACCGCAATTGTTAAATATGATAATTGAGAGATGCGGCCAAATAGAAGGGACGATGTTTTTTGACAATTAGAATAGTTACCGACAGCACTTCTTATCTTCCCCGTAACCTCAGACGCGAGCTGAATATAGATGTTATCCCGCTAAATGTGCATCTAGGCGATGAATCCTTCCGGGAAGATGAGATCGACAACCATGTCTTCTACAAGAAAATGGCCGCCTGCAAGCAATTCCCTACCACTTCGCAGCCTGCCGTGCAGGACTTTATCACGATCTTCGAACGCCACGTCAGCGCTGGCGAAGCGGTTGTTGCGATCTTCCTGTCTTCCAAAATGAGCGGAACTTACTCAACGGCCTTGCTTGCCCGGCAGATGATGCTCGAGCGCTACCCACAGGCTGAGATCGAGATTATCGATTCCAAATCCAACTCGATGGAGATGGGTTTAGCGGTCCTAAACGCTGCCCGTGCCGCCAAAGCCGGCAAGACCCTCGCAGAAGTTAAGATCGCTGCAGAACACACTATCGACAGAAGTCGTTTCTTATTTGTTCCGGAAAAGCTGGATTACCTGAAAAAGGGTGGCCGTCTTTCGGGGGCCGCGGCCTTAATCGGCTCAGTTCTCCAGATTAAGCCGGTGCTTACGGTTACCGAAGGCGTTGCCACCGTCTTCAGCAAGGTTCGCTCCATTGAGCGGGCCCTGGACCTGATCCTGAACACTTTCCTGTCCGATGTTAAAGAAAAAGGCCTTGGAGAAGTCATTGTTCATCATATCAACAATGAACTGGAAGGCTACCGCCTGGCCTCCCGAATTGAGAAGGAGCTCCACGTTACTCCGACCATTATTCCAATCGGCCCGATCATTGGCTGCCATGTTGGACCTGGCGCTCTCGGAATTGCCTACTATACCAAAGATGCCAGTGAACGGGGCTCTGTCAACGATGTTTCGGCCGCTGCGGCCGTTGGCGGTGCCGCTCTATAGTTTGCCCCCCTATCTCCTATCCCCTGTCTGGATTCGCCCACTGAAAATCCCATCTTATGTTATCATAGGATGGGATTTCGCCTTGTTATAGGATGGGATTTCGCTTTTTTAATACCAATTTTGGCAGGTATGACACCCCTTGGCAAAGAATTCTTTAGAGAATTTCCAGGAAATTGACAAGGAGCGAAAAATTCGAATGATCAATGAGGGCATTGTACTGGACTATTATTCCGAGCTGATCACAGCCGATCGGATCGAATTTCTAACAGGCAAGCCAAAGAGCAAGGCCGCCATAATTAGTTGCATCAATGAAATGAAAACGGCCGACAGCATTCATCATAAAATTGAAGTCTCCAAAGCTCTACGCGAGGGTCCCTTCTTCGCGATAGTAATAATAGGTAAACTCAGCCCAATCTCCGGTCGGCGTTCCCCAATAGATTCTTGCCGAAGATAGCCTTTTCCCCACAAAGAAAAGATGGCATTCATCATTGTATATGGCGTCCTCATTACCACTATACTTCTCCCAATCCCCGATTTCATCGTCCTCAAGCAACTGCCTGACCATGATGATTTCTTCAGTTGTGGGAGCGTCTTCAATCGCCAAACATTGCTGATATACACTTTCTGCCTCAAGTATCTCATCGTAATCATCAGCTAAGACATTGCAGCCAAAGACCAGGATCAAAATTAACGACATCAGGCCCCATCGCCAAATCTTTCCCAAGCTTTTCGACCTCACTTTCTGGTATGCGTTCACTATTATCCTCTCTCCATGTCGATCTTTGCTCAGTCTTGCGGGGGCGATAGTGCTGGCGCTTCTCTTCATCAATATAAGCCTTAATTTTCTTTGAGAAGAGTATCACAACAGCTGCCACTCCATATATAAGTGCGATCAGCGCCATGATAAAGACATTTTCCGAAATTACTTTTGATAATAGATCTTTTATTATTAAATACAACCAAGGCAAACATAATGCAGCTAAAAGCCATTTGGCGCATCTTTGGCCTCTTGATGAGAAATAGGACAGTGCAGTAACCCCAGCCGAAGCAAAATTCCTAGGAACATTCCACGATTGTCTATTGAAGAATAAAACACTAATCCTTCTCCAAGTTCTATACTCGCCCTTTCATATTCATGAATCCAGGTGCCAATCACCTGCGCCACTGCTACAACAATGATGATTATTACAAACAATCGCTTTCCCTTGTGGTACGCATCGCAATCCGGGTTTTCCTGCTTGGTTTCAATCGCATGGTTTTCTTGATATTGCAGTGTTAACACCCCCTTCTATTCATGAGGCCAACTGATACTCGAATTCTATTTCATGGCCAAGTTTATAATAATGCATCATGACGCTACTTGTTTTTCATACCAACCGCGAAGGCCTTGAAACCCATATTTTCATAGTAAGGCACCAATTCTTCTCTGCAAAAAGTCATTCCAACCGATAAAGTACAGTACTATAACATCACCACAGCAAATAGATTCAATAAATCCCAGAAAAATCCTGTAACAAAAAATCCGCGCAAAAGCGCGGATTCGCAAAAGCGCGGATTTCTACTGCCGCAGTCAACCTTTTTCCACGGGATTCTCTGCATATAATCGCCTATCCTAGATCAGCCAGGTTATTCACTCCTGCCAGTACATCCTCCTGCAGGATTTGTCGCATTTTTTCGGGTTCCTCAAACAATGGGCTGTGAGCAGATTGCTCAAAAGTATAAAACCCTTTCATAGGAGCCTGAAGCTTCTCAAAATAAGACTTTGCCAAAGTGTAGGAAACGGTATAATCGTATATGCCGTGGCAAAAATAGAACGGAATATCCAACTTTTGCACTTTCTCGGTCAAATCTATGGCCATCAGCTTAAACCACATGTTAGCAGTCATAGTATTAAAGGATTTGCCTCGCCATATATTTATCTTTTCCCTGAACGTATACTCACGGTTTTGCATTACAGGCAAAAAGACACCACTTATTACAGACCTCATTTTATGCGTTGTGCCAATGCCCAGCTTGTGCATTGGTGCGTCGCGCATGACTTGGTACGACGGTAAGTTTACCTCCGTGATAGGATATTTCTTAAACTTTTCGAGCGTCTTTTTGTCTCCAAGATCTGTAAGCTTTTCAATCATGTATTCATAAGCCAGCTTTTCCGATTCCAGCTGATATGAGATCTGGCTCATACCGATGTAAGCATGATACAGTTCCGGCGCCTGTGCTGCCACCTGAATGCCAATAAAGGATCCGCCCGAATGTCCCATGAGATAAATCTTTTCCTGGCCAAAACGCTTGCGGAGGAAATTGGTAACTTCCAGCGTATCAGAGATCAATTGCTCGAACGTCATGGTCTCGAGAGGCATGTCAGAACTGTAGGAAAGGCCGGCGCCCCGCTGCTCCCACCAGCAGACTACAAAAATATCCTCGAGAACTTCAGGATATTTGCGGGCAATCGCATATTCGGGCATACCGGGACCCCCGTGCAAAAAGAGCAGCACGGGCTTTGTTTTGTCCTTGCCCCTGATGAACATCCCTTGTTCAATTCCATTGATTTTAACGCGGATTTTTTCCGAAATGCTGTTGGCCAAGGGCTTCCCGTCTTTGCCCAGAAAAGGTGCGGGTTTTCCAGGGCTGCAAGCCAGTAAAACGCCCGTCAGAATAAATGCGCAAATAATCAATGCAGCCAAAATGATCAGCATCACGCGTCCCACCATTTTCGAACCTGATTTTACTGATAGTCTCTTAGTTATCAAAGTTGTCATTTTCCGCCCCCTACATATATCAGAACATTCAATACCCGCATTGGCTACTTGGATCGTCTCAAAATCGGATGCTCTTCTTTGAACTGCACCAAGTCCCACAGGTTTCCGTATAAATCCTTAAATACCGCCACTGTCCCATAGGATTGCTCTTTGGGTTCTCTCACGAACTCTATGCCCTTCGATATCATGTCATTGTAATCTGTCCAGAAATCATCCGTGCTTAAGAATAAAAAGACTCTTCCGCCCGTCTGGTTGCCTATAAAAGGCTCTTGCTCGGGTTTGGAGGCTCTCGCAAGCAATACTGTGGTGCCGCATGATCCGGAGGGGGATACAACCACCCAGCGTTTGTCTTGATCTGGCTGATAAGTATCCTCAATCAATGTAAAGTTAAGCTTCTGAGTGAAAAATTCAATAGCCTCATCATAATCTTTTACAACTAGAGCTACATGGACTATCGATTGAACCATTCATTTCAACTCCTGACTTTTCCGGGCATGGATACCCGGATTACAAATTAAACCAAGTCTTCATGCTTCTTTGATAAGACTCTGCAAGTCATCCACCAACTTGCACCATTCATGATACGACCGCTCAATTTCTTCCGGATTTGAGCCCAGCCTTATGACATCAAGCAATCTTTCGTAGCAGTTCGCGGGCTTAAGGCTGAACGAATCAAGATATTTTTTGGTCCTTTTTCTGCTCGGGAAAAATGTGCCATTAGCGGCATATAACGCCTGCAAATAGTGATCTATTGCGACTTCAAGAACCTGGTGATAGAAAAGCACGTCTTTCCGCGATACCGCTCGCCCAAAGTCTTCTTCATCAAGTGTTCTTTCCATATGAAAATCGATCATCTTTTCCTTCAGCTGATCAGGATATATGGCAAGCTTCTCTTTTAGGGCGGCGAATACTCCTGACTCGTCATATATAACATTGATGTTTTTCAGCGTTGCACAGCGCCCGACAGGATAAAACCCCTTAATACTATCCAGATGATTTCCGGCCAAAATCTCATCCAC
>JBMNNY010000095.1:0-8484 GCA_050942765.1 Bacillota bacterium | reverse complement strand
AGGAACGGGAACGGGAGGGCGGGGCGTATGACGGAGCGTATGGCGGGGCACACGACGGGAAACACGACGGGGCGCATGATCAATAAAAGTTTGCATCTGCGCTTTGGCAAATACACGGCGATCGGCCGCATCTCATTTTTGACTAATATGGCCTATATCGCGGAACTGTTATGGCGCACAGTGTTCATGGCCCTGATCATTTTTATTTTTTCGCAGCTATGGGCAGTGATCTATTCCGGGACAGGGGCTCTAGTCTTGGGCGGGCTTACTTATCAGCAAATGATCTGGTATCTGGTCATGACCGAGACTATTGCACTGGCAAGGCCGCGCATTGATGCACTGATTGATCAGGAAGTTAAAAACGGCGATGTCGCCTATCGGCTGAGTAAGCCATACAGCTATCTGTTATATCATTATGTGTCTTATATGGCAGAGGCCGTAATGCGGCTGGTCATTAACTTTGCTATCGGATCAATCATTGCATATCTGACGGCTGGAGGGATCCAGGTAAGCCTCAGCGCCATACTGTTATTTTTGCCGGCAGCGCTGGTCGGCCTGTCGATTGAATTTTTGGTGCGAACCTGTATCGGATTGGGCGCATTTTGGGTCGAGGATACCGAATCGTTTCTAAACCTGTATGAAAAAGCGCTCTTTATTCTTGGCGGAATGTTAATACCATTGGAGTTGTTGCCTGAAACGTTCCGGCGCATCTCCGCCGTACTGCCCATGAATTTCGTGCTTTACCGTCCAGCCCGATTATTCGCTGCTTTTGACGTTCAGGCTGTCTGGTCGATGTTTGGCGGGCAAGCGGTATGGCTCCTTTTGTTAGCTGCTCTTTGTGCAGTAGTTTACCGCGCGGGGGTGAAAAGAATCAATGTCAACGGTGGTTAAGACGGCGAGGTTCTTTTGGGGTTATATGCGCATGAACATTGCGTCGGCGATGGAGTACCGGGTCAGTTTTTTCACCCAGGTTGTGGCGATGTTCGTTAATGATGTCGTCTGGGTGCTTTTTTGGCGGTTGTTTTTCCTGCGCTTCCCGGTCGTGAATGGCTGGTCGTTTCAGGACATAACCATACTTTGGGCACTATTTGGGGGCGGGTATGGAGTAACATTTGTGGTGTTTGGCAATGCTGGAAGGCTGGCAGGGATGATCGCACGCGGTGAACTTGACCATTACCTGCTGCTGCCCAAAAACGTGCTTTTACATGTGTTAGTAAGCCGCTCTTCGATGGCAGCATGGGGCGATTTGCTTTTCGGTCTGATTATCTTCTGTTTTGCCGGTCCGGTGAGCATTGGAAAGTTCGTGGTTTTCATTTATGGCGTATTGCTGACTGCTCTGATATTGACAAGTTTCTGTATCATAGTGGGTTCGCTGGCATTTTTCCTCGGCAACTCCGAAGGCTTGGCCAGGCAGTTGTTGACGGCTTTTGTTACATTGGCGACATATCCGCTTGCGATTTTTAAGGGTCTGGCCAAATTCATTTTGCTGACTGTGATTCCCGCCGGAGTGATTAGCAGCATGCCGCTGCAGTTAATTAAGACGATTGATCCGGCATTTATGGGGACGGCCACCCTCTTTGCGGTCGGCTTGTTCCTGATGGCGGTTTATATCTTCGAGCTGGGACTGCAGCGCTATGAATCAGGAAACCTAATGACGGTTCAGATGTAAAATTTTGTGGGCAAGTCTGTCCCAGAATGGTACAAAATGATCTGATTGGGGACAGTCCCCAATCGCTCATTTTGTACCAAACGGGGACTGTCCCCAATCGGATCATTTTGGCCCAAATAAACCTGTCCCCAACAGATCGTTTTGCTAATGAAGGTAAAAAATGACCGGGGGTGGAATTATTAACGGTACCTCCGGTCATTTTCATTACAGTAAGTATGCGGTATTTGGTAGGCATTCATTGTGCAATCAGTATGTGAGAACTTCATCATGAAGGATGCCGGCGCTGCATTCAGCTTTGGCAGGCGGCATCGTCGCCAGCGTTAGCGACAGTTCTGGCATTGGTAATTCGAGCAGGCACTTCTCTATGCCATCCGAGATCAGGTCCGCCATGTTCATTACCAGACTTAGGCGTGTATTTTGGAGGACAAGGTATTCCATAAAACCTCCCACGTTTACAATGCCAATGATATGAATGCTACCAGCCTGCGGCAGATTTTTGTTTACTCCGGTGCCAGGGGTGAGTGGGCCATCTTTAACGCTGATGTAGCCTACGCTTTCTGTGCGTCCGAGACAGGCATCGATAGCCAAAATAAAGGGGTTTTCGAAGCGCTCGTTGATGCGGTCGAGCGTTTCTTGCAGGTTGACGGCGTGTACTGGTTCATCCAGTGTGCCGCATATTAGAATCGGAAGTTTTTTCTGTTGCAGCTTGGTGCCGATTAGCGGCCCAAGGCAATCCCCGGTTGAGCGGTCTGTGCCAATACAGAGCAAGATCACCGGTGATATCGCCGGGTTATATTTTTTCAGCATATTGTGCCTGAGTGCGGCGGCTAGTTTTTCACGAGCCTGCGGATGTTGATAATGGATCCTCTGCGGTCCGGACATATCGGCCGGATCTTCGTCATTACGAACAAATGGGTTCCACATGCATCCGTTCTCCCGTCACTGTTTATTAGCAACAGTATATGAACGTTAAGCCTGTTCTATGCGTTATCAGGAGCGCGTCTGCAATAAAACCATTTTTTAACCATTTTTTATCAAGCTTTTTTCGGGGTTTTCGGTATTCATGAACCGGTAATAGTAAAGAGGAGGAGCGGTATTGGAAAACGATAATTATGAAGGTCATTTTCATCGCGGCGAAGAAGCCATGAAACGTCATGATTTTGATGAGGCATGGGAATGCTTTCAGGCTGCGCTGACCTGCAACCCTTCGTCCGCTCAAGCGTTAAATAAGCTGGGAGTGATTTTGTGCCATCGTGCCGAATATGAGGAAGCCATTAAATACTTCACACAGGCCCTAGAAAATGACCCGATGCTGGCTGCAGCCTACAACAACATGGGCAATGCGCATCTGGAGCTCAAGCGTTATGATGCAGCCAAAGTATACTACGAAAAGGCTCTGGCACTAAATCCGGACTATGCTTCGGCGCATCATAATCTGGGGGTTGCCTACCGTCGCCAAGGCAATTACCTTAAGGCAGTACCTCAAATCAAAAAAGGGCAGCGCCTTGAAGAACGGCGACAGCGCCAGAATATGACGCCCAAAGAGAAGATGATTGGTCTGATCGGCGTGGTTATTATCGCCGTAATAGTTGTTGCAATTATGCTGCTGATCAGCCGCTGAAGCGCTCCAGATCAGGCCGCAGAAGCAAGCAAATCCAGCAGCTATGCTGATACCGTCTCTAGTCGCAATAGAGGAGGATGACATCATGCTTCAGATTGCCACCCAACGTCCGCTCTTATTTTGGATTATGATCATCTTGGCAGTCCTGCTTTTTATTAGTTCTGCCGCAGGGACAGTCTGGGCACTGACTTATACCGGCGATGAGCGCATTGCGGAAGGGATTTGGGCTGGTCAATGGGAACTCGGAGGTCTGACACGCGAACAGGCTGCCGAGCTTATTGATAAGAATTTTAGTGTGCTGCAAAACGAACCCATCCTGCTGGAGTATTCGGGACGCGAATGGTCAATCATTCCGGGGGAAGCCGGGATAGCGCTTGATACAGAAAGCGTTGTAGAAGCAGCATATGCGGTTGGGCATAGCGGCAATATTTGGCGCAAGATTAATGAGCGCCGTCAGGCTGCCAAAGAGAACATTCACCTGCAACTGCCGCTCAAGATAAATAATGATCAGTTGCTGGCGTACCTGACTGTCTTAAAATCGGAAATTGATCGTCCTGCCAAAGATGCCTGGCTTACCTGGAATCAGGAGAATGGGGTCAAGATCACGTCGCACCAAACGGGGCAAGAATTGGAACTTGATGAACTGGCTGCGCAAATTCGCACTGTAACCCTATGGAGCAGCAATCGGCGCATTTCTTTGCCTGTTCAATCTCTTAAACCTGACATTACATATGATGAGCTTGCGGGATTTCGATATGGGAATATTATTGCCCAGTACTCGACCATTTTTGATCCAACAGATGTGGAACGCACATACAATGTCGCGCTGGCAGCCAAGTCGGTAGATAAAATATTGTTGCGGCCGGGCGATATCTTTTCCTTCAATAACACAGTCGGATCAAGGACAGAGGCCAGAGGCTATCGCGTGGCTCCAGTACTAGTTAATGGCGAGTTGGTTCCAGGGATCGGCGGCGGTATTTGCCAGGTTTCCTCAACGCTGTTTAATGCAGCATTATTGGCTGACTTGCGCATCGTAAAGCGCACTAATCATTCGCGGCCAGTGACATATGTGCCGCTTGGGCGGGATGCGACTGTTGTTGACAATGCTATCGACTTTCAATTCATGAATGACACAAATCAACCTTTATATATACTTTCCGAAATAGGCGACAATAGTTATACAGTCAGGCTGCTGGGCTATGGTCAGCCAGCCTCTGATCAAAACAAGAAAATAGTGAAAATTACCTCCAAAATGGTTGAGGAGCTTCCTTTCGGAGAACTGGTAGAAATCGATCCAACTATGCCGCCCGGAGAACGCCAGGTTGAGAAAAACGGGGCACCGGGTTATCGCATGGAACTTTGGCGCCAGGTGACAGTCAACAATGTGATTGTCAAGAATGAGCTGCTGGGCAGATTTCAATATCGGCCGGTGGCAAGACGGATTAAGGTGGGACCGGAAATTGAACAGCCGGAAAACGACCAATGGGAATATGAGCGTTCGGAGTATGAGCAAGCAGCAATTGAGCAAACCGAAAATGAATGATCTGGAGACAGGCAGCGGAGAAATGAACAACCGGAAACTAAAAATCGGGATGTTCAGCGATAGTTACAAGCCGTATATCAGCGGTGTTGTAAAATCGATTGAACTGTTCACCCGCGATTTGCGCAGCGCTGGCCATGAAGCCGTGATTATCGCGCCGGATTATCCGGGAGTCGCCAAAGAATCCGGTATTATCAGATATCCATCCATCCCGGCTGTCACCAACCGCGATTTTCGGCTGGCTATTCCTTTATCACGGCGTGCAGCGCGTGAAATCCGGAACTCTAATTTTGACATTATCCATGTGCACTCGCCCTTCCTATTGAGCCGGACGGGGGCGCGCTGGGCGAAAAGACTGGGAGTGCCGCTGGTATTTACATTTCATACACTCTACACAGAGTATGTGCATTATTTCCCGATTTTTCCGAAACTAGTCCGCCGCATCACTCGGTGGTATCTGCAGCGGTTCTGTAATGGCTGCGATCTTATCATCTCGCCGTCCGAAGGCGTCAAAAAAATGATCAAGTCCTACGGCGTTACTACACCGATCGTTGTTATTGCGACCGGAGTGGAGCCTTTGGCCGATCCCAGACAGTCCGCCGCACGGAAGGGTTTTGGTGGCGGTAGTGGCGTGGGCGGTGACGCCGGCGGCAACGCGGGGGGCACCATTAACAACGACAACAGCGCCACGGGCAACGCCGCCGCCGGCAGCAGCTGCGCCACCGGTAGCAGCGGTCCCACCGGCACTTCCAGCACCACCACCTCCTGCGAAAAGATCCTGCTGTTCGTGGGCAGGCTTGGGAAGGAAAAGAATATTCCGTTTCTCCTGGAAGCCATGCGGCACCTGCTGGAAAACGGTCAGAATGTGCGCCTTGTCATTGTGGCGGGCGGCCCGGAAGAGGAAAACCTAAAAAAAATGGCGGCCGAGCTTGGTGTGGCTTCAGCCATAACCTTTGCAGGACGCAAACCTTTCGACCAGGTTGTACAAGCCTACCGCGAAGCAGACTTGTTTGTGTTTGCTTCGATGACTGAAACACAAGGCCTGGTGATTTTGGAGGCAATGAGCACCGGCCTGCCGGTCGTGGCAGTCCGGGCTACCGGTGTTGAGGACGTAGTTGAGGACGGCCGCAATGGCTTTCTCACCAGCGCTGATACGGTTGAGTTCGCACGCGCCATCCAAAAAGTATTGTCGAATGAGGAATTATACCGAACCATGTCCGCAAACGCACTGCATACTGCCAGCGAGTATTCGTCCGAGAAACAGGCTCAGAAGCTGGTGCGCGCCTACGAACAAGTCCTCGGGACTTCTATGAAAACTTCCTAGGGACTTTCACAGACAGAGGAGCACATACTAGCGGGAGAGTGAGCGATGAGCGGAATTAATCCGCGCCTGAAGCGAGGCTTGTGGCTGAGCGCCGGTCTAAGTCTGGTAACGCTGGGGTTCATCATTCAGCGTAATCACACTCAAATTTGGACAGTATTTTCGGAGGCCAGCCCGCTTTATTTGGGCATGGCGTTGCTGGTGGCATTCGTATCATGGGCAATACGCGCGTTACGGCTCAAATTGATCACAAATGCGCTCGATTTTCAGGTGTCGACCTATAATCTGCTGCGCGTCTTTCTGGCATCCTGTTTTGCTGGCGGAGTAACCCCATTCAATTCCGGAACCTTTCCCATGATGATCTATCTGCTGAACCGGCAAGGCTTACCGCTGGGCACGGCCACCGCCACGACAGCAGTGGATGCGGCTTGTACCTCACTAATCTATTTATTTTTGCCGCCGGTGCTCTTTTATCTCACCGGTTTATCCGGATCATGGGGAACACTAGCGGCGGTAATCCCCACTTTGGCAATCCTGCTTTTTATAGGGGCACTCATCGTTCTGACCATTCAAAAGAAAGATCCGGATCTGGTTTCCTGGATCAAGCGGCATCCTCGTCTGGCGCGGTTATTGACGAAATCTGACCGGGAGGGCAAAGTTGCCGCTCTATCGGACGAGTTACGGCATTTGAAACAGGGGATCAGAGCCATCGTCCGTTCCGGGTTTTGGTCATTAATTGGCCTGCTGTTGAGTACAATCGCTTATTGGGTTTCCTTTCTGGCAATTACGCCGCTGCTTTTAAAAGCATTGCGCCAGATGTTTGATTGCGGCAGCATTATTCTCCGCCAGATGGTTGTACAGTTCCTGCTTCCCATGATACCCACCCTTGGTGGCAGCGGTGGTGCCGAAGGGCTTAGTTACTGGTTATTTCGCGGGCAAATCGCAGGTGCGGCCCTGAGCGCTTTTGTGCTGTTATGGAGGGCCTTTACGTTTTACAGTGTTATGATCATGGGCGGTATCATGCTGACGAGCCTTTTGACGGGCAAGAATAAGTCCTGCACCTGCCAGGGGCAATGATCAATGATCATTATTCCGCATTATCAAACAACTATGGATGGCAAAGGCAAAAGTTCATATTGAAGGTGCAGGGATCTATATATTGAAGTAGTATTATCGAAGTAGTATTATCAAAGACGGATTCATTTGATATGTTATTGCTGTATCATTGCAGGAACACAGATAAAGGAGGTTGGGTATGATGGCGGATAACAATAGGTATTCCGGAAAACGTCTTGTGCGGTCGACACGCGGTGCCGTTTTGGGCGGTGTAGCAGCTGGGATTGGCGATTATTTCGGCATTGAACCGACAATTGTCAGACTCGCCTTCGTGCTGTTGGCTTTCGTGACCAGTTTTTGGGGCGCTGTTGTGGCATATATTTTGGCATTAATTATCATTCCGGAGGGAACTCCCGGTTCATCGTCTGCGGCTGGGAATAATGCAGCGGAGCAAGCGCATAGTTCGCAACAGGGAGAAGAAACGATTCTCAACATGGAGGCGGAAAGTAATCAAGAAGGCGATACCAAATACACTTATCGGATGACGGGCAGCAACAATAATAAGGCGATGCTCTGGATTGGTGTATTCTTGGCAATCCTTGGCGTTTATCTGCTGATCAATAATTTCTTTGGCAATATGATTCGTCCGTATCTGCACATTATTAGAAACGCTACATTTTCTTCATTATTGATCTTGGGTGGTATTTACCTGATTGTGCGTAAGAACTAGTGAGTGATTGGTGGCTAGTGGCTGGTGGTGCGGGACGCGGGATGCGCTGGGCACGGGATGCGCGGGATGCGCTGGGCACACGGCGCACGGCGCACGGAGCGGGATGCGCAGCGCGGGATGCACGGTCACCACGCACTATGAAATAGGCACTTGCGTGCCGCCAAGTATTGATAAAAGAAGGTGTTCGGCATGGCGAAAACCAGCAGAAGCGGTCGCATAATCGCGGGTCTCTTCTTGATTCTGTGCGGCGCATTGTTGTTAATGCTAACAACAGGGATCATAGATTACCGGATCACTAAGCTTTGGCCATTATTTATCATGGTGCCAGGCCTAATCTTTGCGGCCGTGGCGCTTTCATCCCGTTCGATGCGGGGAGCAATTTTCCCGGCGACTCTTTTTACCTTAATAGGCTTGCTGTTTTTATTATGGGCCAATAAACTAATTGATGGATTTGCCCTGACCTGGCCAGCCTTCCCGGGCATCGTGGGCCTTTCATTTGTCATGTTGTTCATCTTTGAGCCCGAAGAAGGACTTCTGGTTCCAGCGT
>JBMNNY010000094.1:0-8514 GCA_050942765.1 Bacillota bacterium | reverse complement strand
AAAAAAGTATGCACGCGGCTGGCTAAAGATTGAAATCAAGGTGTATTTGCACGAGTAAGTCTTTTGTCCAGCCGGGACTTAAGTGCAGGAATATCAAATTCAAAAATATCAACCGGTACTTTTCCATCCAGCTGATACTCCGTGCCAATAACGACGCCGCCGAATTTCCTGTAAAATGCATTAGACGGAGCATGGTGAAAACTGTATACTTCCATTTCCGTCGCTCCAAGAGGTATATAAAACTCCAAAATTTCCTTAATCTAACTTAATGAGAGTCCCTTGCCGCGGTACTGGGGAAACACCCATAATCCATTCAGTTCGATGCCATTTTCGGGTGCAGATTTGGAATCAACAAAGCTTGCCAAAGCGACACCCATTAATTGCGATCCTTCAAAAGCTCCAAGAAGCAATCTCATATCATTATTTTTGCTGGCAGTATTCATCCAATTTGTCCAAAACCTATTTTCTTCTTCAAGCTTCAAAGTATGTTCGGCTTTTCCAGCAAGCTCTTCCGGCCAGCAGGATATTCTTAACTCCATAGCCAGCGGGATTTCATGTACTCCACATCTTTGTCGTCAGCGATCAGGCTGGCAATATCCTCGCCAGCAAAACCCCATCCGACGCAATCCCAGTCGATCAGCCGCAGTTTGCCTTGTGACAAGAAGATATTTTCAATCCAGAAGTCCCGATGGCACAAAACTATCGGCAACCCATAAAAATACCGCAGCAAGCAGCTTTTTTTGGCTGCACACTGCGGTTTCCAGCGGTTCCAATAGGTTTCCAGTGCCTATTGTTCTCCTAGGCTATTCTCCAACCTGCAGCAGGATCTTCACAATCTCATCTGTCTTAAGCACTTTACCGTATGAGACTACTTTTCCGTTTACAACAAGGGCTGGAGTTGTCATCACACCGTAAGCTGCAATTTGAGCAAAATCGGTCACATGATCGATTGTCGTATCCATACCTAATTGCTCAAGGGCTGATTTTGCAGCCGCTTCAAGCTGATTGCATTTCGCACAGCCGCTTCCGAGTACCTTTACAGCCGCGCCTTCGGTTTTTGCTATTGCGGCCTTTTGCATACTTTCAGCATCGCAGTTTCCAACGCAGCAACAAGAGGAGGGTTTATTGCTATTGTCTTTCTTCCCAAACAGCGCCATCATAGGCATCTCCTTTTCTTCGGGTATTTCATTCGTTGGCCATCTTAACAGCGACTCTCTTAACATCGGCTCTCTTAACAGCGACTCTTCTAACATCGACTCTCTTAACAGCGACTCTTCTAACATCGACTCTTCTAAACGCCAACTTGGTCCCTTAGCAGCAATTGCCACTGCAAGAACAGCCCAATTTGTTTTTCTTGCCATCGAAGAACCTCTTCAGGTTGGCAGGCAGTTCATACCTGCCACCGCTGCAAGTACATACGTTTTTACCATTGAACTGATCAAAAACGGTTTGTAAAATAGCTTCAGCGAGCATTTCCCGAGGGGGGACCTCAAATCTTTCCCCGTGATATTTAAAAACGCGACAATCCACATCAGTGTCACTGATTTGGCTGCAACAACCGCAATTGTTTTCAGCGACTGAGTGGCAAATATCCTGCCCGTTTACCCGAATCGTTGGCGAGGAAACAAAATGAAACTGCGTGGCAATTTCAGCCGTCTCTATTTCCATTTTCTTATAATCGACAGCAAAACCGGCCATGACTAAGGCGGGCGTCAGCGTCTGCATTACTTCATCCAAAATGCGGTCTGTCCCGATACAGCGATCGCAAGATTGCATATCAAGATAAAGATACTCAACAGTGACCTTTTTGGCATGATCGCCGCTCTTTGTAGAGTTACATCTGCTTTCCATTTCTTCCACCTCCTAGATCAATAACGGCTGTAGCGCATTAAACAAATACCCGACTGCAATTATTCCTATGGTACATATAGCAATAAACAGCGCCAGAAGCTTTGGCTTGACTGCCTTGCGAAGCATAATTATTGATGGCAAAGACAGCGTTGTGACCCCCATCATAAAAGATAACACCGTTCCCAACTGAGCGCCTTTGTGCAGCAGCGCTTCTGCAATCGAAATAATGCCGAAAGTATCGGCATACAATGGTATTCCAATCAGTGTTGCCAAGATGACCCCGAAAGGATTTTTTCTTCCCAGCAGTGATACTACCCAGTTTTTTGGTATCCAGTTATGGATAATTGCCCCTATACCAACTCCAATCAGGATGTAAGGAAAGACTCTTTTAAAGGTTGACAGGGTTTGCTCCTTTGCATAAATCAGCCGCTCCTTTTTCGTGAGGGCAGGTGATTCGATATCCACATTTCCGACAGATAGAATGAAACTCTCGATATACTTTTCCATATGCAATTTTTCGATGAGGGTTCCGCCAATTACGGCAATTACCAAACCGAAGATTACATAAAGAATGGCAGTTTTGGCACCGAATATACTCATCAGTAGAATGAGAGAGCCTAAGTCTACCATTGGTGAGGAGATCAGGAATGAAAATGTGACTCCGAGTGGTAAGCCTGCTGAGGTAAAGCCGATAAATAACGGAATAGAAGAGCAGGAGCAAAAAGGCGTTACCGTTCCAAGCAAAGCCGCCACCGAATTAGCCCCGATGCCACGGAACCGCCCTAATATTTTCCTGCTTCTTTCCGGGGGGAAATAGCTTTGGATATAGCTGATTGTGAAAATCAGGACGCATAGCAATGTAGTAATTTTCAAGACATCATAGATAAAAAACCGCGCACTTCCGACCCAGCGGTTAGAAGTGTCCATCCCCAAAACAGTTAACACGCCTCCTATTAAGTCATTCAACCACTTCATGCCGAGAATTTGATTATGTATGAAATCCCAAATTGCCTTGAATATTGACATCTAAAAGCCCCTTCCCTCACCTGGTTGTCGATCCAGTTGCTCGATCCTGTTGTTCGATCCTGTTGCTAGAGCTAATTGCCTGGTCTAGTTTCCCGATCGGAATTGCGTTTTCTAGTTGCTCGATCTATTCGCTTGGCTTTGTCAGTTCCTCCAGCAGGGCTTTCGCCTCAGCGCTTCCATTTTTACTGATTTTATAATAGGTCCATTTGCCTTCCTGCCGGCTTTCCACAATACCTGACTCAACTAGGATCTTCATGTGGTAGGAAAGTCCTGATTGCTTTAGATCCAATTGATCTAGCAAGACACAGGCGCATTTTTCGCCATTGCGCAATAACTCCAATATTCGTAGACGATTTTCATCGCAAAAAGCCTTGAACACCCTGGCGTGTTCTTCATAAATACTTGTCAAGTCAACTGTCACCTCTCAACTGTCACCTCATATCAAATTTTTTTGATATTTGATATATCTTCAGTATATGTGTCAAATCAAAATTTGTCAATGTGACAATGAACAAAGGTTGATGAAAATTAAAAGACCCGCAGATTGAGTTACATTTTCTCAACCTGCGGGTGTTTTTTGGTGGGTGCAGTTTGCGAGCGCTGTTTGACGAGCCCCGTTTGACGAGCGCTGTTTGGCGAGCGCTGTTTGCAAATATGGTGACTATATGGCTTCATTATTTGTGTTTTACAGGCAAAACGCGCTTAATGTACTTATCAGGATCAAAGTAGTAGTATGACACGCGGCCGGCGGATTGATCCGGAATATAATCCGTACCGCTGTAGTCAAAACTGTCGATAGCCCCCTGCAGCTTCTCGAAAACTGATTCACATTCCTGTTCATAATCAAAACTGCCGTGCTCAAACACGATGTACTCTGCTGCCGGAACATTCATTACCAGCATCTGTTTGGGAAGCTCGCCGTCATAATCGGCCGGTAGGCGCACCCCATACGCTTCAGCTGATTTACTGTCTTCGTAAATCCGCCCCATGATCTGGCCGCTATACTTGCCAACAACGTCGTCCTCGCCGTCCAGTTTACCTTTGATGCTGTCCAGCAAACCGCAAATTGTGTCACAATCCATACCGGGGATTACGTCCTGTGTCTCCCAAAAATCAAAGTAGCCATCGCTTTCATAGTTTTTGATATGCAGGAACTTGTGCGCCGGAATTGACACGAAATAGACTTTGATATCCTTGGATGATTTCACCATTCCAATTTCCCCCAAACCTAGTAAGTAACGGTCAAAGGTAATGAGTCTTGTACGGAGTACCACCGGCTTTGGCTTTGCCCGGTATGTACTTGGCGGAATGCCGTAGGTAGCCTTAAACGAGCGGCAAAAAGCTTCATGAGAAGAAAACCCGTAATCCACGGCGATCTCAAGAATGCTTTTATTCGTATCACGCACATCTATCAATGCGAATGCCAGACGCCGCTTGCGAAGGTAGTCTCGAAAGCAAATCCCGGAAAGCTCTTTGAACTTGCGGGTCATGTGGAATTCCGAGTAGCCATTTTCCTTCGCGATCGCGCGCAGCGTAAGGTTGTCATCATCGCGATTGGCAATACAGCGATCGATGCCGTCCGCAATTTTTTGTACTTGCTGATGCCATTCGTACATACTCATCACTTCCCGTCCAAATTTCATTGTAAACTCTCCGGGGGACATCCGTTTGATTTTAGTTGCGGTTTTTTGCAAAGTTCGCTTGACATTCTATGCAAAGCAAACTATACTTTAATTGCAAGGTATACTTTGCATTTGGAGGTGACGGATCTTTGAAAACAAAAATCGCAGAATTGCGCAAGCAAAGGAAAATTACGCAAGAAGAACTCGCGAATGCCGTAGGAGTTACCCGGCAGACAATCACTTCAATTGAAGTAGAAAAGTATACGGCTTCGCTTGTTTTGGCACACAAAATTGCAAAGTACTTTGGCACCACCATCGAGGAGATATTCGATTTTTCAGATGAGGAGGATCAATAACCCATGGAAAACTTCAAACGGAAACTGCGTAACCGCATTATCATTACAGTAATCTATTGTGTAATCGTTTTGGCTTTGACCATTGTCGCAGCAATTACGGATTTTAATGATTCTGCGACTGCGTTCAATCTCGGCTTTGGTACAGGTATTGGTGCCGTTGCGATAGTCTTCATGATCAAGTATTGCGGTGCATTGAAGAACGAAGAAAAGCTCAAGAAACTATACATAGAAGAACATGATGAACGGCAAAAGCATGTTGATGCCCTGGTTGGGCGCACCGGCATAAACATCATAATTCTGTTTTTCGTGCTGGCAATGCTGGTTTCACATTATTTCAGCCGGACAATATTCTACACACTACTGGCGGCAACACTATTTACAGTAGCCGTTAAGGCAATACTTGGAGTATATTATAATAAGAAAGTCTGATGGAAAAGGGACACAAGGGACACAAGGGGACGGTTCTTCTGTGCTGACACAGAAGAACCGTCCCCTTGTGTCTTTACTCGCATTACTTGCCAGTCAGACCTTTCATGACAAATTCCGCCATATATTCCATTACTTTAGGAAAATACTGCAGTCCGATCTCGTCCTTGTGCAAGTCAATATTGATCAGGGCTCCAAAAATGGCCATGATCATTTCAGCGCTAATATCTCTGCGCATCTTGCCCTCTTCCTGCCATTTGATGACCACCTCGAGGAAAAAGTCATAGATGAAATTAACCTGTTCGATACCGTTCTCTTCGCGATAATGCTGCTCTATTTTGCTAAAAACTTCACGGTTATACCACTCTCGCAGAATGGGATTCTCGCTGATTCCTTTGAGATTTAAGTACATCATCTGCTTCGTAATATCAATGGGCTCACCATTCAGGTCAATGCTCGCCAGCAGTTCTTCTTTCAGCTTCGCATTCTCGGCTAGAAAGATCTCTGCTTTGATGTGGGCGTATGACTTACTTAGCTCTTTGACCTCGATGACCGTTTCCATGTCATCAATCCCTCCCTATTTTTTTGGCAGATTATCTGCAAAAAAGAGAATAGCACCCGAACGAAGTCTGGTGTTAAAGTGAAGGGTTTATTGGAATCGCTTTTTCATATTTCTAAGGTGAATCAACATGTTTTCAGCATTTTTCTCGGCATCAGCCAAAGATGTAAGCAGCTTATCGCATGCAGAGATTGTGTCGTCGTTTTCCTTTGGCGTATCAATAGCCTCGCGAATGTCTATTCCAGGATTGCCGGATAGAGCATTCAACATTCGCAGAAATGCAGCCAGCGAATAGTATTATTTGCCTTAAATAGTCCTGGGCAAGATTAATTGCATGATCAAAATCGCCGGTAGCGGAAGTTTTGATAATATCAATAGCTTTTTTGCGTAAGCCATTTTGCAGAACCACTACCCTAAGCGCGGTTCTGGCAAGCCTAAATTGCTCCAGATGAATATCAGTAAATACACGGTAACGGTTTTCTTTTCGCAATGGTTTAGGAATAAGCTCCAGTTCCTCATAAAGGCGTACCGTATTGGGGTGAATACCAATCATCTGTGCAACTTCGGATGTTCGATAGGTTTTTTCCATAGCACGAATCACCTGCTCCCTGCTTTATTCAAAAACGCATAATAATGCTGGTAATGCTCTATACCGCATTTGAGCAATTATCATGCCACGGAGGAAAAGGGACACAAGGGGACGGTTCTACTGTGTCGACACAGGAGAACCGTCCCCTTGTGTCCCCTTGTGTCCTGCCTTCAAAAGAATGAATTTTTCATCCCAACAGAACATATCCATAATCAGAAACAGAACCATAGTCATAATCACAATAGAACTTGGGAATGGACGTATCAATATGCTAAAGAAAACGCTCAAAAGGCTAATAATCTCATTGTGTGCTCTGCTGCTGTGCGGAATCTTTGTTACTTATGTTGTTGAAAGCATCGCAGCAATAATGTTCGAGCATGCGGAGCGCGAAAAAAGCACTGTGCGCGATCGCAATAAAGAAATCAAGCAAGAAGAATATATCGAGCATGAAAGTAGACGAGCACAGGTAGCATCTGCATCTGAAATGCGGGACATGCCTGCTATGCCCGCAGTAACCGAAGGCAACACAAACGAACGTAACAGTGTCGCCGCCACACCCTCCCCGTCCGCTGCGGAACTTGGAGAACCTTCCGAAAGTTCACCATGGCGGGTCATTGAACGCAGCGAAAGTTATAACGGTCAACTACAATATTACAGTCCCGCCAATGTAAGCATTGACGGTGAGCGCGTAGTAATTACCTCAAATAACGAGTTTATGGGCGATAGGCACTATACTTCAGGAATGATAGAAAGCAAGTATGCTTACCTCTATGGTAAATTTTCCTTTGTCATTAGTGTCTCGGATGGAAAAGGTCTCTTTCCCGCCATTTGGCTTCTTCCCGCTGAGGATAAAGCCCTACCTGAGATCGACATCTTTGAGATGATCGGCAGCGCGCCAGACAACTTTTATGGAGTGGTGCACTATATGAACGGCTCCGCCCAGTCCCGGGATTACTTTGAAGCCAAGGTGCCTAAAAAAGATACTTATCATATAGAGTTTGAGTGGACGCCGGCACGATTGCGCTGGTCTATTGACGGAGAGCATGTGTTTGAAACCTCCAAATCAGTTCCAGACGAACCAATGTATCTGATCGTAAATCAAGCAGTAGGCGGTCAGTGGCCAGGTTCACCAGACAAAAACACCAGGTTCCCCGCTACCTTCACTTTGGAATCATGGTCCATTGAGCCTGAATGGAGTAAACCCCGATGACAATTGTCATTATCACAGTTTGCACTTTCCTGAGCACATTCTTTGCCATCCTGCATTTCATTTGCTCTTTTTATTATCGTAAGGAGCCTGAGCGCGCCCCGCGAAAAACGCTGGGATTTTCACTGATTATCCCATGCTTTAACGAAGCGCCAATACTTAAAAACACTTTAAATGGTGTTTTACGGCTGGACTATGATGACTATGAAGTCATTTTCGTTAACGACGGCTCAACGGACAACACCATGCTGGTGCTTTTCGAGCTGCTGGAACTAAAGCCGCTGGAACTGGAGTCGGAGGTAGTCAAGCTACTCCAATTGCAAATCGCGCCATCGTCATCATCGCCATCTGATAACTGCCCCGACCTCACCCCAAAGCCAGGCCAGCCATGTTACAGGCTGTACTGTTCGACGAAATATACGAATATACTAGTATTAGATAAGGCCAACAGCGGCAAGGCTACCAGTTTGAATGCCGGGATTGCCCTGAGCAGTAAGGAGATAATTGTCACACTCGATGGAGACAGCGTGCTGGAAAAAAACGCCCTCCGCATCATGAACCGAACTTTCCAGGACGACAGCATCATCGCGTCAGGCGGTGCAATCCATGTGATGCAGTATTTTCTGATGGATAATTGCAGACCCCCGCTGATCGCACTTCAAGCACTTGACTATATCAAAGGCTTTTACATCTACAAGCCTTCTTTGACTGTAAACAATGCGCTTAATATTATATCCGGCGCTTTTGGCGTTTTCAGAAAGAGCGCACTCATGGCAGTGGGTGGATTCCGGCATGGTCTGGGAGAAGACATAGATATCACTATTCGTTTGCATGAGTACGCCCAGCTTAATAAAAAAGTCATTTCGTATACTATGGAC
>JBMNNY010000093.1:0-8587 GCA_050942765.1 Bacillota bacterium | reverse complement strand
AGGGTGAACGGCCTATGGCTGCCGACAATATCACATTAGGCCAGTTCCGTTTGGACGGAATCCCGCCTGCGCCGCGTGGAATTCCGCAGATCGAGGTCGCCTTTGACATTGATGCCAACGGCATTGTGCATGTGTCAGCCAAGGATCTGGGTACGGGTAAAGAGCAGAAGGTAACGATCACGACTTCCAGCGGCTTGTCCGAGGAACAGATCAACCGCATGCGGCAGGAAGCGGAAGCACATGCCGAAGAAGATAAAAAACGCCGTGAAGAAGCGGACTTGCGCATTGAATCCGATTCTCTCATATATAGTGTAGATAAGGCGCTGAAAGATTTCGGCGATAAAGCTGACAAAGCCAAAGTGGATTCCATCAACCAGGCTAAGGAAGAGCTGCGTTCGGCACTGGCCGGTACGGATCTGCAGGCGATCAAAGATAAAAAAGACGCATTGGAGAAAGCTTTACACGATTTGTCGGCCACGATTTACAGCCAGGCCGCTGGTAGCGGGGCTGGATCAGAAAGCGGTACCGGTGCGGCAGGCGATATGGGCTATGGCCCCAGTCAGCCGGGATCCGGAGGAGGATCTGCGCCGCATGGTGATCCAAATGTCAGCAATGCCGACTATCGCGTAGTCGATGACGACGAATCCAAATAAGTATAATAAGGGTTATATGAGTTAGTTTGAGGGGACGGACTGGTCTGGAGTAATCCAGACTGTCCGTCTCCATACAGTCCCTTCTGAAAGTTCTTGTCTTAAAAATCGGATTCCGCGAATTAGAAAGCGGGGTATCATATTTTGGCCAAACGAGATTATTACGAAGTATTGGGTGTATCACGTGACGCCAACGAAGAGGAGATTAAAAAGGCTTATCGGCAGATGGCGCGCAAACTGCACCCGGACGTAAATAAAGACGACCCTAAGGCCGAAGAAAAATTTAAAGAAGTAAACGAGGCCTACGAAGTCCTTTCGGATAGTCAAAAAAGAGCCGCCTATGACCGTTTTGGCCATGCTGGCGTTGATCCCACCCAGGGGATGGATGGCGGAACAGCTGGCGCCGGCGGTTTTGGAGGATTTGGCGGATTCGAAGGATTTGGCGATATATTTGATATGTTTTTTGGTGGCAGCGGCATGGGCGGCGGCCGCCGACGCACCGGACCGCAGCGCGGCGCTGATGTGCGCATGGAAATGTATATCAGTCTTGAGGAAGCGGCTGTCGGTGTCAAAAAGCATTTGGAGGTCCCGCTTACCGAAACCTGTTCTGTATGTCACGGAAATGGCGCCAAACCGGGTACGCCTATCCGTACCTGCAGCAAT
This sequence comes from Bacillota bacterium, assembly GCA_050942765.1. Taxonomy (GTDB): domain Bacteria; phylum Bacillota; class UBA4882; order UBA4882; family UBA4882; genus UBA4882. The sequence goes on along the minus strand of JBMNNY010000093.1, from coordinate 7,274 downwards.
TGCGGCGGCACCGGCCAGGTGAAGATGTCGCAAAGCACCCTTTTCGGGCAGTTTGTCAATGTCCGCACTTGCGAAAAATGCGGTGGCGAAGGGAAAGTGGCTGAAACACCTTGTCAGAATTGTAATGGACGCGGCCTGGTGCGCAATCGCAAACGGATTGAGGTCAATGTACCTGCCGGAATTTCTCATGGCAGCGGATTGCGTATTCCGGGAGCCGGAGAGGCCGGCCTTAATGGTGGCAGCACCGGCGACTTGATTGTGATAGTCAAGATTCGCCCGCACAAGGTGTTTAGGCGTGAGGGCGACGATCTGCACCGTGATCTGACGATTAGCTTTACACAGGCTGCCCTTGGTGCCAGGTTGACTGTTGACACCTTAAGCGGTCAGGTAGAACTGAATATACCGGAAGGTACCCAGAGCGGCGCTGTACTCAAGCTTAGGGGGCAGGGAATACAGCATCTAAGCGGCAGAGGAAGCGGCGATCTGTTTGTGCATATACAGATTGCAACTCCGACACAGCTGACTGCCGAGCAACGCAATATTTTGAAAGAACTGGCCAAAACATTTGGAGAAGAACCGCCAGATGAAGGTGGCTTCTTTAACAAAGTTAAGAACGCTTTCGGGAAATAGATTGGTGGCTATTAGTTGGCGATTGGTGGCGCGCATGCAGCTTAAAATGCGCGCTAAACGCAACGCCTAGATTGCGCAGCCATCGCAAAAGCGCGTCAAACGGTGCAATGCGGCTACGAATTTTTCGATATTGAAAAGCCAACCGAACTGATCGATAAAATTACTAGTTTCATTTGCGAAGATCGATTTCCGTTTATTAATGAAGTCAGGCAAACCACGTGCGCGCTATGCGACAGGGAATTTCAATCCTATTTGAAGTGGGAAAAACCTTGCTAATGATGCAGCCGGCCGATTAAATGCGTTTGAAGAGTATTTTGTGCGCAGGCTTACTCAGTTAATCATCTCAAAAAGCCCGCCTCAAAGCCTTGATGGGTTTATAGGAGAGCTTTTGAGCAGCCTATGATAATGAGAGATCCTTTCAGCATGCCAAGCCCCATAGTGCGATAGAGTTGAGGTGTTGCCATGAAATGGGTAGAAGTTGCCGTCGAAATCAACCGCGAAGCCATTGATGCGGTAGCAAACCTGCTGCAGGACGCTGGTGCCAATGGTACTGTAATTGAAGATGATCATGAGACCAGTTCAGGGGAGTTCTATGAAATCCCCTTGCCTGCCCCTGCCGAAATGAAAGCCACTGCCTTCGTGAAGGCATACTTGCCGCAAAATGACTTAGTCGGCGAGAAGGTAAACTTCATCAAAAGCCAACTGGAAGTCTTCCGGCAATTTCTGACGGTCGGACCAGGTTCCATTACTTTGCGCACCGTTGAAGACGCTGAATGGGCCAGCGCTTGGAAGCAACATTTTAAGTCACAGCAGGTCGGGAAAAAACTGATGGTTGTTCCTTCCTGGGAACAGGCTGATGAAAGCACCGACAACATAAATATCTATTTGGATCCCGGGATGGCTTTTGGCACCGGCGCCCATCCGACAACCCGCCGTTGTTTGCAGGTTTTGGAGGATCATATTCATGGCAATGAAGTGATCTATGATGTTGGCACAGGTTCTGGTATTCTGGCGATTGCCGCGGCCAAACTTGGAGCAGCGAAAATAATTGGGATTGACCTTGATCCTGTGGCGATTGGCATTGCCCGGGAAAATGTAGCCTTCAATAAAGTCAGCGACAAAGTCACGATTCGAGAGGGCGATCTGCTTTCTGTCGGCGGCGAACCTGCCGGCGGTGTAATCGCGAATATTATTGCGGATGCCATCATTATGCTGGCACCGGATGTTCCCGGCCATCTGGTACCGGGCGGGTTTTTCCTGGCAGCCGGGATTATTGAGGGGCGCCGCGATGAAACCCTGCGTGCCATTGCTGAAGCAGGCCTCAAAATCCGGGAAATTCATCAGGATGGCGAGTGGATTACAGTTTTTGCCACGAAAAGCTGACAGAAAGGCTGATCAGTTTGGCCAGATTCTTTGTTGAGCAAAGCCAAATAAATGGGGACAGAGTTGAGCTTACAGGCGCAGATGTACACCATCTGCGCGATGTTTTGCGCCTAAAGCCAGGAGATGTCATTACCGTCCTGGATGGAGCAAACCGCGAATACCGCGTTCAGTTGGAGGTTGTTGACAGCGGGCATGCCGAAGGCCTCATTTTGAGCAGCAATCTGCGTCCGACCGAGCCGCGTGTCATGCTTACCCTTGCTCAATGCTTGCCCAAAGGCGATAAAATGGAGCTGGTACTCCAGAAAGGGACCGAAATAGGCTATGCGGCCTTTATTCCGGTGATTAGTGAACGTAGTATCGTAAAGCTGGATGCAGACCGGGCTGCGAAGAAGGGTGAACGTTGGCGCAAAATTGTGCAGTCTGCCGCTGAGCAGGCTGGGCGGGCACGCTTGCCCGAAGTGCATCCCTTACACTCCTGGCAGAAGCTGTGCGACCGGTTCAAAGAATTTGATCTGGTGCTGCTTCCCTGGGAAGGTGAAGAAACGACCGGACTGAAGGAAACGCTGCAGGCCAAGAAGTTCGCTTCTGTCTTGATAATCATCGGCCCTGAGGGCGGACTCGCAGTCGATGAAGTTGAAAAGGCCCGCAGTCATGGGGCAATCACTGTTTCACTCGGTCCGCGCATTATGCGCACTGAGACCGCAGGACTGGCGGCAGGCGTTGCTGTGCTTTATGAATCAGGGGATTTTTCCTGAGCCAGACAGGGCACAGGAGATTGCTTATAACAGAAATGGAACGGAAACGGAAGCGAAAACGGAAACGGAAGCGGCAGGCGCACGTAAGCCCTCGTAGGCCCGCCTGTGCGCACCGCTTCCGTTTTTAATGCAGTACACCGCTAGCACTAGTACATCGCTAGCATTGTCATTTACTAATGCTGACCGCCGCCGTCTTCGGTGGTAATCTGCGTATCGTTACTGGTGCCTTCGCTAACGTTGGCATTGGCTCCCTCAATAATTAACTGTCTTGCCACCATGGGTTCTTTTTTGGTTCTTAAACTATGCGGCCGGTATCCCAGCTCTACGCCGGTGATTTCCGCCGTTTCACGGGTGAGTGCTACCAGATCGTCACGCGATACTTCCGAGATTGATCCTTTGCCAAGGGCTTGTACACCCAAAACCATTTCATCTACACAGGAGTTTAGGAAGTTCGTCAGACTCTGCGCCGCCAGGTCAACATCCAGCTCTTCCTTGGCTTTGCCGGTGAACAAGATCAACTCGGTAGGCGGTTCTTGCGGCACAGTTTCGACAAATTGGGTGAAGACCAGTGCCATAATCGCAATTGTACCAATGTATACCGCGTCTGCCCCAAGAGCCATGGCCTTTAGAAAATGTCCCGGGGTGAGCAGTCCGCCGGAGGCAATTAGGGAGACTTTGTTTTCGAGACCGCGCCGCGCGCGATGATCTGCCGCACGCGTGATGGCGTAAAGGGTAGGCAGTCCAAAATCATCCGACAGCAAGGGCTGACCAGCGTGTGTTCCTGCTTCTGCGCCATCGATGACTATGACATCAACACCCGCGTCAATGGCATGATCCATTTCCTTTTCCAGATAATGACTGGCGCCAAACTTGTAGGCGATCGGGACTCCGTCTGTTTCTTCCTTAAGACGGCGGACGAGGTTCTCCAGCTCGGCAGGGGATTCAACATCCTTCAGGCGTGAAGCGATCACCATATCTTCGCCGCGCTCCAGACCATAAATCTCCCGGAACTCCTCATCGATATTATGGGCAGGCATCGCCTGGGCGGCCGCAGCCTGAGCACCCTGACCGACCTGTATTTCAATCATGTCAGCCAGCCGGTAAAACTCTGCTTTATTGCCGTGCGGCCACATACCACGGTGATACTGGTAGATGTAACGCGCCGCTTCTTCGCGCTCTTCCACCAGCAGCGCACCTTCACCGGTATTAGTGGCTGTACCGGCCATTGTAGAAGCTTTGGCCAGCGCAATTTTGGCCTTTTTGCTTAATGCTCCGCCATAGGACATACCGGTAATGACAATCGGGATTTTCAAGCGTAATGGTTTGCGGGCTGCAGGACCGAGCGTCACATCGGTCTTGATCTTTTCCTTTTCAGCGGTAGGAAGCTTATGCAGATAAACCGGGTTGAACTTGAGTTCATCCCAGGGCGACATGTGCAGAGTACTGCCAAACGGACGACCGATTGCTTTGCCTGCTTCGCAGCGCAACACGGTTTCCATAAGGTTCAGCGGCGTAATCTTCATCGTAGTTGAAACCAGCTCAAAAAGGTTTTCGGTGTATGGATCCCTCATTAATTTCAGCAGTAAAGAATCAACGACTTTATCGGTGATTCCTGCGATAATACTACTCATCTGTATCCTCCTTCTGAATGGAACCAATCGTGCGGCTCTCATCTGTTGATAGTATTCCTTACCGCAGCCTGCAAAAATACTGTGCGCTGAACAATGCAAAACAAGATAAAACATAGAGGAAAAAAATGAAGGTTGTGGAAGAAACATTAGTCCTGCACCCGAGCAGCGTGTGCCGCAGGGTTGAGCGCAGCGCATGCCGAGCCATGCAGCTCATGCCACGCCGGTGCACATAGCGCATATTGTACGCATACCGCGCCACGCAGCGTGTGCCGCGCAAACAGCGCATAGAGATCAGGCGTGCTTCAAACAATAACATGACATTACCGGAGAGTGGATATTCAGATGTCTTACATCGACTTAATTGCCACCGCCTCATTTGGAATAGAGTCGGTCGTCGCCAGAGAGCTACATGCGCTGGGATACACTGATACCCGTACCGATACAGGACGGGTTCATTTTAAAGCCGATGAGAAAGCCATTGCGGTTACTAATGTTCACCTGCGCTCCGCTGATCGGGTACTGCTGCGTGTGGGCAGCTTCCATGCCACAACCTTTGATGAACTGTTTGAGGGAACCAAGGCTTTGGACTGGACCGCCTGGCTGCCGGAAAATGCCGAGTTTCCTGTTACCGGCAAATCGGTACATTCCACGCTTTTCAGCGTTCCCGATTGCCAGGCCATTGTCAAAAAGGCGATTGTTGAGAAAATGAAATCGAAATACCGCCGGCAATGGTTTGCCGAGGATGGTCCCAAATACCGGGTTGAGGTCAGTCTGCTGAAGGATGAGGCTACCTTAACCATTGATACCAGTGGCGCCGGGCTTCATAAACGTGGATACCGTCCCCTGACGGCGACCGCTCCGCTGAGGGAAACGCTGGCGGCCGCCATGATCCAACTTAGTGTCTGGAATGCGCAAAGAACCTTGTGGGATCCATTCTGTGGTTCTGGCACTATTCCGATAGAGGCAGCACTATTGGCTACCAATACAGCTCCAGGCTTAAACCGCAAATTTGCCGCCGAAGAGTGGCATCGCGTGCCTAAGTCTTTGTGGAATAAGGTTCGTGAGGAAGCGCGGGCGCTGGTGATTACTGATCCACAGCCTCTGCTGCAGATTATCGGTACAGATATAGACCCGGAGGTTCTGAGTATGGCACGCTACCATGCCAGGCTGGCCGGGCTGGAAGGCAAAATTCATTTTCAGCAGGCGGATGTGGCAGATATGAAAAGCAGCCGCAAATACGGAGTAGTGATCTGCAATCCGCCTTATGGTGAGCGGCTCGGCGAACAGCAGGAGGCTGAGGAGCTTTACCGGGTCATGAAACAAAGATTTCAGGCTCTGGACACATGGTCTTTCTATGTCTTGACTTCCCATCCGCGATTTGAGTGGATTTTTGGCCGGAAAGCCGAACGACGGCGCAAATTATATAACGGCAAAATCGAGTGTCAGTATTATCAATATCTTGGTCCGCGTCCTCCGCGCCCAAGTTCTGCAGCGGAGTGAATAAAGCAGGGGAGTGGTTAAATGTCTCAATTACGTACTGATGAATATGGTTCTACGGTTCAGGCAATTCTCGATGCTGCTCGAAGCCGCAATGTTTTTGCCATTGCCCGCTTCCAGAATCACCGCGCCATTAACATCACTGTAGCGCGCGGTATACTGGAACAGGTGCAAAGCACATCTTTTTCTGGCTTCGCAGTACAGGTTTTTACTGAGAAAGGACATATGGGGTTTTCTTCTTCCAATGTCATTTCTCCCGAGAGTGCCGTCGAGCAGGTGCGCCTGGCTGAAAAACTGGCCCGGGCTGCAGAAGAGCTGGGCGGAGAAGCAGTAACCTATCGCGGCATGTTTTCCGCGCAAGGTGTCGAGCGGATCGTTCCTGCGCAGCAATTTGCTTTTGACGCCGTCCCGATCGACCGTATGGAGCAGATTCTGAAAGAACTGAACGTAAAGTTCGGCTATGACCAGCGTCTGTCGATTCGTTCCTCTTTCGGCCTTTTCGAGGATGATTGGCGCGTGATCCGTTCTGACGGGCGCGATGTATCATTCAGGATTCCGCGGGCCTTCGTCTATAATGTGGTCACAGCTGCCGAGGGCAAAAAGACAGCTACCGGGCGGGCGGCCATTTCCGGAAGCGGACTGGAACTACTGTTGGATCCGGGGTACATAACGGAGTTGGAGGCCAGAACGCATCAGACAGGCGATCTATGCATTGCACTGCTGGATGCGCCCAAAATCAAGGGCGGTCATTATAAAATTGTCATCGATTACGCACTGGCTAAGGGGCTGGCACATGAGGCGTTTGGACATGCAGCGGAAACTGATTATATGGAAGAATCTATTCTGGGCCATGAAGGCCGCTTTAAGGCCGGAGAGGCTGTAGCGCCCCCCTTTGTTTCGATTGTTGATGGCCCGCTTGAAGGAGATTACGCCTATCAGCCGATCAGCGCCACCGGAGAAGTCCGGGAACAGGTGCCTATTATTGATCATGGTGTGCTGCATGCTGCGCTGGCAGATGCTTTCAGCGCTAAGGACGCCGGTGTTAAGCCGGTGGGAGCTGACCGGGTTGAAAGCTACCTGCATATTCCGTGTCCCAGAATGAGCAACATTCGACTGCTAATTGATAATCCACTGCCGATTCCTGAGCAGGATCCGGGGCTGCTGACTCCGGAAGGATTGCGCCAGTTACTCGATAAGAATGGACTGCGTGCTCCGGGAGAAACAGTGTTATTCCTGACCGGTTATAAGGGCGGACAAGTCAATCCGTCTCAGGGAGACTTTGTCTTTAACTGCACTGGCATATATAAATTGGATGATAACGGAGCGACTTTACATCAGCCAGCGATTTTCAGCGGCAAGGTTTTGTCAGCGCTCAAAT
>JBMNNY010000092.1:0-8624 GCA_050942765.1 Bacillota bacterium | reverse complement strand
GAATATTCCCGGAGCGCTTTATCGGTCCGGTCAATCAACTGATCAATGACCGCCTTTTGAAAAGCGGCTGCCAGATCGGAGACCGGGATGGCCTGACCCCGTTGACGGTAATGATTTATCAGATTAATAGCGGCCGTTTTCAAGCCGCTGAAGCTAAAATCAAAGGTCTTATGTCCGCTGAGTACCATGGGAAAATCAAAGGCCTCTGGATTCCCTGATGCGGCAGCCCGCTCTATTTCCGGCCCTCCCGGATAACCTAATCCCAGGACGCGTGCAACTTTATCAAGACACTCGCCTGCAGCATCATCTCTGGTTCCGCCGAGATGCAGATACTCGCCAGGTTTTTCAACCAGGAGCAAATCGGTATGCCCGCCCGAAACCGTCAGACATAAAAAAGGAGCGGGTATCGTCGCACGCCCCAGCATATTGGCGAAGATATGACCTTCGATATGATTAACCGGTATCAGCGGCAATTTACGGGCATAGGCAATGGCTTTGGCAGTAGTAACGCCGACTAGCAGGGCCCCAACCAAACCTGGACCACAGGTAACCGCAATCTGATCAATGTCTGCAATGGTCATGCCCGCCTGCGACAGAGCCTCTTGAATGACCGGCAGCACATTCGCCAGATGTTTGCGGGAAGCGATTTCTGGTACTACACCGCCAAATACCTTATGACTATCAATTTGCGAAGAGATAATGTTGGACAATATGGTCGCGCCGTCCTGCACAACAGCAGCCGAAGTCTCATCGCAGGAAGTTTCAACACCCAGAGTGTACGTGCTCATGAAAGTGAACTCACCTCGTCCGCCGGTTCACACCACATAATATAGGCGTCTTCACCATTATCGCTGTAATAACCTTTTCTGATCCCTACCGACTGAAACCCCATGGCTTTATATAAAGATTGAGCATTAAGATTGCTCACCCTGACTTCCAAAGTAAACCGCTTGACTCCCTGAGTAGCACCCATCTCCATTAAGGCCTCGATCAACCGGCGGCCAATCCCTTTGCGCCGGTGCGCCGGGTCTACGGCTATGGTGGTAATATGACCTTCGTCAAAAATGATCCACATCCCGCAATAGCCAACCACTTCTGTCCCCAGCTGCGCCACGATATACAGGGCACGACTGTTTTCTACAAGCTCATAAACATAAGAAGTATAGCTCCAGGGCAGGGTATAGGATTTGTGCTCAATCTCCATCACCCGATCAAGATCGTCCAGTCCCATTTTTCTGATGCTAATCGGTTCCACAGGCTTCATCCTTCTTTTCCAGTTTGATTTCAGCTTCTGAAAGGCGCAAGTAATTCGGAGTCAACATTTCGGGATCCGCCATAGGATCATTGTTCCAGCGCCATAAAGCAACCCGGCCAATATCTCCTGCGCGCACCGCTGCGGCTGCCCTACCTCCAAAAGCGGACTCCGGAAAGCCTGTCCGCAACAACTCCTGATTAGCAATTGCACCATCGCCAACGAAAAGAAATGGGGGTTTCAAATGACCAATCTTGTCGCGCAACTCCAGAACTGAGCAATAGGCCTCGGAGGCCATATATTCCGGCATGCCTGCGCTACCTGTAACGCCCATGCCATCGTCCGCACCTTCGCCGATGCCACCGGCAATACCACTGCCGTGGCCACCGCCGTGGCCGCTGCCGGCAACTCGAAATCCAGCTGCAAAAACGTGCTGATGCCTGGCGTCAATCAAGGTGATCACTGTTCCATTCCAGGCCGGTACACCTGCAGCCAGGCCCATCAAGGTTGAAACACCAATAGCTGGCTTATGCAGGGCAAAAGCCAGCCCTTTAATTGTACCCAGACCGATCCTGAGACCGGTAAATGAGCCCGGCCCCGTACTGACGGCAAATAGGTCGATCTGATCCACACTCAGTCCGCTCTGACTAAACAACCAGTCAATCGCTGGCATGAGCCGTTCGGAATGCGTGCGCTGCAGGCTGAGGGCGCATTCAGCAATAATACGATCATCCTCAAGAATTGCTGCACTGCCAGTCATCGATGAGGAATCAACGGCTAGTATTCTCATGTGTCCAAAACCGCCTCCAAGAGTCGCTCACTCATGCTGCCTACCGGCTGAAATACCAGCTTCCTTGATTCCGGCCCCAACCCGGTAAATCTGATCAGTAAGTACTCCTCAAAATACTCCAGCGGAGCCAGGTCAGCCCATTCAACGGCTACTACGCCGCTACTGATGACATCGTCCAACCCAATATCTGCAAGGGCGGCAGCGCCCGCCCGATATAAATCAGCGTGATAAAAAGGCAACCGGCCGGAAGCATACTCCTTCAGTAAACTAAATGAAGGACTGCTAATTGGTTCTTTGACCTCCAAACCTGCTCCCAGGCCTTGGGCAAAGGCTGTTTTTCCGGTGCCTAAATCTCCGCACAACAAAAAAACGGAACCGGGTTCAGCTATTCTGCCAAAGCGGCTGGCCAAATTGCGTGTTTCTTCAGCCGAATTGGTGATTAGTTCACACGTAATCCGCCCATTAAGGTCATTAAGTATATTGTGTTCGTTGTGCTGATTTTGCTCTTTGTGATGATTATGCCCGTTGTTCAGATGCAAGCCCTTCCTTCACCTCTGACAAAAAATAAAAGCGGCCAGTGTGGTCAGTATATTATGTACCCCATGGGCAATGATCGGCACCAATAATGAACCGCTTTTTTGATATAACAATGCAAAGACTGTACCAGCGAAAAAGATCAGCAGCGCAGCCAGTGAGAAGTCGCCATGCAAGACAGTAAAAATTGCGGAACTGACCATGATCCCAATGGTAGATCCATAGCTATTGCTCAGGCCGGTGCAGAGCACTCCGCGGAAAAACAGCTCTTCCGACAACGGCGCCAGTATCCCGGAGGCAAGTATCAACGCCGGTAATGCATAAAACGGCTGTTTGCTCTGTATCGCGCCAGCAAGCAAACTGTTAGCGGACCCACTGCCATACTCAATGGCAAACAGCCATCCCACCAGCTGAATCAAGCCAAAAACGGCCATTCCGGCGATCAAACCAATCGCAATGACATTGCCATTTCCGCGCCAGCCTAGCTTTGACCAGGGAACGCCCCGCGTTTTGGTGATGATCCAGGTACCGGCAACTATGGCCATCGCCTGCGCCAGAATACTAAAGAACAGGGTCTTGATCGGATCTTGCTTGATGATCGGCATCAAAATGCCTGTCAAAGGTATTAGCAATAGAATAATCAGACCTGCCGCCGATAAAGTATCTCGCGCCATCAATACTCCCTGCGGACGCGGGCGCGGTTGCGACTGCGACCTCATTTCTGACTTCGACCGCGATTGACGCACCGCACTTCCCCCCGCTCATGAATTCATCAAATCAGGCCTATGTCACAAGCACAGCCTCGCTTTACTGAAAAGCAAACCTATGCCGCAAACATAGTCCTGATCTACTATTATGAGCTAAGGGGAATCCGATATTACTGCAGACGTTCAAACCTGGGGCGTAAATCCAGCTTGGTAATATATTCCTGATAGCCTTGCTGGCCAAGTTCTTCCGGCCGCTTGCCAGAGACAGCCACCACCAGAGCGTCTAAGACGTTCGTGGCAAAAGACCGTCCTTCAAAATCCGGACTGGCTGTGATCAGCAGCGCGGCGCCTCTCTTGGAGAGCAGTTCCTTGTCCGCCGGTGTCACAGTATTCGTTACAATGACCTTGTCCTTCAAATCTTCCGGCATATAACGCCGGATGTAATGGAAATCGCCAGCAATGATATCCGCCCAGTCAAAAGCCTTGCGGGAAAAGCTGGTTGGCTTTATCTCTTCTTGCTTCTTGCCAGTCGGGTAAATGGAACCGAACGGAAGCTTCAAAGCCAAAGGCAACACTACCGGAACGATGCGCTTAATTGGCATGAGCGAACGCAGCACAATCGGCAAACCAAGCGCGAAATAAAAATCGCCTACGAATAGCTCGCAGCCTGTCTTCTCAAGTGCTTCGCCTAGCGCATAGCGATCCACAGCGCTCATCAGCAGCACTTTCTTGGTTTTCAGATCCACACCCGTCTCAGTAGCCAGAAAATCCGGCAGACGGCTCTCAAAGCCGCTCTTAATATTACTGCCATCAACAATTGGTGTACGAATACCCTTTGCCAATTTGAGCTCACTGCTCATCGGATACTTGCGGCCGGCCACGGTGAGGTAGAAGTTGGTGCCTCCGAGTCCAAAAGCATCAACTTGTCCATCAAGTTCGCGCATTATGGCGAAGCACTTTTGCAGATCACCATCCGTTCCGATTCTTTCAATGCTGACCTGCTCTCCCATGACATTGATTGTAGCCTTATGGTTGCGCGTTGATGAACCAATGCTCACGCTGACAACTCGTTTCATAATTCGACACCCCTATACTAGGTTATCTCGCACCGGGCGTTACAATCCCAGAACCTCTGATAACCTCAATACCACGTTCAGCATAGGCTTTCGCCAGGATATTCAAGCCAACTGAATCGCTGGCCATATGACCGGCTACAACAATATTGCCAATACCCTGTTCACGTACTTCTTTGATAACATCCTCAGGCATATGCATGACAACCAAAGTTCCAATGCCCGCCTCAAAATAGGCCTTAATCACTTTGGAGCCGCCATTGGTACCACCGGCCATAGCCACCCATATTTTGCCCGTATAGTCTTCTTCTGAACCAACCCTAATCGCGGGTTTGGTTTGAGCCGCCTGAAACTCCGGTAATTCGGACAACGCCTCCACTAACTGCTTGAGACGGGCTTTGGGGTTCTTACCAAGCTTCTGGTCCAGATGCACCTGAATCAACTGCTCCGACAAAATGTCGGCTGGCCGATGAATGCCAACCAATGGCATGCGCAGCAGACGCGCTGCAGATACAACCCGATCATAGTTACCGGCATGGTCGCGCCGCTCAATTTCGCCCATTTTGTCTCTTAATGCCTTCTGAGCCTTATTAATGGGCACTCCTGCCTTTACCATATGATCAATTTGAGATTCCATTACTTTATGAAAGTCAATGCGAGTGGTTCCTCCCGCAGGATGATGCGTCAATACGGCATCGACCCCTAGCTGGCGAGCAAGCAGCAATTCAGCCGTATCTACATCGACACCCATATAAAGGCGCTTAATCGATTCTCCCTCAACCAGGATCCCTGAATCAGCAGGTGTTTCGGAAATGCCAGCCAAATCTAGTGCGACTTGTAGGATTTCTTTTGTATTCATTAATTATTTGACCCCTTTCTGTCATGTCGCCCGGAGGCGTACTTTACCAGTGCTATGAAAAGTCCAAGATGAATCGGCTTACGTTCCCACATACATTCGGGATGCCATTGCACCCCCAGGGCAAAGGGCCAGCCTGGATGCTCGATTGCTTCTATCAGGCCATCATCTGAATAGGCTGACACAACAAAACCCGGGGCAACGTCTTTTACCAATTGATGATGAAAGGTATTAACCTCAACATGATTCGTCCGATAACAGGCTTCCAAAAGTGTTCCCGGTGTAATATTGACAGTGTGGGCCGCCTGCCAGCGCGGCTCTTTCTGCCAATGACTATGCACGTTGCTATCCGTCAGCTGAGCCGAGATATCCTGATACAGGGTTCCCCCAAAGGCAACATTCATTACCTGTGCGCCCCGGCAAATGCCAAGCAGCGGTAGTTGTTCCTGAGCGGCCAATCTGCATAGGCTTAGTTCCGCACGATCACGTTCCGGAGATACCGCCTTAAGGAGGTCTTCAGACAGGGCTTGCTCCCCGAATGTCCGGGGCTCCAAATCTCCGCCTCCAGACAAGACCAGTCCGTCAAGCTTGGTGATCAACTCAGCCAGATTTGCCTCATTAAGATAAGGTAGCAAAACTGGCAGCCCACCGGCCATCTCCACGGCTTTCCAGTAAACGCAAGCCAGTGTGTTCTTCTCTTGTCCTCCAATCGCTTCCCAGCCAGGTGTAATTCCAATAACTGGTTTCAAATATACCACCTTCCAAAGGCAAGTTATTCGCCCTGATTCCTCCAAATCCTTTATCGGGCATTTCGGCTGCCTGATCAGTTGTCGCCCGAAATAGGCCGATCATAGGTTATTGGCAGGAGTATCGCCTACAAGAATAAAGGCCGTCCTTCGCAACGGCCAATGTTCATTCCCTGATCACTAATTCAGATATCGACCAAACCGAGACTGATCTCAAGTGCTTTTTTGACTCGCTCCATGCTTTCTTCGTCCAAAGTCGCGATTTTTTCCTGCAGTCGGCGTTTATCTATAGTTCGAATCTGTTCCAACAACACTACTGAATCTCGTTCCAGTTCCGATTGGCTGTTCTTGATTTCTACATGTGTCGGCAGTTTGGCGCGTTTCATACGAGAAGTGATCGCTGCAACAATCGTGGTTGGACTGTAAGTATTACCTATATCATTTTGAATAATTAATACCGGCCTCAAGCCGCCTTGTTCAGAACCTATAACCGGGTTGAGGCTGGCGAAATAAATCTCGCCCCTCTTAATCAACCCGATTCGCCCTCCAACAATCGATCCTCATAGGACTCCCAATCCGCTTCCGAGCATGCCAGAGCTTCTTCTGCCAAATCCAGATTTGTCTTAGCCATTTGCTTGTATCCAACCTTCATCTGCGCTATGCGTTGTTGCCGGTACTCTTCAATATAATTTTCCAGCGCCTGACGCACTAATTTGCTACGGCTGATTCCCAGCTCCGATGCCAGCCTGAAAGCCCGATCCGCCAGTTTTTCATCAAGTTGACAAACCACTCTGCGCATTTTATCTCTCCTCGCACCAGCTCAATCAAGCCCATATGCCATAATTAGTTTATTCGTTATTAACTCAAATTTTCCTATGCCCCGGATTTTAACCTCTCTTGGTATATACTGGGGATTAATTGTTTGCTCCTTGAGTTTACAGTTTACAGTTTGCCCGCTCTTGCAAAAAACACCCCATCAAGGGGTGTTTGTTTTAGAAAGTTATTTTATTCTACAGACTCAACAGTCAAAGTCACATTCGACACTTCATCATCACCCAGCACGACAACATTCAAGCGGTACTGTCCTTTGTACGCTGTCAATGCCGAAAAGAGCAGTATGCTGCTTTCTTCCTCAACGCGCCAACCCTTACGCGGCAATTCCTTTTGGAAATATGCGAGAGTTTCGGAAACAGGTTGATCAACCATGTAATTAACCGCGGTTTGTCCGTCATCCAAATCCTGAGTGGATAAGATTGTGGCGTTTTTTTGGATGGGAATATCTCGCGGAAAGCCTTTGGGCAGCCTAAGTCCAATTCCGTATTTGATTTCATTGCCTTCGGCATCAGTGCCTTTTATAGACACTCCGCTCCGTACCACACTGCCTGCGATTCCGCCGCGCAGAAAACCTCTGCTACCGAAAGTCGATACCCGCCAGCCGAAGACTGCCCATAAGATTAAACCCAGTACCATCAGACCGATTAGGGCCAGACCGCCATATTTGATGACCTTGATGTCAGTTAGATGGCCGCCAACCGTCAAGCCAGTTGAGTGTAGGCATACCATAATAAACAGCGCAAACAACGGAAATGCGAATAGGGCAATTAGCCAATAAATCAAAGGGATTATTAATGAGATCAGGCCAGTAATCAGTCCAAATATGGCAATCGCCAGCAAGAATGGCGGCCTGCTCAGAAGGTACCTGATTCCAAACTGAAAAGCAGTCATTACCGAGTAACCGTGTTCAGAAATGGCGGTGATAACCAAGAGCGTCAGAGACATTATCACGGCAGCTAATACCGGATATAATATCCACCCCAGAACCGGCACAAAATTGATCAGTGACAGCAGCAGCAGTGCCACAGCGCCAATTACCGTAACCAGCAATGTTGGCAGGAAAAACGACATTCGGGAGAAGATCACATTAAATGGGGGCTTTTCACCCTTAAAAATGGCAGTGCAGAGTGCTACAAACCCTGCCATCATGGGTCCAATTAAAATGCCAACCGTGATCCCACCTAATAAGGCCGCAACCAGAAATCCACCACAGATGAGTAGGAAATTCTTCAGATATATATCCCATGAAGTCCTCAGCAGTGCTTTTAGGTCCATGCAAACCCCTCCATCGGCCAATACTCTCTGAAAAATATATTTTTTAAGTTGAGTAATTAGAACGCTGCTTTAGAAAACCGCATTCCGAAAATAAAACAGCCTGAGCAAATGCCAGGTCGTTAGCTGGTGGTATCAGCCCGAAAAGGGCGGCGCACTTAATACATAAAAAATGCAAAAAAAGACGGCGCATAAAATGATGCACCGTCCTGGAAAATAAATTCCCGGCAAAGACCTACTCTCCCACCCCGTCTCCAGGGCAGTACCATCGGCGCTGGAGGGCTTAACTTCCGGGTTCGGTATGGGACCGGGTGTGACACCTCCGCAAAAATCACCGGGAAAGGTATGGACTTGTTATTGTGCTGTGCAAGCGGCTCTTGGGGGTTTCCCAAAAGCGCCGGTTGCATATTTTGGGCTGCGCCCAAAAATGCTAGCCAACTGTACCCTGGCAACTGCACAGAGGGAGAAGAAAGGGAGAGCAATCAAGGTAAGGTCAAGCCCTCGACTGATTAGTACCGGTCAGCTTAACGCATTACTGCGCTTACACACCCGGCCTATCA
>JBMNNY010000091.1:0-8724 GCA_050942765.1 Bacillota bacterium | reverse complement strand
CAAAACATAGCTTCCGCCAAGATTGGTCAAACTGGCGCAAATTACACAGGCAAAAACGAACAGGATTTTAAGCTTATCCCGTCCGATATAAGCCAGTAACCGCTTTATTGTCGTTGAGGTGTTTTTCGGCTTACCGCTGGCCATGTTGGCGCGTTGACCTCTTGGTCCTCCGGGTCCGCCAAGCCCACCCGGTCCTCTGCCTCCTGGTCCGAGACCACCCGGTCTCATTCTTGCGGCACCAGCAGCTGCATTTTTACTCCCATATCGGCGCAATAAAACTTCTTTCCTTTGTTCGTCTATATGATTCATGATGCTGTCGCCTTCTTATCTGTCTGTGAATAGTAAATCTCGGAATATGCTGCGCAACTCTTCATTAGTTCTTCGTGAGTGCCGATGCCGGTGATCTTGCCATCATCAAGCACGACAATCTTATCTGCATCAATGACGGAAGAAATCCTCTGCGCAATGATAATTTTCGTAGTGCCTTGCAGCAGGTTATTAAAGCATTCCCGGATCTTAGCTTCGGTCGCAGTGTCAACAGCACTGGTGCTGTCATCAAGGATTAGGATCTTGGGTCTCTTTAGTAATGCTCTGGCAATGCACAATCTTTGCTTCTGTCCGCCGGATACATTGACACCGCCCTGTCCAAGTTCAGTATCATAGCCAGCCTCAAATGACGAAATAAATCCATGGGCTTGCGCACTTTCTGCCCAATGGCAGATCTCCTCGTCAGTCGCATTTTCGTCGCCCCACATGAGATTTTCCTTAATCGTACCTGAGAACAACACATTTTTCTGGAGCACGATGCCGACTCCGTTACGCAGGTTCTTTAATGAATAATCTTTGACATCGATATCATCGACCAGTACTGCTCCGCGATCAGTATCATATAATCTGGGAATCAGCTGCACCAGGCTTGATTTACCGCAGCCGGTCGAACCGATTATGCCGACTGTTTCACCCGGATTGATCACCAGGTTGATATTCTCCAAAACCCACTTGTCATTGTTTTTGTAATACTTAAAGTAAACATCCTGAAACTCAATTTTGCCGCGCTGAACCGTTAGATCTATATGCAGAGCTTCCTCATCCGTCAGATCAATGTCGGTGTCAAGAATCTCATTGACACGTTTTGCGGAGGCTAAGGATCTGGAACCGTTCAGAATAATCATGGAAACCATCATCAGAGACATGAGAATCTGAACAACATAATTGACAAATGCCGTCAGTACGCCGGAGGTCATGCCGCCCACAATCACCTGGTTCCCGCCCAGCCATACAACCGCAATAGTTGTTATATTCATGGCCAGGGTCATGACCGGCATGGTAAAGATCACAACCTTCAGGGCATTTGTGGTGCTTTCTTTCAAGTCCGTATTAGCTTTTTTGAACTTGACTTCCTCATACTGCTCTCTGACAAATGATTTGACAACCCTGACGTTGGTCAGGTTTTCCTGGGTGGTAGTATTCAGTGCGTCCAGCTTCTTTTGCATTGTTGTGAACCTGGGAAAAGCCGTCTTCATGATGGTGTAGATCGCCAAGGCTAACAACGGTATGACACACAGGATCACCAGAGCCAGCTTC
The DNA here is from genome assembly GCA_050942765.1 of Bacillota bacterium. Taxonomy (GTDB): domain Bacteria; phylum Bacillota; class UBA4882; order UBA4882; family UBA4882; genus UBA4882. The sequence goes on along the minus strand of JBMNNY010000091.1, from coordinate 7,140 downwards.
GGGTTGAGCACAAATGACATGATCAATGCGCCGATCAGCATCCCTGGCGATCTCAAAGCCATCCTTAACAGCATCTGGATCATGTTTTGGATCTGGGTGATATCATTCGTTAACCGCGTAATCAAAGAACCGGCGTTATATTGATCAATATTGTTAAAAGAAAACTTCTGAATCTGACGAAACAGGTCTTTGCGCAAATCGTTGGCGAATCCCGTGGCAGCCTTAATGGCAAAATAAGCTCCGCCTACCCCGCCAGCCATCATGATTAGGGCGGTGATAGCCATCGTTATGCCCATGGTGATTATATAAGTGATACCCCGGCCGCCAATGACGCCGTTATCAATAATGTTGCTCAATAACAGCGGCATCACGACTTCGCCGATGACCTCGATAATCATGAAAATTGGCCCGATGATGAATGCCGATAAATATGGCTTAACGTATTTCCAATAGCGCTTCATGACATTATGTCCTTTCCCTTACTAGCTTTGATCGCATCTTCGATCCTGGCTAAATTAGCATTCAGCTTTTGCAGCAAAACGAACAAGGTCTGTTTCTCTTCCTCTGTCAATCCCTCAAAAACCTGGCGATCGGCGGAGTCAAAAATCCGCTTGCTTTGTTCGACCACCTTGTTCCCTTTCTCAGTAATGGTGATTATATTGAGCCGGTTATCCGCCTCATCCATTTCTCTATTAATGTATCCGCCCTTTTCCAGCTTTTTTAAGGATACTGCGACTGTGGCCGCCGATACATCCATTGATGTGGCAAGGTCGTTTTGGGAAGCATTGGGGTTACGTGAGATTTCCATCAGCAGGCGATGCTGGGCCTGGTAGACACCGGTTTCATCCAGATAGCTCTGCATAATGCGCCGAAGTTTGATGGTGAAATAGATTAATTGGTGAGTGATGTCTCTGTTACTGGGCCTATCCAAATGCCTATCCTTGTGGTCCATTTTTCTTGTTTCACCGCCCTTTACTCAAGCAATCATTAACTTGTTAATGATAATGATCATAATTATTAGCTAGTTAACATTCGCACAAGATCATTTATAGCACTTGACGATGCCAATGTCAACTCTGGATTTGGCTGCACCAAATAAGAAGAGGCCGGGCTACTGAGGTAACTCAGTGCCCGGCCGTATTGGCAGTGCGCGTGCCCGTATTGCAGCAGGGCGATCAATAACGGCAGTGCTTCCGTATCTTCGCCGTCTTTCGCCCGCATCATGTCACGCCTCACCATGTCTTGTGAATTCAAGAGCGCATTTTTCCCGATTTCCTTGTGCAGCATTTTGGCAACGCTGGACTTCCCGCTGCCAGAATTACCCCGTAGGATGATCAGTGTTGACATTAGTGCCTATCTCCAACTTCCGTCCTGAAAATGCTACGTCTATTCATTTATTCAGTTTTGTTCAGTTTTCGAGACCATATTATGCGCCCAATACCCGGATTTCACAATGATTATCCCGATTACGCATTTGATAATATCAGCCAAAAAGCAAACCGGATAAAGCACCGCAATATCCAGAGTTGTAAAATACGTGAGTACATAGGCAAACGGTACAAGGATCACCCAGGTATAGGCACTGTCAAAAAGGAATGTCACGAATGTCTTGCCGCCCGATCGTATGGTAAAGTAAGTGCAGTGCGCCACCGCATTTACCCCCATATACACGGCTCGCGCCAGCATAAAACTGGTGGCCAGCCTGCGCACATCATCGGTAGTATTGTATATATATGGAATGAAAGGCGACAAGGCTGCCAGCACGCCACCAACCACGACACATATGCAGAAGTTGAAAAAGATCAGCCGCCATGCCGTTTGCTTTGCGCGCGGAATATCGTTGGCCCCCAGAGCCTGACCTACCATAACAGCAACTGCGGCACCCATGGAGAATACCACAGCATTAAGCAAGTTCGTTACCGTGCTAGTTATATTGAGACCGGCTACCACATTTAATCCGCGGGTTGAAAATATCTGTGTCAAAGTGGTCATGCCCAATGACCATAAAAGCTCATTTGCCAGGAGCGGCGTTCCTTTTTTGATTATGTCAAAAACAAGACCTTTCGGAATGCTGAGCGACCGATAAAGTCCTTTAATGAACTGAAAATTGTAGGCATGTCTATGGGTGTACAATACAATAATGGCAAGCTCCACATAGCGTGAAATGACGGTGGCAATGGCTGCACCTGCAACGCCCAAAGCAGGAAATCCAAGTTTTCCGTAGATCAATATATAGTTAAGGCAAAGGTTAGTGATTACACCGGCCAGGCTAGCCTTCATCGGCAGCATGGTCTCTCCTGTTTCGCGGAGAGTTCCACCATATACCTGTGAGAGAGCGAACGGTAGTAGCCCCCAGAGCATTATAAGGAGGTAGTTTCTAGCATGCTCGAGCATCGCCGCTCTCTCAGACGCATCCCCTGCTCCGGTCAGAAACATGGAAATCAGTTGGTCCCCAAAGATCAGAAATACTGTAATTGTGATCGCCAAAATGATCGCAGCGGTCCAGAGTTTGAACCGCACTGTATGACGCACACCTTCGTGATCTCTGGCACCAAAAAACTGCGCGCCAAATATCCCCGCACCAGAAAGACCGCCAAAAATGGTCACATTATAAACAAAGATAAGCTGGTTGGCGATAGAAACGCCTGACATCTGAGGCGTTCCCACCTGTCCGATCATGATGTTATCCAGAAGGTTAACAAAGTTTGTAATGGCGTTTTGCACTATTATTGGCAGTACCAACATAAATACGGTGGCATAAAACTGGCGATCCCCGATAAATGTGTTCCGTAATCTGCGAAAAGTGTTCGCTAATGCGGGTTGCGTCATAAATGCTCCTCCAATACATCTACCGATAAAAGCCATTTTATCACAGAGGCGGAGATATAGTCCAGACAAAAATCTATCAACGTAATAATTACGCCAACCCAGCCAATTATCGACTTTTTATTCTCCTTCATTTTCGCCTCCATCAATACCCGCCGCAATAAATAGAGGCATATTTAGTCAAGTGCGGGCAGCGTTGGGTGACATCTTTTGACACTAATTCTCAAAAAAGAAGACATCGGCCAATGTACCATCGTCATACGCTGTTCCTGGATATGCCCTTACAAGTTCAAATTGGCCATTGGTGTATTCATCAATAACTTTGTCCCAGAAGTATACAGATGCCGTATTGGCAGGATGCCTTTTAAGTTGCCATCTGCCTCTATGCATATCAAAGACTTTAAAACAAGCTTTGCTTAAGCTCGACATTCATCTTTCAAACCTCCCCGAAAGGGCTTATATGGAACCTTATTCATCGCGACATAAAAGTATAAAAACACATGGTGCATGGAAATGCTTTCCATGCACCATTATACATCAATCCCCTACTGTTTTCCTGCGGCAAAGACTCTTACGACTGATATTTTCCTACGATAGACCAGCTTTCAATATCGTTGATATACTTCAACCATTTTTTATCTGTTCTTTACAGGCACATTGTGCTTAACTCTGGGGGCAATAGGCATATAGAGATCCATACCATGAGTATGTTCAAATTCGTCATTGAAATGTAGATGCTCTTCCAGCCATTGATGATCGGCAGCTACATATTTGCTATCATTGACCCAGCGGCAGAGTCTTTGCCAGGCAACCGGTATTTCTGAGCCATCCCCGCCGGGAATCAAGTCTTTAACTCCGCATACCGCATAGAGCCCGCCATGAAAGGTCTTTGTTTTGACAAGACTGTCATTTACAACGACATCGTCTCCGATAGTCACCCATACCTCGTAGCCATACTCTTTTTGATCCGGGCTGGCGGGGCTGGGATTATTGAAGCCGAATATGCGCAGTCTGTCTTTTTCAAAGTTTAGACCGCTTCTTCTTAACCAGTCGCTCATTACTGAAAATGCGCCGTTTTCGGGTTCCATGCCATAGTGACAGTAGTAAGCAACCCTGAATGGCTCTAGTTCTTTTAGTACTTTAATATCCGGATATTTCTCAAGCAGCTCCGGATCCTGAATGTCATAGAATTTATCCAAAACGTCCACCCTTTCAAAACAGTATTTTAGGCTCGGGTCTCTAAACGCACTCGGAGGAAACCCGGTGACACGTTTGAAAGCTCTTGTAAATGCCTCATTACTTTCAAAGCCATATTTCAGGGCTATGTCCAGAATACTGCTGTCCATTTCCTTGATGTCCTTAACCGCGCTGCTTATTCTCCTCTGCCGGATATATTCCTTAACGTTATAGCCGGTTAAAGCAAAGAACATCCGGTAGTAGTTTGAACAGGACATAAATGCTGCCTGAGCGGCTTTCTCAATTGCGATATTCTCTTCAAGCCTGCTTTCAATGTAGTCAATGGATTTCTGAATGCGTTCGTAATAGTTCATTCGGAGTACTCCCTGTTATCTTAAGATGATTGAATTTTATCATGTCGCTGATTGGCCTTCTTGATTTTTTCTCCAATAAAACATCTCTGAGGCGGATAGTTATATGGCTCCTTCACATGTAAAGCAGCCACTAGCTATGGAGTGGATTTTCTCCTTAACTAGTGGCTGTTCATATTAACGTCTACCATCGGCAGATAGTATTCAAGCCGTTCCCACAAATAGACTGGATACTTATTATAGAGAGCCTGCAAAAGTCCAGTCGTTCCAGATCTTTTCGATATTCACTTATTTGCTGCCTCCACTCTAGTTAAGTCTAGTCTAAGATAGTTATCACCATCTAAGCTACTAAACTCGAGAGTATATCAAATTACCGCCAATCACAACATCCCATTCCATTCAGAAGCAAATAGTAAAATATTGCATCTGCTGCGCCTTTGGCTGATATTTCACTGGTATCAACCAAAATATCATATCCATCCTTGGGAAACAGATACCGCAATGAGGCTTCTGCTGATCCTGCGCAGCGATTACCCCTATCTTCTTCTCGTTTTCTTAGCATCTCAATGCTGCAAGTCACAAGCACCTTCATCACGCTGCTTTCCGGCAATACGGACCAGACGGCCTTATAGATTCTTTCACTTGTCATCACATGATCAATAATGACGCCATATCCATTATTCAGTGACAGCGCTATATCTCTGCACATCATGGAAGTCGCCTTAAAGACATCATCTTCCCAGATAGGTTCCTCTGGTGACATTTCCAAGTAATCATCCAGTGTAATGACTTTGTATTCCAGGCCAAAATCATTGTGGAGTATTGCTTTGAGCATTTTCGCAATCGAGGATTTCCCCGCCGACGAAGGACCGTTTAACAGAATTGAAATCATTTTACCGCCCCATCATGCACGCAAATCTTGCTTTGCTTTATGTACCTATTTTAACAGTTTTACAATGTTGTTGCTTTGTTATATTCTGATATTGAGGTGATACATTTATGGAGCTGTTCGCCATTGCTTTATTCTTGCTGACTCTTGTGTGCTCCATCCTTTTTCATTTTTCAATATTAATTGCTCTGGTAATCGGCCTTGGCATTTTCGTTATTTTTGCCCTGTACAGGGGATTTAGAATAATAGAGATTACTGAAATGATCCGCAATGGAATAGGCAAAGCCCGCGGCATACTGATTACTATTCTCCTAATTGGAATCATGACCGCATTATGGCGTTCAGCCGGAACCCTTCCAACGATTGTGTCCTATTCTTCCGGACTGCTCACACCGAAAATTATGATTTTGATCATCTTTCTGCTTAATTGTATGGTTTCATTCCTTACCGGAACTGCATTTGGAACTGGAGCAACTATGGGCGTTATTTGCGCCTCGGTTGCATCTTCCATGAACATTTCCCCTGTTCTTACAGGCGGTGCGATCCTTTCAGGATGTTTATTTGGTGACAGATGCTCACCAGTTTCCACAAGCATGCTCCTTACCGCCGAGCTTACCGGAACAGACCCCTATGATAATATCAAAACCATGCTGAAAACAGCTCTGATTCCTTTTGTGATTACATGCGTTGTCTTTACGGTATTGGGATTTGTAGTATCCAATAATGGCACTCAAATGGATCTGAACAATGTTTTTTCTGCTGAATTTAAAATTCGTCCGATTACTTTGCTTCCCGCACTTATCATCATTCTACTGTCGGCGTTTAGAGTAAATGTAAGGGTCGTAATGCTCATCAGTATCGGCATATCCATTCCCATAAGCATATTCCTTCAGGAGATCCCCTTACCGGAAATACTTTATTCCATGATTTTCGGTTTTTCGGCAAAAACCTCAGAAATAGCTGCGCTGATCGATGGAGGCGGAGTTATTTCTATGCTGAAGCCACTTGGGATTATATGCATTTCTTCTGCGTATGCGGGGATATTCGAAAAAACCGCACTGCTTTCAGGGATTCAAAAATATGTGGAGTGGCTGGCCAATAAAACCAATGGCTTTACTGCCACTCTATTGACATCAGTCGTTACATCCATGGCAGCCTGTAATCAGACTCTTTCCATTATGTTGACTCATCAACTCTGCGCCAAGGTTTGTAAAGACAACCGCACTTTTGCATCCTGGATTGAAAATACAGCTGTACTGATTGCCCCGCTAATTCCATGGTCGATTGCCGGAAGCACCGTACTATATTCCTGTGGTCTTCCTATTACAGGGATCAGTGCAGCATGTTATTTGTATTTGGTTCCGCTGTATAATCTGATTTTACAGTTCATATTTTCTAAAAACAATAAGACCAAATACGTTTGATACTAACATAATGATAAAGGTTTCACTGAACAATATATAGCATAAGACAACAATCGCCGGTAACCCTTTAGGCAAACGCATTCGTTTCGACAATCATATCGCACATTCAATCGGAATCCATATTTCCACTATTGAGTCTTCGCTGTTGCCATCAAATCTTTCATCATAGTACTCAACTACATATGGAAGACCATTAATCCGACGCTGCGAATACTTTTCCTTATTTGCCTCCAGCCATTCATCCATAGCATCGTTTTCACTGTCATAGCCACTGGCAACATATACTTCGAACGCTGCATAGACCGATGCCGGTAATCTCATTAGGGTAAACGCACTATCAACATCATCGTCTGATACGCTGACACCCACATGACATGTACACTGATCGCCATCATAAATACGGACTTCATATGAATTATCCGATAGTTTGTTCTTAATGCCAATCTTTTCATAG
>JBMNNY010000090.1:0-8798 GCA_050942765.1 Bacillota bacterium | reverse complement strand
ACATGTTCAGGGGTGCGCGTCCGGATTTGAAAGGGTCTTTGCGCTCGGTAAGCGCTCTGGCCCCGGGCGTTTTAGGCATTACCGGAATCGAGACGGCCGAAATCATTCAGGCAGTAGTGCAGAAGATCCGACCGGATTTTGTAATTGTCGTGGATGCATTGGCTGCCAGAAACACTGCACGTCTTGGATTAAGCATTCAAGTGGCGGATGTCGGGATTCATCCGGGTTCCGGTATTGGGAACCGTCGCTTTGGAATCACCCGGGAAACACTGGGAGTGCCGGTGATTGCAATTGGAGTGCCAACAGTAGTGGAAGCAATCACAATTGCGGCAGACGCAATGGATGCTTTCGAAACTGGTCAGGGGCGGGCGGCGGTTTCGAATAATCCCGCCTTCATGAACGTCCTGAAAAAACAGCTGGGGCCGCAATTCGGTTCACTAATTGTGACTCCCAAAGAAGTAGATGTGTTGATAGACGATATTGCCAAAGTGATAGCCGGAGCTTTGAATGTGGCACTGCATCCAGGAGTGGGGCCGGAAGATGCCTGGAAATACCTACACTGAATCAACAAATCTTAAGATCAGCAAATCTTAAGCCGTCCCGCCGCCGGGCGGGGCGGCTTTTTGGTGGCAACCTTGGAGGTGGCACCTGACTTGCGCAAGAGAGGCCGGGCGGCCCGCATAATCCGAGCTTTTTTAAAGTTTTTGGTGATCGGGATGGCGTTCGCTGCTTTCCTGATCGGGGGTCTTTTGATTGCGGAGGAGAGCGTCAATAACCTCATGGGAAGGGCAACCGAGCGAACGATATTCAATATTGGCAAATCTTCCGATGGCTATCTGGAAATCACATTATTGGGCGAACGATATCCGGGGCCGTCCGTCAATCTGGGGCCATTCATCACCGGGACATTACAGACCTGGAAAACAAGAATAACCGGGCTGGCGGCCAGGCTGGGGGATGGCTGGCAATCAATCAGTAAGAAGGCCTTATCCTGGTGCGAAACGCTGCATCTCCTTCCGGCACCAGAAGGAGAAAGCGAAGGTGCGTTGAAATAAGCTAATTTGTAGCATAAGATTTTGCAAAAGAGTGGGGGTGCCTAATTGGCACAAAGTAAGAATCTGGCACGCGCAGACGGAAAGAATCCGGCGCGCGCCGCTGGCATGATTATGATGTTGAGTTTGTTAAGCCGGATGTTGGGTTTCGTCAGAGAGACCTTAATGGGACGGCTTTTTTCGCGGTTAGAAACCGATGCCTTTTTTGCTGCTTTTGTCATTCCTGACCTGATGTATTATCTCTTGATCGGCGGCGCTCTTGGCGCAGCCTTTATTCCGGTTTTCTCAGGTTACTTGTCCAAAGGTGATGAAAAAGAGGCTTGGGCAGCCGGTTCTACATTTATCAACACCTCGGTTAGTGCTTTAATTATCGTTACGATTCTGGGGATGATTTTTGCGCCGCTGCTATCGGCGATAGTTGCTCCGGGATTCGAAGGTGAGAAGCTGTTGCTGCTGATTCGGTTAACCCGCATGATGTTTCCGGCGGTTTGCTTTACAGCCATAGCAGGTCTGTTAATGGGCGTACTCCATTCTTACCAGCACTTTTTTGCTCCGGCGCTCGGACCCAATGTCTATAATATTTTCATCATAGCCGGGGCCGGGTTGCTTGGCAGTGCATATGGCGTCAGCGGCATGGCGGTAGGTGTGGTAGTAGGTGCAATCTTTAACTTCCTGACGCAGCTACTTTTCCTGAAAGATAAAGCGCAGTTTTATCGGCCGGTCTTTAATTGGTCGCATCCCGGTTTTCGGCGTATGCTCATTTTGATGTTGCCTGCTGTAATCGGTTTATCGGTCACCCAGATTAATCTGGCAGTTAATAATTCGCTCGCTTCCGGGCTGGCAGAAGGCAGTATTACTGCTTTGCGTTTTTCCAACAGGCTGATTCAGCTTCCGCTCGGCATTTTCGCCATGGCAATTTCAACGGCCTTCTTTCCGACGATGACCAAACAAGCGGCTTCTGGAGATCTGACCGGTTACAAAGATACATTTTCCCGCAGTTTGCGATTCATCTTCTTTATCACTTTGCCATCAGCGGTGGGGCTGATTGTGCTGCGTCAGCCAATCGTAGCTTTGCTCTTTGAAGGTGGCGCTTTCACTGCCGAGCATACTGCTGCAACGGCCTATGCTTTAGTATTTTATTCTATCGGCCTGGCAGGACATGCTGCCATTCAGATCATTCCCAGAGCCTTCTATGCTTTGCAGGATACGATCACACCCATGTACGTCGGGATTGGAGCGGTAGTGATTAATATTGTCCTGAATTTCGCTTTTCTTAGATTCACCAATCTGGAGCATGGCGGGTTGGCATTAGCATTTTCGATTAGTGGCGTTTTGAACATGCTGGTTTCTTTGTGGCTGCTACGGCGTAAACTTAACGGTATCAATGGTCGCAGCATTGCGACCAGTTTCATGAAGGCCTTGGTAGCCTCCGCTATTATGGGCTTCGGTACCTATCTGACCTACCGGCTCTGTCTGCAGGTCTTTCAACAGTACTTCACCGGCCGCTTCTTGGATTTAATCATTGTAGGGATCGGAATCGTAGTAGGCGTCGCATTATACATGTTCGCTGCCTATCTTCTTAAAATGCCAGAGCTGAAACTGGTAGGCTCGATGTTAAAGCGCAGAGGGAGAAGTCGCGAACAGGAATAAGTTTCGCAGTCAGTAATATAATGATGTGATAGGATTCATAGGGTTCGTAGGGTTCCGAAGGAGTGGTGACCGTGTATTTCACGACCCACTTGCTGGCAGGGGCAGCTATCGGGCATCTCAGTGGTAATCCGATTGCTGCCGGGGCTTTAGGATTGATTTCACATGCATGTCTGGATGCCGTTCCCCATCATGATTATCGCGACATCAAATTCGGATTGGTTGACTTTATTATAGGCACGGCATTATGGTTCAGCCTATTGCGCCCGACCGGGCTGCCTGCGGCTATTGGGGCGATCACCGGGGCTATCCCCGATTTGGAAGTTGTCCTGAAACAGGTCTTTCGTAAATGGCCGCAGGTTTTCCCAAGTCACAGCGGTTTATCGCCGCATAGACGCCTGAAGCTGCCAGAGGGATTCATAATTCAAGTGTTCACAGCCATGAGTTCTCTGGCGCTAATTTTGTTCATCTAGCATATTTAGCATGAAATCGTTTTTTATGAGCGCCCAATCGGGCGCTTTTGTCCTTTTTGGGGCAATTGCGTCGTCGGTTGCATATGGGCTGGTCCTTTCTTCAAATTTGACCGGTAAGCGTGTTTATTGTTATAATTATTACAATTCCTTGTTTACAAAGCGCATGCCACATCCAGCCACCTTGCCAATTCTAGTACACTCATTTCCACATCTGAGTGAAATATTCTCATACATAGTAGAGAACCTAATTACGCGTGATTTTTAAGAAAGGGGTTTACCAAGATGATTGATCCTGGTAATTTACCGCGTTTCTGCGTATTAGGCGCAGGCCATGGAGGAATGGCTATGGCCGGGCACTTAGGCCTGATGGGAGTCAGTGTCAAGCTGTATAATCGCAGCGAGCCCAGGCTAGAGCCAATCCGCTTAATTGGCGGGATTGAAGTCACCGGAGCAGTAGAAGGGTTTAGTCCTGTTTCAGTTGCCACCACTGATATTGCCGAGGCAATTGAGGACACCGACGTACTGATGGTGGTTGTGCCAGCCAACGGGCACAAGTTTATGGCGGAAAAAGTAGCCCCGCACCTTAAAGACGGCCAGATTGTCGTGCTCAATCCCGGCAGAACCGGTGGCGCATTTGAGTTTAGGAATATTCTCAAACAATGTCAGGTTAAGGCAGATGTCATTGTCGCCGAAGCTCAGACTCTGATTTATGCGTCCCGGGCTATGAATCCAGCACAGGTGAAGATTTTTGGAATCAAGAATACCATTCCTGTGGCGGCGCTTCCTGGACAGCGTACCGTGGAAGTACTGCAGGTGCTCAGAAAGGTCTATCCGCAGTTTGTTCCGGGAGATAATGTGCTTAAGACCAGTCTGGACAATATTGGGGCTATTTTTCACCCGGCCTTGACAGTATTGAATGCTGGCCGCATTGAATCCACCAGGGGCGAGTTCCAGTTCTATATGGATGGTATCACTCCATCGCTGGCGAGAATTTTGGAATCTCTGGACGCTGAACGTGTTGCAGTTGCCGCCGCGCTCGGCATCCGGGCCATGCCGGCCCGGGAGTGGCTCTATGTGGCTTATGATGCGGCTGGAAAGACGCTCTATGAAGCCATTCAGAATAACCCGGGATATGCTGGCATTGGAGCACCGGCTTTTGTCGATCATCGTTATATCTGGGAGGATGTCCCGATGAGCCTGGTGCCCATTGCTTCGATCGGCGATGTGCTGGGTGTAGAGACTACGACGATGGACGCCATGATTCATCTGGCTTCTTTACTTAATGATACAGATTACTGGGCGGTCGGGCGCACTGCTCAAAGAATGGGACTCGAGGGACTAACAGTCAAAGAAATCCGGCGACTGGCCCTGGAGGGAGAGATCTGAGATGGGCAAGAGGATCTTGGGGGCAGCCATCGGTCAATGTGTTCATGTTGCCGGGATACTGAATTTTTTGGGATTGGCGCGGGAATGCGGTCATGAAACAGAGTTTTTGGGTGCGGCTGTTTCCATTGATGAACTAATCGGGGCGGTCCGTGAATATGCACCGGATTTACTGGCAGTAAGCTATCGTCTTTCACCAGTCACGGCCGCCGAACTGTTCGAGGAATTGCGTCAGGCTCTAAAGGTCAATGGGTTGGAACACTTAAAAGTCGTTTTCGGGGGTACACCGCCGGTTGTTGATTTGGCGCTCAAGAGCGGGCTTTTTGAAGCTGCCTTTTCCGGCGAGGAGAGTGTGCAGGATGTCGTGGCATATTTGCGCGGTGTACCGGCAGATGCAGAAACAATAAAGCATCCCGGTACCTTAATTGAAAGGATTGCCGCCCGGTCGCCTTACCCAATTTTGCGGCATCATTTCGGCCTGCCGTCTTTGGAGGAGACTATTCGTGGAGCCGCCCGGATTGCAGAGTCTGGGGTGCTGGATGTGTTGTCTATCGGTCCGGATCAAAATACGCAGTTTAGTTTTTTCCGGCCTGAAGAGATGGATCCCCGGCAAGATGGTGCCGGCGGGGTACCTTTACGTAAAGCAGAGGATTTGGAGGCACTCTATCAGGCGACCCGCTGCGGCAATTATCCGCTTTTGCGGATTTATGCCGGTACCCGTGACTTGATCCGGTGGGCGCAACTGGTGCAAGACACCATCAGGAACGCCTGGGCTGCCATTCCGTTGTTCTGGTATAGTAAATTAGATGGTCGCTCGAATCGAAGCCTTGTTGATGCAATTCGTGAAAACCATCAGGCTATCAAGTGGCACGCCGAACGCAATATTCCAGTGGAAATCAACGATCCACATCACTGGAGCCTGCGGGATGCTTCGGACGCGGTCGCAGTGGCGGATGCATATCTTTCGGCATACAACGCCAAGGCATTGGGGGTGACTACTTATGTAGCGCAGTTGATGTGGAATACACCGCCAGCCCTTACGCCAGCCATGGATCTGGCCAAAATGCTGGCCAAGATGGACTTGATCAGAACTTTGACGGGGCCGTCTTTCCGTGTGATTACCGAGTGTCGCGCCGGTTTGGCCAGTTTTTCACCAAAGGCTGACCTGGCCAAAGGGCAGTTGGCAGCCTCAACAATGCTCAGTCTGGCACTCAAGCCGGATATCATTCATGTGGTTGCCTTTTGTGAGGCTAATCATGCAGCTACTCCGGAGGATATCATTGAAAGTTGCGGAATAGTACAGGGTGTGCTCAAAAATGTACGGGTCGGCATGCCAGACTATACTCTGGATCCTGCAGTACAGGCGCGGCGCAAAGAACTGGTGCAGGAAGCTCAAGTTATTTTGGATGCAATTCGGGCATCAGGTCAGGACGACAGTGCTGATCCGCTGGCTGACCCGGCGGTTTTGGCCCGGGCAGTTCAGACCGGCATTCTGGATGCGCCGCATCTGGTAGGTAACCCGGAGGCCAAGGGTCTGATGGCAACGAGAATTATTAATGGGGCCTGCCGTTCTGTGGATAGCAATGGACATCCTATTTCAGAACAGGAGAGGCTGAAAGGAAGCAGCAGACGTGAAATATAACTTTGACCAGCAACGTAATCGATATCATACTGATTCCATAAAGTGGGACGAGGTCGGGTCAATCTTCGGCACTGCCGATCTGTTGCCGATGTGGGTTGCTGATATGGATTTTGCGGCGGCCGAGCCGATTCTAAAAGCGCTGCATCAGCGTATTGATCATGGAGTGTTCGGTTATACCGTTGCGGGTGCCGGTGTGCGTCAAGCGGTCATTGATCGGATGAAAAGCAAGTATGGCTGGGAAGTAAAGCCGGAGTGGCTGATCTTTACTCCTGGTATAGTTTCGGGATTGTCTTTCGCTGTCAAAGCCTATACCAAAGTAGGCGACCATGTGGTGATTCAAAGTCCGGTATACCATCCGTTCATGGACGCGACAGTCAATAACGGCTGTCAGATTGTGAACAGTCAGTTACGTCTGAATGGCAGCCGCTATGAAATGGATTACGACAGTTTTCAGCAGGCATTTGAGCCTCAGAATGGCAATCCGTCCCGTACTAGCCTCTATATCCTGTGCAGTCCACATAATCCCGTAGGCCGGGTCTGGAGCAGAGAAGAACTGATGCGTGCTGGTCAGATTGCCATTAGCCACGGTGCGATTGTCATCTCTGACGAAATTCATGGTGAGCTTGTCTTTAGGGGCGCGCAGCATGTTCCATTCGCCAGCATATCGGAGGAATTTGCGCAGAACTCGGTTGTCTTCATTGCACCGAGCAAGACATTCAATTTGGCAGGCTTGGCCGCTTCGGTAGCGATTATTCCCAACGAAAAACTGCGCCAGCAATATCAACTGGCTGCTTCCGGGTTTATGGGCGGCGTAAACACCCTCGGCCTGACTGCTTTGGAGGCGGCTTTTCGCGAAGGCGATGAGTGGCTGGAGCAGCTATTGGTTTATCTTGAGGATAACGTGCAATTTACATTGGATTATCTGGCGCAACATATTCCGGAAGTGAAAGCGGTCAAACCGGAAGGAACCTATTTAATGTGGCTTGATTTCACAAGCCTGGGTATGGATGATAGCCGTCTGCGCGACTGGATGCGTTATAAGGTAAAGCTCGGTTTGAACGATGGCATTACGTTCGGGCCAGGCGGCGAAGGACATCAGCGCATCAATGTTGCTTGCCCGCGTGCATTGCTGCATGAAGCGCTGCAGCGGCTGGAGCAAGCTGTCCGCCGTTTGCGCTGAGGCGTTAGGGCTCCGGGGCAATGGGGGTGCCGGGAAGCCAGGGCGCAAGAAACCCGTTGTTGGTGCGCCCCGGCCAGGCGAAAAAAGGTTAGTGATCAGCGCGGGCTGTGATCAGACATAACTCACCGCCGCTGTATGGCTGGCCATGATAATCTCCAGCCATTTCAGTGACTGAGAAACCAGCCTGTGCGAGCAATCCCTGCATATGCGCAGCGGAAACAGAAGCCTCTTCTTCAAATGACACGACAATCTTGCCTTGACTTTTGGTATTAAGCCAGGTGATCTGCGCTACGTAGCGGAGATCGGGGCTGATGCCATGCATCTGAGCGATGCGTAAAATCGATCGACCTTGTTCCCGGTCGACTGTCTGAAGGCTAATCCATGGCTTACTGATGCCGACCTCATTCTGTCCGGCATCGAAATCAAACGCCAGCACGCCGCCGCGTGCGAGCAGATTGCGCACTCCCCGGAAAACAGCCAGGCGGTCGCTGTCGCTGAGCATATAAATCATGGTGGCATAGGGAATGATCACAAGATTGTATTTGATTGTGAGCCCCAGACTGTCCAGTTGGCGCATATCACACTGGTACAGGGCGGTATTCAGGTTAGCAGCCTGCAGCTTCGCTTTTGTCAGGGACAGCATCTGTGCGGAAATATCAAGGCCATCAACCTGATAGCCATTACGCAGCAGCTGCATCAAGATCCGTCCGGTTCCGCAGCCGATGTCCAGAATGCGACCGGCCGCGGGGTGAGCGCCAGTGCCGCAGCATTTTTGCGCCAAAGACAAATAAAAGGGAATATCATCAGTTTCATTAATAGTAGTATCATATAGTTCACTCATCTCGCCATAAAAAGTATCGATTTCTGCCAAACCCAGACGAACTAATTCTTCTGCGATACCGAATAGTTTCAAATACATTCCTCCTGTAACCAGCCAATTACAACCATTTTACAGCAGCAGACAGCAGTCCGAAAGACTAAGGTTGGTCCGGAATCATGATTTCCAGGCAGGCAAGCGAGATTAAAAACGGAGGGGAATTATATGGCAGCAACACGTAAAGGCACAATTATTATCATCATGATTGTATTGGCGGTATTGGCGGTATTGGCGGTAGCATGGGGCGGCTGGATGGCTTTGAGCGGGAAATGGCCGTCACTAGTCAGGCCTTTACAAAAGTATTATCAGTTAGAGCAGGCTTTTGCGTATCCTAAAGCTTTGCCGCGTGTTCTCTTGGCAACGCAGGATGGCGGCTACCTCCTTCTGGCAGACAGAATTACTGATTCAGCTGATAATTTGCTGTTGGAAAGAGTGCGATAGTCTGCATTGCCCTTGCGATAGTCTGCTTCGCTCCAATGGAAAGCGAAAAGGGAATGCCGGCTACCGAAAATGAGTCACCGGCCTAACGGTAGCCGAAAAAAGG
>JBMNNY010000088.1:0-8814 GCA_050942765.1 Bacillota bacterium | reverse complement strand
CGCCATGCGCAGCACGGCACTAAGTCCCCCCAGCGGAAAAATCATCAGATCATTAAATAAGGCGATTACGGTTGTTGAAATTTCCTCAGCCGCCACCGGGGCATAAAACGCCAGGCTACTGGCGATATATGAGCAACCCAGAATAATCGCTACCGAGCAAATGATCAGCACAATAAAGAGGAGGATCCATAATAGTCCCGGAGCCAAGCCGAGCCGTCCCGTAGCGTAGCAAGTGATTCCTATTCCGCAAAGCAGAAAACTGCTGCCGGAAATCGGAATAAAACCTTCGGTAAGCAGCTGCATCCACAGCGGAACCGGCTGAATGAGCTTGTGATCCATCTGACCGCGGCCAACCGGCCTGCTAATCCAGGCCACATTGTTCATACTAAAACACATCGTAATGACACCATTCACGATACTGGCATACCCCAGCATGAATAATATCTGATCCCTGTTCATACCGCCAATGTTCCCAAAGCGTTCTGCCAGTAGGAAGACGCCCACAAACGATGATAAACTGGCCACAACATCGGCGAACATGGTCATAAGGCAATATTTGGTGTCCCGCAGGAACCATAGAAGATCCAGCTTGGCAGAGATCCCCCAAAGCTGAATCAAGCGCTTAATGTTACTCACGGCAAAACACAATCCTTTCCCCGAAATGCCTGTCACCCGCCATAGGATACCAGCCTTTCCTCGCTGCGGCGGAATAATATCAGCGCGGCCGCCCAAAAGACCAGATTCCAGAATAGCTGTAATAAAATCAGCCTGATAGGATTGCCGCCAGCACCGATAAAGACCAACAGCGGAGCACTCGCAGTCGATCCAAAGGGCAGCATTTCAAATATGCGCCCCATCCCCCATGGCAGAAGGGCAAAAGGAATCAATGCTCCGGAGAATAACGCGACAATTGCCCTTCTAATCTGATACGCCTGATAGCTGGCGTTTTTTACATAGATCACCAGCGATGCGAAGATGAAGTCCATGGCAAAGCCGAGGCTAATCGCTAGTAGTAGACTGATTAGGAACAGCAGCCCGTTGACCAGCGCGGCAAGCGGCCCGGTATGCGTCAGCGCCAGAAAAGTGAATCCCGTATTACTTAGGAGCGCGCCACCTGGATTAAGGCCGGCTATGGACGCAATGATCACGGTCGGGATTGAATAGAGCAACAATCCCGGCAGCCAGCTTCCGGCCGTTTCAGCCATCATTTGCGCCAGAACCGGCAGCGGCCGCATATAACGAGAGATGATCGCTCCCTCCCAGAAGGCTGTCGTAGCCGGCGTAATTACATTCAACTGCTCGCTCAGAACTGATGCTAGTAGTGTATAGGTCAGCAGTTGTTCCAGAGTAAATCCGCCTAAATCCGCTCCCTGCTGTGCCAGTGCCCGCCACAGCAGTAACAAAATGATTAGGCTGGCCGATTTCAACAGATAACCGCTAAGAATGTACAGTAAACCGCCATCAAATGCCCGCGAGGCAGAAAGGCGCATGGTAATAAGATACTTTCGCATTATGAACACCTCGAATAAAGTTGGTGATTACCTCAAACAGAGAGAACTACAATAAAAAAGGCCGCAGGCATTAACACCTGCGACCTGATTAAACGCGATGCACAGCACCGTTGGCAGCCATAGCTGTGAGCCAGCCAACTAAACCGTATCGAACTCAGGGCTCAGGGTTTCTGCAAAAGGATACACTACGGCCTTGGTGCTATTTTGAAAATGTGCGAAACGCTGGATGATAACAAAACCGGCGTTTTCAGACCCTTGATGCCACATCCTGAACCCCTCCTTTGTCGGTATTCACCATTCAATATTACTATACCAACGATTAAGCGTCAAGTCGATGTTCAATGGGGGAGACGATCAATTTGAGGAGACGATCGATTGGGGACAGTCCCCAACGGGCTATTTTGACCCATTTGGGGACTGTCCCCAATCGGCACATTTCGATCCAAATAAACCTGTCCCCAATCGGGTCACCGTTCCTCAATCGGACAAAATGAAAAGCGCCCCATTCCTTATGGGACGCCCGCCACCGGCACAAACCGGGCACCGACTGTTTATTGCTCCATTTGTTTGGCCAGAAAACCTGCTGCCGTCTCAGCGATCTTAACCTCCAGATCGCCCATGGTCGCATTGGGTTCTCGCGATGCCAAGATTACGGCGCCAATAGGATCACCTTCCGCAATAATCGGAGCAATCACCTGAGCAGTGAACTTACACTGTCCATTGTCTTCTTTGATGGCACAGAGGTCGCAATATTTGTGTTCACCGGGTTTCGACATCAGAACAACTTTGCGTTCCTCGACTGCCTTTTCAACTGCCTGGGCAATGTTCTTTTCAAGATACTCCTTCTTGGGAGCCCCCGCCACCGCCACAATCATATCTCTGTCGGCGATCAACGCAATATGACCTGTGGACTCGTATAGCGAATCAGCATATTCCTTGGCAAAATCGCCTAGTTCTCCGATTGGCGAATACTTCTTAAGAATGACTTCGCCCTCGCGGTCCACGAATATCTCAAGCGGATCGCCTTCGCGGATTCTGAGGGTCCGTCTGATTTCCTTGGGGATAACCACTCGCCCAAGATCATCAATCCTTCGTACGATCCCCGTCGCCTTCATCCCCGAGCTCTCCCTTCATTTAGCCTTGGCAACGCAGCCCCTCCTTGGTGATATTATATAACTCTATTAGCAGAATTATTCATTTCTGCCATTGATCACATACGGCTTCGTTGTCAGTTGGAATTGATGGCAAAACTATTTTTCCCAATTAGGATTAATTCATACAATGGGAGGCTCTGTTTTGATTAACAGAAGGCCCGTTTGTCACGCTCCTAACGCATCCGCCAAAAACTGCAGCATCTTGACCATCCCCGCAGCTGACTGTGACACGCTCGCACAGATTCCTGCTCCCGCAGTTACACCACCTGCACCAGCCGCGCTACCCGCGCTACCTGCACCAGCCGCACCAACCGCGCTCCCAAACCTTGTACCTCCGCCGCCTACACGGCTCGCGCCAGCCGCGCCACCAGCGCCAGCCGCGCCACCAGCGCCGCCCGCGCCGCCCGCACCCATCGCCTGTGCCATCGTGACCGCCCCGTGCACGCGCAGCTGAACGCCCTTACCGGTATGGTAGGTGACGTGCGGACGCTTTTGCCGCAGCAATCGATGCACATAGACGCTGTCCGGCGTAACCCCTTCATGGAAGCGAATCACAAGCGCATCGCGCTCCGTGCTGATACTCTGGACCCCAACCGCCCGGAACCGCGCCCTGAAGACCGACAAGGCTACCAGATTCGCCACTTCCTCCGGAAGATTGCCGAAACGATCTTTTAACTCACCAGCCAACTGTTCAGCCTCGGCCACATTCTTGACCGCCGCGATCTTCTTATACATCTCTACTTTTTGCCTGACATCCGGAATATATGTGTCTGGCAGATAAGCGTCCACCGGCAACTCAACGACTGTATCAGGCGGCTCCGGCTGATAATTGCCGCGCAACTCCTGGACTGCCTCCTCAAGCAAGCGGCAATACATCTCAAAGCCGACCGAAGCAATATGACCATGCTGCTCAGGGCCGAGCAAATTCCCCGCCCCTCTGATTTCTAAATCCCGCATAGCGATCTTGAAGCCGGATCCCAATTCAGTAAAGTCGCGAATCGCCTGCAGCCGTTTTTCAGCCACCTCATTGATAACCTTATCCTTACGATAAGTAAAGTAGGCATAAGCAATACGATTCGATCGGCCAACTCTGCCACGCAATTGATACAACTGCGCCAGCCCCAATCGATCAGCATCATACACAATTAACGTGTTCACGTTAGGAATATCCATCCCGGACTCGATAATCGTCGTGCAAAGCAAGATGTCCGCTTCGCCGTCAATAAAGTCCAGCATCACGCGCTCCAGTGTATCTTCTGACATCTGCCCGTGCCCGACAAGAATCCTGGCGTCAGGCACCAGCTCCTGCAGATGATTTGCCATCTGATCAATGCTCTCGATGCGGTTATATACAAAATAGATTTGCCCTTCGCGCGCCAGTTCGCGCTGGATGGCCTCCTGAATCAATCCATCGTTATATTCCGTAACATAAGTCCTCACCGGGAAACGGTCTTCCGGCGGCGTTTCGATAACGCTCATATCGCGCACCCCAACCAGCGCCATATGCAGAGTCCTCGGAATTGGAGTCGCTGTCAAGGTCAGGACATCCACGTTCTTACGCAATTCCTTCAGGCGTTCCTTGTGGGCCACGCCGAAACGCTGCTCTTCATCGACAATCAGCAGCCCCAAATTCTTAAAGATAATGTCCGACGAAAAAAGGCGGTGCGTACCAATGATAATATCCACGCGGCCCTCAGCCAGCAGCTTCAGAGTCTCCTTTTGCTCTTTCGGAGACTGGAAGCGACTGAGCGACCGGATTGAGATTGCCGGAAAATCGGCAAACCGATCCAAAAAGGTCTGATAATGCTGTTGAGCCAGGATGGTCGTCGGTACCAACACCGCCACCTGCTTACCATTATCCACCGCCTTAAAAGCAGCCCGAATTGCAACCTCCGTCTTCCCATAGCCGACATCACCGCAAAGCAAACGATCCATTGCCTTGGAATCTTCCATATCGCGCTTAATCTCCGCGATAGCCTTTAACTGATCAGGAGTCTCCTCGTAAATAAAGGCATCTTCAAACTGGGCCTGCCACGGAGTATCGGGCGCAAACGCGAAGCCTGGCATAGTCTCACGCGTGGCGTAAAGCTTTAGCAAGCCGTCCGCCATCTCCTTGACAGACTCCTTAACCCGCAATTTTGTTTTTTGCCAGTCGGTGCCGCCCAATTTATGCAGCCGAGGAGCATCATCCGCCGAGCCGACATATTTTTGCAACATATTAACTTGATCTACCGGCACATAAAGCACGTCGCCCCCGGCGTACTGCACATGCAAATAATCACGATGCACTCCTGCCACCAGCAGGGTCTTCATACCCAGATACTGACCAATACCATGATTAACATGGACAACATAATCGCCGCTCCGCAAATCAGTATAGGCTGAAATCTTGATGCCCTCATTGGCGAAGCGGGCGCGCTTCTTCTTCTCCTGCCGCCCGAAAATCTCATGAACCGTCAGCACTACCAGCCGCGGCTGGGTGCATTCGAAGCCAGACTCCAATTTGCCACACGAGACGACGGTAATTCCGCCTTCCAACGGAGTACGGCATTGCGGATCATATACGGCATTGATGCCATCCTCGCGTAACATATCGCCTAGATGGCGCGCTTGCTCGGAGTCATTAACCAATAGCAGCACCGCCACGCGATCCTGCTGCCAGCGGCGCAGCTCTTCCTTCAGGCGATCACTTTTGCCCTGAAATGACCGGGCAGTGCGAATTGGGAAAGTAACGGTGCGTTCGGGACGCTGCCCCTTGGACTGGGTAGGCAGCATCACCATTGAGATGGTATCATGATACTCGATCACATTCATGATCTCGTCGTAACCTGCAAAAATCTCCAGTTCGTCCTTGAGCGCAAAACCGCGTTCAATATTCGCCATGATGGCTTCGGCAATTTCGCGCTCGGCCGCCTGACCATATTCCTGAATCCGGACGGGTTCATCCAGAAATACCAGCGCTTCCGGCATATAATCTAAAAGCGTGACCAATCCGGCATCGCGACCGCTCCCACTTCCGGCACCGCGCCCGCTCCCACTACCGGCATCGCGACCGCTCCCACTTCCGGCACCGCGCCCGCTCCCACTACCGGCACCGCTCCCACTCCCGCTCCCGCTCCCGCTGCCAGCCTCAGCCCCGGCAACGCTCCTGGCCCCATAAAAAAACGGCATAAATTGATCACGTCCTGGAAAATGGCCTAATTGCTCCAGACGCTCCGCCATTTCATTCATGGTCTGTTCCAGACGATCGCCAGCTTCGGCCAATCCCGACTTGCGCAGGGCGCTGGCCTGCGCCGCCGCTTTTTCCCGCACCAGTTCACTAATCGCATATCCATCAATATCTCCGGCACTGTCACGGGTCGGCCAGATCAAAAGCTCTTTATCTTCACTGGTGGAGCGCTGACCAATAGGTTCAAATGTGCGGATCGATTCAATTTCATCGCCAAAAAACTCCACGCGGTAAGGCTCAGCAGTGGTCGGCGGCCAGATATCAAAAATGCCACCCCTGCGCGCAAACTGGCCCGGCCCTTCGACCCGGTCGACCCGCTCATAGCCCAGATTAACTGCATGATTCACCAGTTCCGCGGGCGCAATTTCCATCCGGGAAGATAGCCGCAACGTATCCTTGTGCAGTAACCCGGGTGGCATCATCTTTCTGCAGAGCGCGGAAAAATGCGTGACCACAATTAATTGCTCACCCATCACCAGCCTGGCAAGTACTCTGGCCCGCGCGCCCTGATTTTCTAACTCGCTCGTTTCCTCATGAGGCAATGTGTCCATCGCTGGAAAGAGCTCAATATCCTGCGGACCGAGCAGCGTCACCAAATCTTCATAGATCCGGCCAGCCTGATAGGCGTTATGCGTCACCAACAGCCACGGCCGCCCCCCATTACTTCCCTCCCAAAGCGATGCCATAATGGTGGTTTTCTGGGAAGCGCCGATCCCCGACAGCAGCTGCCGGTGAGTCCCGTGCCGTAAGGCCCTTTGTGTTTCAGTTATTTCTGGATTTGATCGGAAAGCGCTTAACAATGATTCCAGCAAAAAATTCCCCTCCGCCTCCGGCGCGATGGCTCGAAGTCCGATAACGCAATGCCACAATGCCGTACTTGGCCGCATTTAGCCGCACTTACACAAAAATACGGCAACATACCCCCGGAAAAGAAACTCACGGGGGCTAAATTTACAGCCTGTTATGATCTATTTATCCTTTATATTCTATTTATTATGTCTATTAATCTTGACCAATAATCATTCCGTTAAAACGGTTCATCGCTGCCAAAATGCCTTCTGCAATAAAGCACTCCACTGCATCCGCCGCCGTCTGCACGGTTTGAGCCCAAAGCGGCATTTCTTCCTTGCTGAAAACCGAAGTCACATAATTAATAGCGCCCGTTACCGGCCGACCTATGCCAACCCGCAGGCGCGGAAAATCCTCGCTGCCCAGGTGCGCGATGAGCGATTTCAAACCGTTATGGCCACCACTGCTGCCTGAACCTCTAAAACGTATTCTGCCCAGCGGCAGATCCATATCATCGACAATAACCAGCAGTGAATCCAAGGCAATATCATAGCGGCGGGCCAATGGGCCCACCGCCTCACCACTAGCATTCATGTAAGTCTGGGGTTTAACCAGAATAACATCCCGGCCGCATAGCACACCTTGTCCGACCAACGCCTGCATTTCACGGCGATTCACACGGATGCCGGCCCGACGTGCCAGAAGCTCGATCACCTGGAACCCTATATTATGCCGCGTATATTCGTACTTTGTCCCGGGATTGCCCAGACCGACCAGAAGAAACTTTTCCATATTTACTGACCTGCGTTCGCTTATTTAGCTTATTTAGCTTATTTAGCCTCTCCGCCAGCCTCAGCAGTCGCGCCCTCAGCTTCAGCTTCCTCAGTACCTTCAGCAGCCTCGGCCTCAGCTCCCTGACGGGTATGAACTGCTGCTACAAGAGCCTCTTCAGCGGGTGTATGAATCGTAACGCCTTCTTCAGGCTTCAGTGCACCAACCGTTATGGATTCACCAGCCCGCAGTCCGGAAACATCAACTTCGAAGAACGCCGGGATGCGATCCGGCAGACAGGTGACATGCACTTCTCTTAACAGCGGCTGAACGACAGAGCCGTCGTTAACGCGACGATCCTCACCAACATAATGAACCGGGACGATCGTTGCAATCTCTTGTTTCATATCAACAGCCTGAAAATCGGCATGAATGACCCTACCATTAATCGGTTCAGTTTGAACCTCTTTCAGAAGTGCCGGCACAGTCTTTTTCGAACGGCCAGCCTTATACTCAACGTTTACAAGCTTGCCCAATGCGCCTTGCTTCAGCAAGCGTTCAAAATCACCCGTCTCAATTACAAGCCGCTCATGAACATCCTCATTGCCATACAAAACTGCCGGGACCTTTCCTGCGCGGCGCAGTTGCCGATTAGCCCCCTTACCACTGTCTTCACGACGCATAGCCTTTACCAAGTAGTCCGTCACGTTGCGCCCTCCCCTTCATAAACAGTATGTCTCCCAGTCGGGCCCCGTGTCGGCCTGCCAGGTCAGACATTATTATATCACAAATATATCATTACTTCTGCTTCCTGACATAGTTTTCTTTATTAACCTGCCGGGCACGGGCAATTGCCAGGGCATTACCCGGAACTTCATCAGTAATCGTTGAACCTGCGGCAACATACGCGCCGTCTCCAATATTAACCGGCGCCACCAGATTACTGTTGCTTCCGATGAAAACGCCATCCCCGATTTCAGTATGGTGTTTATACTTGCCGTCATAATTGCAGGTAATGGTGCCTGCCCCGATATTGGAACCCTTGCCAATCGTAGCATCTCCGACATAGCTGAGATGCGGAACCTTACTGTTTTCGCCGACAATGGATTTCTTTATTTCCACAAAGTCGCCGACCTTGGCGCCCTGCTCAATAACTGACTCCGGACGAATATAGGCATATGGTCCAATATTAACCCGATCTTTGACAATACAATCGATCAGCACTGAATGCTGGACCACCACATCATTTCCGATCTGAACGTTTTTAAGATGCGTAAACGGGCCTACCTGACAACGCTCGCCAATCACCGTGTCGCCTTCAATAATGGTACCGGGCATGAGCGTCGAATCCCGGCCTACT
>JBMNNY010000087.1:0-8951 GCA_050942765.1 Bacillota bacterium | reverse complement strand
CTTGTCTCAGCCATTAAAATCCGCCCCCTTCAAGAAATCACGTGCTCATAGCATCGTGATATCATTTTGATATCAATTATATATTAGTTTAATATGGCAGAAATGTCAATGGTCCTTTTGGGGAGATCCTTTTGGGGACTGGTTTAAATGGGCCAAAATGGCCCATTTAAACCAGTCCCCAATCAGTTCATTTCGGACGATTTAAACCTGTCCCCAATCGGTTCGTTTTGAGCCGATTGGGGGCAGACTTGCCTCTATTTTCTGTTAGTGTCAGTGTCAGTGTTGGTGTTGGTGGTGTAAATCGGGTAAATGAGGATGCTGGTGTGCGAGTACTTCATGATGATGCTCATGGCTGTGCTCGCCTTTGACTTCGGGGTTGTGAGTGTGGTTATGATGCCCATCATGGTGATTATGCCGATGATCGTGGACTAGATCGCAATGAACATGGTAATGGTCGTGGTTTTCAGTTATGGCAAAGTATGTGCCGACAATCATGACCAGTAACGCCGCCAGGAAAGACCATGATATTCCCTCACGAAAAATCAGCCAGGATAGCAATACCCCGATAAAGGGGGCGGCAGCGTAATAGGCGCTGGTGCGCGCAGCCCCCATTTCGCGCTGGGCACTGACATAAAAAAATATGCTCAAACCGTAAGCGACAAAGCCAAGCAGCAACGTCAAAATCACATAAGCCGCACTCACTGTCATTGAGCTGCTTCCTTTAGACAAAAAGTATATAAGCAGTGATCCGCAACCGGAGCCAATGCCTTTCACAACGACGATCTGTAAAGGATCTTTTAGGGATAGCTTACGGGTACAGTTGTTCTCGAACCCCCAGCAGACACAGGCGGCCAAAACAAGCACCGAACCGATTGAAAATGTAAAGCTTGAAAAATCATTGACTGACAGAAGCATGCTGGCGATTGTTATCATGATAATGGCCAGCCACATGCGTTTGCCAATCGCCTCTTTAAAAATGAACAGAGCAATTAAAGAGGTAGCCACTATTTCGAAGTTATTCAACAAGGCTGCATTTGCCGAGGTCGTCAGCCTCAACCCGAGCATTAAGCAGATTGGCGCCAAAATATCCAAAACGATCATTCCCAGGGCATAAGGCAGTTCCTGGCGGGTCATGCGGGCCTCACTCCCGGCCGCCATAGACCGCCCCCTGGCGTTTCGCAACGAGCGAATGACGTTGACAAGCAGCATACCAAAGCCGGCACCCAAATACAAAAGTGCGGCCATCATGGTCGGAGATAATTCCACCAGCAGTAATTTTGAAACCGGCGCGCTGATACCGTATAGCGCCGCTGCCAAAATAGCCATTCCGATCGGTTTCAGTTTGTGGCCCTGCGTTTTTTGCATCTGCGTTTTAGGGTCTTGCATTTCGGAAAGTCCCTCATTTCCCGTGTTCCTGGCAATCCGGACAAAAGCCGTAAATATCTAGTTTATGGCCGGCAATGGTATAGTTCATTTCCTTACCCAGCGCTTCTTCGTATTTTTTCAGCGGGCAATGCTCAATCGCCATAATCTTCTTGCAGCCCAGACAAACCAAATAATGCCGGTGATCGCTGCGGTTATATTCAAAATAGGCGCGATTATCACCGCCAATACCTATGCTTAGCTTCGTAACCAGGTTCTTATCTGCCAGGCTTTCCATCACCCGGTACACTGTTGACAAGCTGACTCCGATTTTCTGCTCACCCAGTTCCAGATAAATCTGCTCCGCGGTCATCGGTTGATCGCTTTGTTCCAAAATATCAAGGATGGCTGCCCGATGCTTGGTATTTTTAAGTCCGCTGCGCCGCAGAACTTCCTCATGATCAGTTTTCTTCTGCATGTTCAGAACACCCACATCCTTGCCGGCACTTGTCTGAATCCCCATTACATGCCGCCAGTTTTCTGTTTCTCACCTTGTCGATAATCGAATGCACCACATAGAACACCAGATAGCAGGTTACCGATAAGATTACGATGGCCGCGCCTGAAGCAATATTGAGCTCATAGGACAGCCACAGTCCCGCCAGACAATATAAATTGCCAAGAATGACGGAATAGATCATGCGCCTTTTCAGGTTGGTAGTCAGCATTTCCGATGTAGCTGCCGGCGCCGTTAACAGCGCCAGGACCAGAATGATCCCTGCCACGCGGATTAAGACTACTACTGTCATGGCGATCAGTATCAGGAGCAGATATTCCAAAAAAGTGGTTTTAATGCCGATAATCGAGGCAAACTCCTCATCAAAAAGATAAGCTTTCCAATCATTGAACAGGGTAATAATTACAAGCGCCACAATACCAGACAAGAATAGCATCAGTCTGAGATTCGCCTTGGTTACCGACAGGATATTGCCAAAGAGATAGGAACTCAAATCCGGCGGATACCCGGGCATCAAGGCCACAAATAGAATTCCCAGAGCCATTCCAAGTGACCAGAACAGTCCGATAATAATATCTGACCGCACGCCGCCTTTTCGCTTGATGTATCCGATTCCCAGGGCAGCAGCAAAAGAAAATAAAAACGCTCCGATGATTGGCTCAATGCCGAGCAAATAGCCCAGGCCAACGCCACCATAGGAGGTATGTGCGATACCGCCACTCATCATGACCAGTTTTTTCTCGACGATGATGACGCCGATTATGCCACAGACGATGCTTGCCAGAATGCAGGCGAAGAAAGCGTTTTGCATAAATTGATACTCAAAAATAGCCTTAATCATTTTCCGACACCTTCTTCGCTATGTTCTCTCAAAACGCGGTGCGGCACACCATGCGCAATCAAATCCACAGGGCAGCCATAGAGAGTGTGCGCCACATTTTCATTGAGTTCTGGTTCACCATGGTAGACCAGACGCTCATTTAGGCAGGCCAGGCTGCGCACCTGGGCGGAGATTGCCATGAGATCATGCGTCACCAAGATAATGGTCATCTCGCGATTTAACTCGGCAAGCAGATCATAAATCTGCTGACGCGAACTCGGATCGACACTAGCAGTCGGTTCGTCAAGCAACATCAAACGCGGGTTCACAGCCAGCGCCCTGGCGATCAGCATCTTCTGAAATTCGCCGCCGGAAAGCTCCGCTATTTGCCGCCCGGCGAGATGGTCTACGCCGACCCGCTCCAGCAGCTGACAGGCTATACGCCGATCTTCTTTGGAAAAACGCATGAATGGACTCAAGCCCGACTTCATACGTCCGGTTAGGACTACCTCAAGCACGGTAATCGGGAATTTCTTATCCAGCACAGCAAATTGCGGGACATATCCCACCAGGCTCTTGCACTTTTTCGGACTCCTGCCAAAAATAGTTACTGTGCCTGTGGTCAGCGGCACAAGCCCTAAAATGGCCTTGAGCAGCGTTGATTTGCCGCCACCATTCGGACCAATGATTCCGAGGTACTCTCCCTCGGCCACGGTCAAATTTACATCATCCAGCGCCAGTGTCGGGCCATAATGGACAGACAGCCCTTCAATGCGCACTGCCACTCCGGTTCCTGTGGTGCTCTCATTGCTCGCATTATTCGTATTCGTATACGATATCTTGTTTATCTGCGTCTTGTTTATCTGCGACATTATTGCATTACCTCTGCCATAAGCCTGGCCATTCTTTGCAAATTCTCAATATAATCGGCTGCCAAAGGTGCCAGCTGAATCGTGCGGCCGCCAATTTCCTCAGCAAAAGCGATAGACTGACTGCTGTCAATCTCCTCCTGATAGAATAGCGCTTTGATCTGCTCGCGCCTGGCCAAATCGATCATACGCTGCAAATGCTGAGGCGTGGCCTCCTTGCCGTGCTCTTCCAGCGTATACATTTCGAGGCCATAATCGTCTGCCAGATATCCGAATGCAGGATGAAATACAAGAAACTTCTTATTCTTGACTTTGCCCAGTATCGATTTCAGTTCCAGATCCAGCGTCTCAAGCTGAGCGATGTAATTACGGGCGTTTTCGCGATATACATCCTGATTAGCCGGGTCAAGCGTACCCAGCTCTTGAGCAATCACGTCCACCATAACTTGCACCCTTTTGGGCGAAAGCCAAATATGGGGATCACGCTCGCCTGGTTCGAGCATCCGCTCGGGATACTCCTCGGCAACCCTTTCATGAAGTGCCACAATCTTTGTGGAATCAAAAGATGATAAAATACCGTTCTCTTCTGCAGCCACACCAATCGAGAAATAGAGCGCCGCATTACTGAGTTTTTGCATCTGCAGCGGTGAAGGCTCATAATTCTCAGGACTATAGCCGGGCGGAACTGTGACCACTACTTCTGCCAAATCGCCACAAACGGCCTTAACAAAAGTTTGTTGCGGTATGATCGTAACAGCAACCACCAGCTTCTGGCTTGCCTTCCCGCCCTCGCCGCCGGGCGCGGGCGCACTGCTTTCATTGACACCGGCACCAGAGTACGCCTCAGTGTCATTTGCGGAGCCCTGATTATTAGGATCAGGATCAGGAGCTTCTGCATTTTTCCGGCAGCCGGTTATCGCCCACAGGCAGCTAGTCACCAGCGCCAAGACCAGTAATATCCTAAGCAACTTCAACATCCGATTCTTCATGATCATCCGCCCTTAATAGCCTTAATTGATTAGCCAGCCCCATTCTTCGTGCCATGTGCCATGTGCCATATGCCATGTGCCATATGCCATATGCCCTATGTCTTGTGCCTTATGCCTTATGCTTGTGTCCTACGTCCTATGCGAGGCTGAAGTAATCTGACAACCCATTAATGCAAATGGTTCGCATTTGCATTAATATTGTATTATTCCCCGCAGTGGGTGTCAATATCAGCTTCATCCCAGCAAGCGCGCTACCAACATATGCAGTTGCGCCATGCCATCCGGGAAATAGCGCACATCCAGATACTCATCAGTGCGGTGCGCTCCAAAGCCTTCGGTAATACCAATACAGACAGCCGGGATATTCTGGCTGAGCGGCACATTGGCATCAGTGCTTCCTTCTTTATAAATTGGATTTACCTGCAGGGCGGTTAAGACTTCGTGACAGGCTTGCACCAGTGGATGATCAGCTGCAATTGAGCCGCCGGGCCGGTCTCCGACTACTTTAATATCGACCTCAACGAGATCCCGGAGCATTCTGCCGTGGTCTTGCTCGCCGCAGTCTGTTTGGTCCCTGCCCTGCTCACGAGAGCACTGTTCGCCATCCCTCAACCTCCCGTGGCGCAACAGAATCGCACGCACCCTCCGCTCCAAATCAGCCAGACTGCCAGCATCCGTTGAACGCATATCAATGAGCATTTCCGCATGCGATGCAATCGTGTTGACTGATGTACCGCCTGATACTACGCCGACGTTATAACTTGTCCGGGGACTAGAGGGCACTTCCAATCGCGCAATCTCAGAAATCATATGCCCCATGGCATGAATCGCACTGGCAGCACCAAAATCCTCCCAGCTATGCCCGCCTTCTGCCGCAACCTCCACCCGCAGGCGGCGGCTGGCAATACCACTATGCGTAATCATGCCGTATTGCGTATCGATGGCAATGACCATATCAGTTTCGGAACCGAAGCGCTTGATAGCCTGTTTCATGCCGCGCAGATCTCCGAGCCCTTCTTCCCCGGCAGTGGCGACAATCAACAATCGGCCGCGTAACGGCGTCCCCAACATACGTAAACCTTTGACCAGCTGAATCAAGCCTGCCAGAGCAGCAGAATCGTCCCAAACGCCGGGCGCGTGTAATTCATTACCCACCTGTCTCACGGTCACATCGGTTTCTGCCGGAAAAACTGTATCAAGATGCGCAACCACCATTAGGGTTGGCCCGGGATGCTGCCCGCTGATCTGCGCATAAACGTTAGGCGTTTCGTCAACTGTTACGTTCTCTGCGCCAGCTTCCTGCAGGCGGCGCGCCACGTAACGCGCCCTTTCCATTTCCTGAAATGGCGGCGCTGCCACCTGACAAATCGCGATATTTTCAGCAATAATATCTTCCAGATGCGTCTGATAATAAGCCTGGAGTTGGGCTAGCATTTTTTGATCAATCATCATCAATCACCAAATCCTTTTCTTTGACATCGCCGCTTGAGCCGACGTGTTCCAAATTCATATGCGCCTTCGCACATGGCATGTAATTAGCGAGGATGCTCTATTAATCCTGCGCGTTATTCCCAAATGCGCGTTCTTCCCAAAAATTTCTCAGTACAACATGCCAAAAATTGCAGGAAAAACGCGGGCCGATGTGGGAACTTTTAAGCAGCTATGTTGTTAAACTTATGAACGCCCGTTTATTTCAATAAAGCTTCCTTTCCACAGTTATCCCTATGCAAAGCTTCATTGGCATTTTCCATAAAGGCCAAGTCTTGCTTCGCTGCTTGCTGCAAAAAAGACAGAAGGTGTGTGGCATCATTGACTAAAAAGAAAGCGCTGATTTTGATCTTTTCCATAGTTTTTGTAATAGCACTCATACCGGGTGTGTTGATACTAGCCAAAACACTAAGAAAAGTAAAAGCCTTCCATTTTGTAGTCAATGGTCAGCATTGGTTTACAATCGCTGAGACAGACAAGTCTGCCTGCGAGCAAATATTATCCGAATATCAACAGCAGTACTTAGCAGACGTTGATCAGGAAGCGCAGGTTAAGAAAGTCTATTTTCAACAAGAGGTTGAATTTATTGAAACGGAAGTACAGCCCGAGGAGCTGGACACTCTGACCTATGCCCGTCAACGGATTTATGATATTGAAGAAGAAGCGCAGCGCATTGAGGTTCAGTCTGGAGATAATCTTTGGGATTTAACCAAGAAACACAATCTTAAGTTCGGTGAACTTGAGATTCTTAATCCTGATTTAAACCCGGACAAGATCTACCCTGGCGATATACTTGTGATCAAACCTATGAATCCAGTTTTGGATGTCGTTGTGGAACTGGAGAACATGGTGATTGAATCGATTGGCTTTAAAGTGGAATATCGTAAAGATAATACGATGTATACGAGTCAAAGGAAAATCATCAAAGAGGGTATTGAAGGGGAAAAAGAAGTCGTTTATGACATCACGATGCTGAATGGTTATCAGCAATCTCTGGAGGTCAAGTCCGAAACAGTTATCAAAGAGCCGGTAAATGCTGTAGTACAGGTAGGTACCAAAACGACGGTGTCGCGCGGCGGTATAGTGAATTTTGGTGTTGTAAATGGAAAGAGAGTTTCCAGCCTTTTTGGCAATCGCGTTCACCCCATTACCGGACGCAAGACGTTCCACGACGGTCTGGACATCGCCGCCAACCAGGGCAACGCTGTCTATGCCTAGACCAGCGGTACTGTAGTGCAAGCCGGTTGGAATGGCGGCTACGGCCTTTCGATTGTAGTGGATCATGGCGGCGGACTGAAAACCAGATACGCTCATTTATCCAAGATTTACGTTAAGGTTGGACAAAAAGTAAAGACCGGTGAGAAAATCGGGGCAGTCGGTTCCACCGGTAACAGTACCGGCCCACATCTGCATTTCGAAGTGATCAAGAACGGTAAAACTGTCAACCCCCTGAACTATCTATAGCAAATTTGGCTTTGGCTGCTGCTTTCTGCCGGAATTCGTTCACTGCGGGCGTCAGCTGATAGCCGTTTTCGACAATTACGGCAAGGTATTCCCGCACCAGATTCGTGAAGCGGGGTGCCATAGCAGCGGCACTAGCGGCACTAGCCAAATCGTTGGCAACATCGGCATCAGCAGGGGCATTATCTCCATAATCGGTATCAGCCCCATCGACGAAATCCTGATAGGCCTGGCGCGCTTCAGCCACCATCAGTCCGTCCTCATAGCCGAATAGCGGAGTATTATTTAAGCCATATAGCGCAAACATCACATACCGTTTTAACAACATCCCCACCGTCTCGGCCCGGAGTTGCTCCCGTGCTGAGGCGGTTTCTGATCTCTTATCGCCATATTGATTGAGGAACTGCTCCTGGCGCACCGCCCGCCACAAGATCTCATTCCACCCGATCTTCAAAGCCGCATCTTTGGCAGGCACTTGATCAGATTCAGTTTTCATAATGGCAAGATAAGTTGCCAAGTCAGCGGGTACCTTGTCCAGATATTGGTTATAAAATGCGTAATCTACCACTGGAAAGAAAAAGCCTTCCGCGGTCTCCACCTTATATCCTTCTGCTTCTGTGGCATAGAGCAGAGTTTGCAGTGTTTCATCCTGGACGTTGCAGGAATCCGGAAGCGCCCATTCATTATCCTGAAAAGCCTGCGCCAATTTTTGTTGGATTTTTTCGTCCGCATACTTTTGCTCCCATTGCGGCAGATTTTCTATCTGTAGACGTTCGAGTCCATCCACGAATAAAGCGGCGTTCTCCTTGGAAACCACGTTCAGGTTCTCATCGACATACTGCCGCAATATGGCCACTGAGAGGCTTTCCTGACCTAAGAGTGCCTCAAAGCCTGCCATCACTTTCTGCTCTTGCATCTGCCTGTAGTATCTGACGCCAAAAAAGATCCCCAGTGCCCCCAGTGCTAACAGTATTAATGCGAGTGCGCCATATACAATTCTTTGCCGCATGACTTAAGCCCCTTCGTGATTCCGTTTTTTGACTCGAATGATGCTGGCATGAATCAGCTGAACTGGCTCATGGTCATGACCGGTGGCGCTAAACCGAATCCGCCCGCTATGCCCGCTCTGCCCAATCTGCCCGTTCGGCCTGGCCAGCCCGCTCCGACCACTCTGTGCACCCTGCGCACCCTGCCCGCTATGCCCGCGCTCACTGGCCTTTTCCTCCAGCACTATGGGCTGAAGCAACAGGAAATCGCCCTTATGCACCTCTACCTCTACATCTATTTCACTGTCAGAAGCCTCCGACGGTAATAATGGTAGTGACAAATGCGCTTTGAGCTGTCCCGCAAAACAATAAAAGGCTTCCGTTGATCCGTCTGATCCGTCAGAAATCGCGATTTCGTATACTTTTTCGCCTTCCGCCATAGTATGAGTCTGCAAACGC